>JBATKU010000718.1:0-1651 GCA_049669725.1 Desulfobacterales bacterium
CTCAAGGACGATCTGATCGAAAAAGAGTGCGGCCCCGAAGAGGATGCTGGAGATGATGAGCCTCCAGGAGCAGCGTAACTAACGTAACAGCACTCACCTTAATGTTTTCCCCATAAATATTTTTATGGGATCTACGATGCACCTACCTTGAGCCGGTTTCGTGTGAACTGAAAAATATGGATATATTGGAACTTGATTTTAAATATATCCATGCTATATTGTAAGCATGTTTGAAAGATGGCTTGAAATACCACTCAACAAGAGCTCTTTGATCATCGGCCCGAGACGTTCCGGTAAAACAACCCTGCTTAAACAGCGCTATCCGGAACTTCAATACGCGACTCTGGACGATCTGGATCATTTGGACTGGGCAAAGCGAGACCCCAAAGGTTTCATCCGCAGCCTTGGCAGTCAGGCGATTATTGATGAAATTCAACGGCTGCCAATGCTGACTGTGGCGGTGAAGTACGCTATCGATAACGAGAATGCCTGGTTTTTGATGACCGGATCCAGCACCCTCGGCCTTCTTGACGCCGCTGCTGATACCTTAGCGGGCAGAGTCGAAATTATATCCCTGCCCACCGCCTGCTGGGGCGAAGATGAAGGCGAAGCGACCCATTCCATACTTGAGGAAGGCACAGCCCTTCCGAATATCAAGGAGGCAAATCGGCAATTGCCCACCGTCCTGACTTATGGTCAATTTCCGGAGGTGCTGTCACAGGAAAACGAAGAAAATAAGACTCAGGTGCTCAAAAACTACTGGAATACCTATTTCACAAGGGATTTGATGCAGCTATCGAATATCGAAAACCTCGACGGCTTGCTGGCGATTTTTCAGAATCTGACACGCTCACTGGGTTCGCACCTTGAGGTTTCGAATTTTGCAAGAGAGGCTGGAATCAGTTTTCCGACAACCAAAAAATACCTAAACGCTCTCCAGCAAGCTCAACTGACATTTAAATTATTCGGCTATCAATACGGACCGGCGAAGCGTCACATCAAAGCCGCAAAAACATACTTTGCCGACAATGGTATTATCCATAGCCTCAATGCCAGGGTCAGCGAAGGCCAACTCATTGAGAGCTTTGTCATATCGGAGCTCGAAAAGCGCCGGAAGCTCAATATGATCGCCACCGATCAATTTTACTATTACAGAAGTGCTGCCGGCCGTGAAATTGATCTGGTTTTTGAAGTGGATGACACCGTCTATGCTGTCGAAATAAAAGCGACGAAAAGACCAGGCTCCAGGCATATTAAAAATTTAAAACAGTTCGAAGACCATTTAAGGCGTCCGATCAAACGATTTCTTTTCTATGCGGGCGAAGAATACTTTGCGTTGGACGGAGTAAGACTGATACCGATCGGGGCCCTGCATAGAGGGAGATGAAATCCCCAAAACAAAAGGCAGATTTACCGCGGGGTGACCATGGTGCGTCATGCAAGTTCATCACGCCTTGCTAATTCGGCTTTCCATCCCTTTTAGTAAAAATTTAATCTGTGTTTTCCACTTGACAAAAAATATTAATAGTCTATACTGATTATATATATTTATAATGGAGAATAACAATGAAAACAGCAAAATTATTTAAAAATGGGCACAGCCAGGCGGTCAGATTGCCGAAGGAATTTAGAATGACCGGCGACGAAGTTT
>JBATKU010000719.1:0-16079 GCA_049669725.1 Desulfobacterales bacterium
GCAAAGAGGAAGGCGGTCGGCACACGCCGTTTTTCAGTGGTTATCGTCCGCAGTTTTATTTTCGCACCACGGATGTAACCGGCATATTAACGTTACCGGAAGGTGTGGAGATGGTGATGCCCGGCGACAATGTAACGATAGAGGCGCAGTTGATAACGCCGATTGCCATGGAGAAGGAAGTGCGTTTTGCGGTTCGAGAAGGTGGCCGTACGGTAGGTGCCGGTGTCGTCAGTGAGATTATTGAATAAAGAGAAAGACTGAAACTAATGATAACGAATACCAAGATCAGGATCCGGCTCAAGGCTTACGATCACAAGCTACTGGATCAATCAGCATCAGATATTGTAGATACGGCTGCAAAAACCGGTGCCAAAGTTGTGGGGCCGATACCGTTGCCGACCCGGATTAACAAATATTGTGTTTTGCGTTCCCCTCACATTGATAAAAAATCTCGTGAACAATTCGAAATGCGGACACACAAACGGCTGCTCGACATCCTTGAGCCCACCCAGCAAACTGTGGATGCTCTGATGAAACTGGATCTATCACCGGGTGTCGATGTTGAAATAAAGCTATAGCTTGCCATCCTGCCTGAAGGATTTGGAAAGTAACGGCTCGGGGGTAAAGATTGATTCCAAATCCTTAAATTCTTGGTTCCCGTTACTATTTAGAAAAAAAGCCCTGTCTTCGGCAGAGGCAATGAAATGACTAAACTGCTGTGTAAAAGGGATAGGTTGGGCTATGAGTAGAGGACTGTTAGGAAAAAAATTGGGAATGACCGGATTCTTCACTTCTGACGGGCGCTATTATCCGGTAACTGTGATTGAAGCCGGTCCTTGTGTGGTGACTCAGATAAAGACCAGGGCTTCGGACGGATACGATGCCTTGCAGCTTGGTTTTGGAGAGAAGCGGAAATCCCGGGTAAACAAACCGCTGCAGGGTCATTTTAAAAAAAGCGGAGATCAATGCTTTCAGCATGTAAGAGAATTCATCGTTGATAATCCGGAGGAGTACAACCTTGGTCAGGAAATTACGGTTGATATGTTCAAGGTGGGCGATCGCGTCGATGTTGTCGGGACCACCAAAGGCCGCGGCTTTGCGGGTGTTATCAAACGCTATGGTTTTCACCGGGGCCCGATGACGCACGGCAGTAGAAATGTCCGACGGCCTGGCTCCATCGGTTGCAGTGCCTGGCCGGCGAAAGTTATCAAAGGCAAAAAAATGCCGGGTCAATACGGCAATGATCGTAAAACGATTCGCAATCTGGAGATCGTTGATATCCGCCCGGAAGATAATGTAATTCTGATTAAAGGCGCGGTGCCGGGAGCCGAATCCGGTTTGATGGCTGTCAATAAACCTAAATTTAAACAAAATTGATGATCCTGCAACAGGGTCAAAAAATAATGGATGAGGAAGCGTATGCCGGTCCTAAATGTCCAAAACATAAAAGGCAAACAAATTTCGCAGGTTGAACTTGCAGATGACGTGTTCAGCGTGCCTGTTAAGTCCAGTGTATTGCATGAAGTTGTGACGATGCAATTGGCCAACCGGCGGGCAGGTACCGCTGCCGTCAAACACCGCAGTGACATTAAAGGCAGCAGACGAAAGCTGTATCGCCAGAAGGGCACAGGCCGGGCACGTCGTGGCGATATCAAATCCCCTTTATTGCGTGGCGGTGGCGTCGTTTTCGGGCCTGATGGGAGAAATTATAAATA
Organism: Desulfobacterales bacterium; assembly: GCA_049669725.1. Lineage (GTDB taxonomy): Bacteria > Desulfobacterota > Desulfobacteria > Desulfobacterales > JAFDCJ01 > JAFDCJ01. Next base: position 1,716 of record JBATKU010000719.1, read on the forward strand.
TCAGGCTCCCAAAAAGGTCAAAAAGCTGGCCTTGAAAATGGCGCTGAGCAGCAAATTGAATGGGAACGAACTGGTGGTTTTGGACCGCTTCGAGCTCGAAGAGATAAAAACCAAAGAGTTTGTCGGAGTATTGAAAAACCTTAATCTCGACTCGGCCCTGATCGTCACCGACGAAAAAAATGAAAATTTAGAACTGTCATCCAGAAACGTCCGCGATATAAAAGTGCTCAGAAGCGAAGGTCTGAACGTCTATGACATTCTAAAGTATCGGACCTTGGTATTGCTGGAGCCTGCGGTAAAGAATATCGAGGGGAGGCTGCAAGCATGATTTCGCATGAAGTTATCATAAGGCCCTTGATCACCGAAAAGACCAGTATTCAGAAAGAACTGAACAATCAACTGTCCTTTGAGGTGGATCGACGGGCCAATCGAATTGAAATTAAACAGGCGATTGAATCTATATTCAATGTCCGCGTCGCAGCCGTCAAAACGATGCAAGTAACGGGTAAAACCAAACAAAGAGGCCGGATCACCGGCAAACGCCGTGATTGGAAAAAGGCAATAGTAAAGTTACTGCCCGGCGAGCGGATAGATTTTTTCGAAGGTGTATAGGAGCATAACATGGCTATAAGAAAGGTAAAACCGACATCTCCGGGGCGTCGCTTTCAAGCTTACTCCTCTTTTGAAGAGATAACGACAACCAAACCGGAAAAGAGACTGCTGAAGGCCATTAATAAATCAGGCGGGCGCAATGCCAAAGGGCGCATTACCTGCAGACATCGCGGCGGCGGTCATAAACGGCACTACAGAATAATCGACTTTAAACGCGATAAAATCGGTATCCCGGCCAGGGTGGCTTCAATCGAATATGATCCGAATCGTTCAACCCGCATTGCATTGCTGCACTACGTCGACGGCGAAAAACGCTATATCCTGGCGCCTTTAAATCTTAAGGTGAATGATATCGTAGAGTCAGGACCCGATGCCGATATTAAGCCGGGCAATACGCTGCCGCTGAGCAATATTCCCCTGGGCACCCAAATTCATAACATTGAACTGCGGGCGGGTAAAGGCGGTCAGATTGTCAGAAGTGCCGGCACCTATGCCCAACTGATGGCCAAGGAAGATCGTTATGTACTGATCAAGCTGCCGTCGGGAGAGGTCCGAATGGTTTTGATGAACTGCAAAGCCACCGTCGGTCAGCTGGGCAATGTATCGCATGAGAATATTGATCTGGGTAAAGCCGGCCGCCAAAGATGGCTGGGTAGAAGGCCCCGGGTCAGGGGTGTTGCCATGAATCCGGTTGACCACCCCATGGGAGGCGGTGAAGGGCGGTCCTCCGGCGGGCGTCATCCTTGCAGTCCATGGGGGGTGCCCTCCAAAGGCTACAAGACGCGCAAGAATAAGAGCAGCGATCGTCTGGTCGTAAAAAAGCGGACCAAAAAATCCCGATGACTTCTTGAGTTTGGCCGAAAGTGCTTCCAATAACTGATAACAAATAACCCATAACTACCTTTACTGGAGTATTTATGCCACGATCGCTAAAAAAAGGCCCATATATTGAACCGAAGCTTATGAATAAAGTGCTGATGGCTCAGGAGTCGCGCAGCGGCAGAGTCATCAAAACGTGGTCAAGACGTTCGACCATCGTTCCGGAAATGGTTGGTGTGACATTGGCCGTTCACAATGGACGCAAATTTGTGCCGGTGTTTGTCTCCGAAAATATGGTGGGCCATAAATTGGGTGAATTCTCTCCGACACGCACGTTTTACGGGCATGCCGGAGATAAGAAGTCTAAGCTGAAAAGGTAGTCCACGAATGTTGGTTTCAGGTTTCAGCAAAAAATCGAAGGTGCTGACACCTGACGCCTGAAAACTAAAAATAAAGGGTTACGACAATGGAGGTTAGAGCCGTATCAAAATATGTTCGCATTTCGCCCCAAAAAGTGCGCAAAATAGTTGGCGACATAAAGGGTAAACCCGTGGAGAGCGGGCTTCAAAAGCTTAAGTTCATGCCCCAGAAAGCCGCGAATATTTTAGAAAAGATTGTTCGTTCCGCCGTTGCCAATGCAGATCAAAATGCGGATATTGATATTGACTTGCTTGTTATTCGAAACATAACCGCCGACCAGGGGCCGACCCTTAAGCGTTGGAAAGCAAGAGCCAGGGGACGGGGGACGCGTGTATTAAAAAGAACGAGTCACATTACAGTTATTTTAGCTGAAGAGAATTCGGCTTAACAAAGGAGGTAAAGCTTGGGCCAGAAAGTAAATCCAATAGGAATAAGATTGGGAATAGTAAAAACTTGGGAATCCCGGTGGTTTGGTGGAAAAAACTATGCCCAATATATTCTGGAAGACCATAAGCTGCGCACATTTATTAAAAAGAAGCTTTATCACGCGGGTGTGTCCCGGATTGAAATCGAGCGATCATCCCGGCGGGTCCGATTGCGCATTTTTACCTCCAGGCCGGGAATTGTGATTGGTAAAAAAGGGGCTGAAATATCACAGCTCAAAAAAGAACTCGAGAAAATGACCACCCATGAAATTTTTATTGATATTCAGGAGGTCAGAAAACCGGAAATAGAGGCCCAGCTGGTATCCGAAAATGTGGCGTTACAGATAGTAAGAAGAGTTGCCTTTCGGCGTGCAATGAAACGGGGGGTTTCATCGGCCATGCGGTTTGGCGCGTTAGGCGTCAAAATCATCTGCGCCGGTCGACTGGGAGGTGCTGAAATGGCTCGCACCGAATGGTACCGGGAAGGTCGAGTGCCGTTGCACACCCTCCGGGCTGATATTGATTACGGATTTAGCGAGGCACGCACCACATATGGTATCATTGGGGTCAAAGTTTTTATTTTTAAGGGAGAGATCTTAAAGAAAGATCAAATGGAAATAGAAAGCAGTTAATTGTTATTGGTTATTAGTAACAATGCTTGCTGGCCGTGTATTTACGATTAACAAATAGCTTATAGCAAATAACGGTTTAGTGGAGATATAGCGTATGCTTAGCCCTAAAAAAGTAAAATTCCGAAAACAGCAAAAAGGCCGGATGAAGGGTATTGCCCGTCGCGGGAGCACATTGAATTTTGGAGAATTCGGACTTCAGGCCACCGAATGCGGCAAGATCAGCGCCAAACAGATCGAGGCGGCTCGTATTGCGATGACCCGTCATATCAAAAGGGGCGGGCGTATCTGGATTCGAATTTTCCCCAACAAGCCGTTTACGAAAAAACCTGCTGAAGTCAGGATGGGTAAGGGTAAAGGCGCACCGGAAGGATGGGAAGCCGTTATACGGCCGGGCAGGATTCTCTATGAAATGCAAGGGGTTTCCAAGGAAATGGCCCAAGAGGCTCTGCGGCTGGCTGCCCATAAGCTTGCTGTGAAAACAAAATTTGTCGAGAGGAGCGAAGGCATATGAAAACCGCTGAGATTAGAGACTTAAACCTCGATGAAATGCATCAGAAAGTTTCTGATCTAAAAGAGGAACTGTTTAATCTGCGGTTTCAACATGAAATCGGACAGCTTGAAGACCCGCAGAAAATGAAACAGACGAAGCGAGATATTGCGAGGCTAAAAACTTTCATTCGAGAAGTCGCCTTAAACCCAAAGAAAGATAACGGATAGTGACTGCCATGAAACAACGTGGAACTAAAAGACAAATGACCGGGACAGTTGTCAGCAACAAAGCGGACAAAACAGTCACCGTGCTGGTTGAACGACTGGTGAAGCATAAAATGTACCATAAAATTATGAAAAGACGTTCCAAGTTCGCTGCCCATGATGACCGCAATGATTGCCAGATTGGCGACAAGGTGCTGATTACCGAGTCTCGTCCGCTAAGCAAATCAAAAAGGTGGCGGGTAATTAAAATTGTTGAAAAGGCTGTTTGATTTTAAAGGGATATAAAGAAAATGATTCAGGCAGAAACACGATTAACCGTGGCCGATAATTCAGGGGCCAAAGTGCTTTACTGCATTAAAGTTCTTGGCGGCTCCCGCAGACGGTATGCATCGATTGGGGACATCATAGTTGTATCGGTCAAAGAAGCCATACCGAATGCTAAGGTAAAAAAAGGGGATGTGCTCAAGGCCGTGATTGTGCGAACCAAGAAAGAAATCAGACGTCCGGATGGTTCTTTTATACGTTTTGATGATAACTCTGCGGTGTTGATCAATGCAGCCCGTGAGCCCATCGGTACCCGTATTTTCGGTCCTGTTGCCAGGGAACTGCGGGCCAAACGGTTTATGAAAATCATATCACTGGCTCCGGAGGTTTTATGATTGATCCGCCTGCGGCGGAACGAATGAATATTGAATATTTAGGAATTTTAAATCGACAGGATTCCTTAATTAGTCATTCGTCAATTGAAAATAGTCAATTGAATAGGTTTTGGAGATACTGCTTATGATGGCGAATAGGTGTTATATAAAAAAAGATGATAAAGTTAAGGTCCTTGCCGGCAAGGATAAGGGTAAGATAGGGAAAATATTGAATGTCAACCGCAAGAAAAGTCGTGTCCTGGTCGAAAAGATAAATATGGTCAAGCGGCACAGCAAACCGAGTGCCCAGACCAAACAGGGCGGAATTATCGAAAAAGAAATGCCGATCCAATGGTCCAATGTTATGGTGATGTGTAACAAATGTGTTACGCCCGCTCGTGTAAAAATGCAAAGACTGGAGGATGGGAAAAAGATTCGGATTTGTGTAAAATGCGGTGAGGCGCTGGATAAATAGGACCGTTGGCCGGAGGATCAGAATGTCACAACTAAAAGAATTTTATTTAAAAGAAGCCGTTCCCAAGCTGATAGAAACTTTTAAGTATAAGAATGTCATGGAAGTTCCCAGACTGGAGAAAGTTGTCTTGAACATGGGCCTGGGAGAAGCTATCCAGAATATCAAGCTTCTGGATTCAGCTTCCGCTGAACTTCAAATTATTGCCGGACAACACCCGGTCATAACGCGAGCCAAAAAGTCTATCGCGGCCTTTAAACTGAGGGAAGGAATGCCCATCGGCTGCATGGTAACTTTGCGGCGCGTCCGCATGTATGACTTTTTTTATAAACTTGTGAACGTCGCCCTGCCGCGTGTTCGTGATTTTAGAGGAATATCAGGCCAAGCATTTGATGGCCGCGGTAACTATTCTCTGGGTATCAAAGAACAGATAATATTCCCGGAAATCGAATTCGATAAAATTGATAAGATCAAGGGGCTTAACATCAGTGTTGTAACAAGTGCCAAAACCGATGAAGAAGGTAAGGAACTTCTGCGGTTGTTAGGCATGCCTTTCAGGAACTGAGGTTCAAGGTTCAGGGTTCAAAGGTTTAAACTAAAATTTGAACTGTTAGCCCATCAACCCTGAACGGTGAACTATGAATCGATAGCAAATTAGGAGGACGATTTGGCAAAAACGGCGCTTAGAAATAAAGCGATGAGAAAACCTAAATTTAAAGTAAGGTCCTACAATAGATGTCCGATTTGTGGTCGACCCAGAGCATTTATAAGGAAATTCGGTATTTGTCGGATTTGCTTTCGAGATATGGCTTCACAGGGAAAGTTGCCAGGGGTGGTTAAATCAAGCTGGTAGACTGAGTTCCGGTAACTGAACGTTGGGTACTTGTGGCTGGCAACCGGTCCTGGCTGCCGGAAATCTCTGAAATCGACCACCTGCGGCGAAACCGAATATAGGTATTAATAATTGCTTATTTTAAACTAAAAAATTCTAAAAATATTTGCATTTCATAACCTGGCTATCTGTATATTTGTGTGAAAATGAAAAACTGTTTAAAGATTTTGAGTAAAAGAACCCGATACCAGGGACCAGAAGCCAGCGACCATAAATTAGGAGAAAACAATGGCGATTAGTGATCCAATGGCTGATATGTTAACCCGCATCCGGAACGCGGCCAAAGCCAAATTTAACAGCGTAGATATTCCTGGATCGACCTTAAAAACAGAAGTTGCCAAAATTTTAAAAAGCGAAGGTTTCATCCGGAACTATAAATTTTTAAAAGATGGTAAACAGGGAATATTGCGGGTATACCTCAAATATGGTGAGGGTCAGTCCAATGTAATATGGAAATTGGAACGTATCAGTAAACCCAGCAGGCGAGTTTACGTAAGATGCAAAGATATTAAGCCGGTTTACAACGGTCTGGGCATCGCAATTCTTTCTACATCAATAGGAGTCATGACGGATAAAAAAGCGCGCCAGGAAAAAGTAGGCGGAGAAATTCTCTGCCACGTCTGGTAGGGGGTTGTTAACCGTTCCGAGGTTCAGGGTTCAAAGGTTTTGGGCTTACATCAAATCAAACGAAATTTTGCAAGCTCAGAGAGTCGGATACGTTAGTAAAGCAAGATATAAAGACACAATAACAAAGCACAGGCTTGGGAAGCAGCACCTAATGTCAGCAATTAAATGCAAACCCTGAACGGTGAACCTTGAACCTGTGAACGCTCAATTAAATACGGAGAGTAATACATGTCTCGAGTAGGCAAAAAACCGATTTCAATACCGGATAAAGCTAAAATTACGTATTCGGAGCGGATGCTGACCGTCGCAGGAGAAAAGGGCACACTGAGTCAATCCATACATCCAGCGGTTGACTTGAAGATTGAAGATGGCGTCATGAATGTGACCTTGGTGGCAGAAGACAGAAGCAGCAGGGCTTTGCAAGGCCTTACCCGCAGTCTTATCGCCAACATGATTACGGGTGTGAGCCAGGGTTTCGAACGCAAGCTGGAAATCAACGGCATCGGATATCGCGCCGAACTCAGCGGCAAGCAGATTGTTCTTCACGTTGGATACTCAAACCCGGTTGCCTTCGATCTGCCTGATGGAATTTCCGCAACCGTTGAAAAAAACAACAACATTATATTGTCCGGGATCGACAAACAAAAAGTCGGTTTAGCAGCCGCCGCAATCAGGAAAATTAGACCGCCGGAACCCTATAAAGGCAAGGGCATCAAGTATACCGAGGAGCATATTCGCAGAAAAGCCGGTAAGACCGGAACGAAGTAGAATGACGAATTTCGAATGTCGAATGACGAATGGTTGATGTCGCTGCGCTCCTCTATTTTAATATTTTGATTAATCCGCCGCAGGCGGACCTTAATTAGTCATTATTCATTCGGCATTAGTCATTCACAAGGGGAAATTAAAAATGGGATCGACCAATATCCGACAGCAAGCTCGTTTAAAAAGGAAAAAGAGAATCAGAAAAAAAATCTACGGAACGCTTCAGCGACCAAGGCTTAGCGTGTTCCGAAGTGCGAGGCATATATACGCCCAAGTCGTGGATGATACAGCGGGTCAAACACTGGCGGCAGCATCCACCATGGATAAAGAGGCCAAAAGCTGGCCAAAATTCGAAAACAAAGTTGAAGCGGCAAAATTTGTCGGCAAGCTTGTCGGCGAGCGGACACTCGGCAAGGGAATCAAAAAAGTCGTATTTGATCGTAATGGTTTTTTATATCACGGTCGCATCAAATCCCTTTCAGAAGGTGCCCGTGAGGCCGGTCTGGTTTTTTAATGCCGTGTGTTGATCTCATTTCTATTCTGGGAGCAAAGGAGGCAGGCTCTTGTTTAAGCAAGATAATGAAGAAATTCAATTAATAGACAAAGTGGTTCATATTAATCGAGTGGCAAAAGTTGTCAAAGGTGGTCGCCGGTTCAGTTTCAGCGCCATTTGTGTCGTCGGAGACGGCGACGGTTCAGTTGGTTTTGGCCTCGGCAAAGCCGGTGAAGTGCCTGAAGCCATCCGCAAAGGTGTGGAAAAAGCTAAAAAGGGCATGGTCAACATACCGCTTTTGGAGGGCTCCATCCCTTACGAAGTGATTGGCAGGTTCGGCGCCGGCAGAGTTCTGTTAAAACCTGCTGCGCAAGGTACCGGTGTAATTGCAGGCGGTGCGGTGAGAGCAGTGCTTGAGGCCGTCGGCGTTCAAAATATTCTTACCAAGTGTCTCGGTTCGCATAACCCGCATAATCTGGTAAAAGCTACGATTCAGGGACTTCAGCAACTCGAAAGCCGTGAGCAGGTGGCTGCAAGACGCGGTATCGGTGTTGATGATCTCTAAAGTGGCCTGGTGACTGACTGCTTGTTGCTGGCTGTCGATCATTTGATAGCGGACACCTTTAGCGAAACTGGATATGGGTGGTAATAATTTAGAGAAAGGTAACTAGTGTAGATGGCTGGAATGTTAAAAATCACGCTCATGAAAAGTATGATTGGAAGACCTGAGAAGCATCGCAAGGTCTTGCGCGGAATGGGGCTGACCAAGGTTAACCGAACCGTCGAGCTGCAAGATACGCCTTCCATACGAGGAATGATCAATGCTGTCTCTCATTTGGTAAAAGCTGAGGAGAAAATTGATGAAGCTAAATGAATTATCACCGCCACAGGGATCCCGCAGGGCTCCCAGACGTCTTGGCCGGGGCGTGGGATCGGGTCGCGGAAAGACAGCCGGTCGTGGAACAAAAGGATTCAACTCCCGTTCCGGTGGCGGGGTGCGTCCCGGCTATGAGGGTGGTCAGATGCCTTTGCATCGCCGATTGCCGAAACGCGGGTTCGCCAATATATTTAGAAAAAAAATTGCCGTGATAAATGTCCGCGATTTGAATAAGTTTGACAAAGACAGCGTCGTTGACGAGGCAGCCCTCATTGCGGCCGGGCTGGTTAAAGGTAAGAATGACGGAATCAAGCTTCTGGGTCACGGTGAAATCAAACATTCCTTGGAAGTCAAAGTAAACCGGATCAGCAAAAGTGCCAGAGAAAAGATTGAAGCGGCTGGTGGAAAAGCAGAGGTAGTATAATGATCGGCGGCGGGTTCCAGAACATATTTAAAATACCTGAATTAAAAAAGAGGATCCTTTTTACACTGGGGCTTCTGATTGTCTATCGAATTGGTGTTCATGTTCCGGTCCCCGGTATTGACAGCGTTGCCCTGGCTTCTTTCTTTAAGGCCGCTGAAGCCACGATATTCGGAATTTTTAATATGTTTTCCGGAGGTGCTTTTGAAAAGCTCTCGGTATTCGCGCTTGGCATCATGCCCTATATCAGTGCTTCGATTATTTTGCAGCTTCTGACGGTTGTCATCCCCCATCTTGAACAATTAAAGAAGGAAGGCGAGCAGGGACGAAAAAAGATAACTCAATATACCCGTTACGGCACGGTTGTATTAAGTATAATCCAGGGCTTTGGCATCAGCGTCGGACTTGAAAGTATGAGCGCTCCTGATGGATCACCAGTCGTGCTGCTGCCGGGATGGGCGTTTCGCCTGATGACCGTTATTACCCTGACGGCAGGCACTGCTTTTATCATGTGGCTGGGTGAACAGATTACCGAGCGCGGAGTCGGCAACGGTATTTCGCTGATCATATTTGCCGGTATCGTTTGTAGATTACCGGCCGCAAGTATCAATACCGTGCGGCTGCTGTCGACCGGGGAGATGGGAATATTTGCTATTCTAATTCTGGCTGTGTTAATGGTTGCGGTTGTCGGCTTTATTATTTTCGTAGAACAGGGACAGCGTCGGATCCCGGTGCAATATGCCAAACGGGTGGTTGGGCGCAGGATGTACGGCGGTCAGAGTACCCATCTGCCGCTGAAAATCAATACTTCCGGTGTTATTCCGCCGATTTTTGCATCCTCAATTATCATGTTTCCTGCGACCATCGGCAGCTTTGTTAAAGTTGAATGGATTCAGACTATCACGGCCGCCATGCGTCCCGGCAATATGGTGTATGAGTTACTATTTGTCGGGTTTATCTTTTTCTTTTGTTATTTCTATACCGCGGTTACCTTTAATCCGGTCGATGTGGCTGACAACATGAAAAAAGCCGGCGGTTATATCCCGGGCATCCGGCCGGGTAAGCGCACGGCAGATTACATTGATAAAGTTTTAACCCGTATTACTCTGGGCGGTGCTATCTATGTATCGGCAGTCTGTGTGCTGCCATCGATTCTTATTACTAGATTTAACGTTCCATTTTATTTTGGTGGCACAGCCCTTCTGATCGTCGTTGGTGTGGCCATCGATACGGTCGCGCAAATGGAATCCCATATGCTCAGCCGGCATTATGAAGGGTTCTTAAAAAAAGGCGGCGGCAAAATGAAGGGACGATTTTAGAGAGAAGGTTTTCTCATATCTGGATGAATCGAATTTGTCACTACGGTCGTTATTACCGTTCGATTCGATTCAAACTGCAGGAGGCGGGAGTGCTAAATGGCGAAAGAAGAGCCGATTATAGTAGAAGGTATCGTCCTTGAGACTTTACCGAATGCGATGTTTAAAGTTGAATTGGAAAACAAACACCAGGTTCTCGCGCATATTTCCGGAAAAATGCGCATGCATTTTATCAAAATTCTGCCCGGTGATAAGGTGACGGTAGAGCTTTCGCCCTATGATCTGTCACGGGGAAGAATAACCTACCGGTCTAAGTGATATGAATGAATAATGACTATTGAAGAATGACGAATAATGGTATTCTATCAATTTTATATCGATTGCTGATTTAAATAGACTGGATTCCTTAATTATTCATTCTTCATTCGACATTCTTCATTCGGAAAGGGAGTAACTAAAATGAAAGTGCGAGCATCTGTCAAAAAGATGTGCCCCAAATGTAAAATAGTGAAAAGAAAAGGGGTCGTCCGGGTCATTTGCGAAAATAAGCGACACAAACAAAGACAAGGATAGAGGAGGATATGTTTTGGCAAGAATTGCGGGGGTTGATTTACCCAGAAAAAAACGGATAGAAATTGGTCTGACCTACATTTATGGGATCGGTAAAACTACATCGCAGCGTATACTCTCCGGACTTAATATTGATCCAAGCACTAAAACCGATGATTTGACCGAAGAACAGATAAATAATATCCGTAAAGCCATCGACAGCGACTGTAAAGTAGAAGGTGATCTGCGTACGGAGATTTCCATGAACATCAAAAGATTAATGGATCTTGGATGTTATCGGGGGCTTCGACATCGCAGATCGCTGCCGGTCAGAGGGCAGCGAACGAGTACCAATGCGCGTACACGCAAAGGACCCAAGCGTGCGGCCGTTAAGAAAAAAGGCGGAGTGGCGAAGAAGTAGAAATTAACGATTTCGGCCTGCGACGATCTCAGTCGAGTCGATTTTGGAAGCCGATTTCTGATGGATTTGAAAGAAGTTCATCCAATTTTGACTTCCTAATTAAAAATAATTTAGTAACCCAAAAAGAAAAGACCGAATTCAGGGAAGTAATTCATGGCAAAAAAGACGCGTACGACCAAAAAAAAGGTAAAAAAGAACATCGCCAACGGTGTTGTCCACATTCAGTCGACATTTAATAATACCATCGTAACCATCAGCGATTCGATGGGTAATGTTGTCTCGTGGTCCAGCGCAGGCCTGCAAGGATTCAAGGGATCACGCAAAAGCACGCCGTTTGCCGCTCAACTGGCGGCTCAGGATGCTGCCAAAAAGGCCATGGAACATGGCATGCGAAGTGTTGAAGTCTTCGTGAAAGGTCCCGGTCCGGGACGTGAATCTGCTTTGAGGGCGCTGCAGGCAGCCGGCTTCAACGTGGTAATGATCAAAGATGTCACCCCCATTCCACATAATGGCTGTCGACCGCCGAAACGACGCAGAGTTTAATAGTTTATTGTTATTTGTTAATGGTTATTCGAATAACTCATAACAGATAACTGATAACTTTAATTATATAGGGAGGAAAATTTGGCACGATATACAGATTCCGTTTGCCGGCAATGCCGGCGGGAAAATCTTAAATTATTTCTCAAAGGTGATCGCTGCTATTCTGACAAGTGTGCCTTTGACCGGCGGGGTTACCCGCCTGGACAACACGGCGAACGTCGCGGCCGAAAACCGTCGGATTACGGTATTCAGTTGCGGGAAAAACAGAAAGTAAAAAGAATGTACGGGCTTTCCGAAAAGCAGTTCCACCTGTTTTTTACCCGGGCGGATCGGCAGCGCGGAATTACCGGTATAAACCTGCTTGTCTTGTTGGAGCGTCGACTCGATAACGTCGCCTATCGCCTGGGATTTGCCAACTCGCGCGCCCAGGCACGACAATTTGTTCGCCACAGACACTTTTTGGTTAATGGGAAACGGGTCGACATCCCGTCGTTCATCGTCAAAGTCGGTGACACCATCGAAGTACTTGAAAAGAGTAAAAAGATGCAGGCATTGCAGGACTCACTTGATGCAGTGGTTCGCCGAGGTGTCCCCCAATGGCTCGATCTCGAAAAAGACGGTATGAAGGGTGTTATAAAGGGTTTTCCGCTGCGTGAGGATCTCACCATGCCAATGCAGGAACAACTCATCGTCGAGCTTTACTCTAAGTAATTTCGATTGTACCATAAAGACAATTATTACCTTGGCCGGGCGACCGCCGTTGGCGGTCGAAAATCAAAACCTGAAATTATCAGGAGATAAGAAAATGCCGACAGAGGAACTTATGTACATGAACTGGCAAAACTTGCTAAAACCAGAAAAAGTTCAGGTAACCAGTAATCCATCCTGGGGTAAATTTGTATGTGAACCCCTTGAGAGAGGATTTGGGATCACGATCGGCAACTGCTTACGAAGAATTATTCTTTCTTCCCTGCATGGCGCCGCTATTGTATCGGTCAAATTCGATGTCGTTATGCATGAATTCAGCGTTATCCCGGGGATACTGGAAGATGTCTCTGAGATCATCTTGAATTTAAAAGAAGTGCGTTTTCGCGTCGCGGACCCGGAAACCCAAACAGTACGCATCGAGACCAGCGGCGAAGGGCTTGTAACCGCCGCAGATATCATCAGCGATGATGGGAAATGCGAAGTGCTTAACCCCAAACAGCACATTGCCACGCTTTCGGGTAAAGCAGTTTTAAATATGGAAATGAAAGTTAAGGTCGGCAAAGGCTATTCCTTGGCTGAAGCAAACAAAGATGAGGATGCACCCACCGGCACCATACCCATTGATGCGGTATATTCACCCATTAAGCGAGTCAATTACACCGTTGGCCATGCTCGAGTTGGTCAGCGCACCGATTATGACAAGCTCACCATGGAGGTTTGGACTGACGGAAGTATTCTTCCGGAAGATGCGGTTGCCTATTCTGCAAAAATATTAAAAGAACAGATGTCGATCTTTATCAATTTTGATGAGCAGCTTGAACCCAAACCGGATAAGAAAGATATTGAGAAACAGTCCCCAGATTTTAATGAAAATCTTTACCGGAGCGTTGAAGAGCTTGAGCTTTCTGTGCGCAGTGCGAATTGTCTGAAGAATGCAGATATACATAAAATTTTTCAGTTGGTCAGCAAAACTGAACCGGAAATGCTAAAAACTAAAAATTTTGGCAGAAAATCTCTGAATGAAATCAAGGAAGTTCTGACTGAAATGGGCCTTTCTCTTGGCATGAAAATTGACGGATTCACACCGCCCGAGGAAGCTACGGAAGAAGGAGAGTAATTTGTGCCATGAGACATCGAAAAGCCGTTCTGAAACTTAATAAAACCCCGAGTCATCGCAAAGCAATGTTTAGGAACATGGTCACATCATTGTTTAAATACGAGAAAATACAGACTACCGGGGCCAAAGCCAAAGAGCTGAGACGCTGGGCCGATCATCTGATTACATTGGCCAAGAGGGGGGATTTGCATGCGCGGCGCCAGGCCCTTGCCATTGTGCGGGAAAAAAATGTGGTGCATAAACTATTTGAACAAGCTGCCGAGCGCTTTGGCTCTGTATCCGGTGGTTACACACGTGTCGTAAAACTGGGGCACCGCCCGGGTGATGCCGCTCCCGTATCTCTGGTTGAACTTGTTTATTCTCAGGATACCAAAAAGAAGAAGACCAAAAAGAAAAAAGCGAAAGCTGGGGCAGGATCTCAGAAAGCTGCGGCTGCCAGTAAACCAGCAGTAGATAAAGACCAACGAGAATCAGCAAAGCCGAAGGCGGCTAAAGCTGATAAAAAAGAAGAAGCCGAAGTAAAGACAGAAAAGGTTTCCGAAAAGAAAGCCAAAGACGATAAGTCCAAATCAGCAGCCAAATCAGCGTCGAAGAAAAAAGCCGCCGGGGATGCCAAAGAAGAAAAGCCCGTGACAAAGGCCGCAGCTGAGAGGAAAACAACCGCCAAAGAAAAGCCTGTAAAGGCTGAAAAGGAAGAGAAAACCAAAGGTGCAGCCAAGATAGAGGATGCACCTGATACCGAGAAAAAGGCTTCTGCCAAGAAAACCTCGAAGGATGAGAAATAGCATCAATACTGGTTTTCGACTCAACACTTAATTAATAAAAGCCCTGTCATGCTCGTGACAGGGCTTTTTTGATTGTTTAGGATGTCGGCTTATTATTATAGGGCATCCCTATTTATAG
>JBATKU010000720.1:0-1693 GCA_049669725.1 Desulfobacterales bacterium
GGTACACCGTCTCCGTCGCTGTCTACCGGATTTGGATCCACATAAACAAAGCTGGCTGTAATCGTATGATCCTGGGTGACGTTATTAAAGGTATAGGAGGTGGCCGTTCCGATCAAGGTGCCATCCACTCGAACCTCCAGGATTTGATAGTCTTGGGCCGGAGTGATGCTAAATGTTTGAGGATCACCATTGTTAACCACCACCGATCCCGAAGGATTGATGCTGCCGTGGGCGCCCGCGGACGCTGAAATGGTGTGGGTGTTTAAACCAACGGTGTGAGATATCTCCACTGAAGGAATGCTCTCATTACGGACATCATTATCATCTTCATAGGCAGTGGCTGCAAAATAATAAGTGACACCCTCCGTTAGGTCGGGAATGGTATACTGAGTAGCGCCACCGGTATCATGGCTGTTTGTCAAATTGCCGCTGGAGGTGCCCCAGTAAATGATATACCCGTCGGGAGCCGGGTTGTTTGCATCCCAGGCCACAGTAACGGGCATTAGGGCATGGGCCATCACCGGCAACAACATCAACAAAGAGGCGACAGCGGCAAATGCGACAATTCCCTTTAATAAAAAATTGATTATTCGGGCCAGGTGTATTTTTTGAGTTTTCATCTGTGCACCTTTCAAATCCTTTAAATCTGTGTTCATCCGTGTCCCTTTCTAAAATTAAAATTCGAGAAATTGTTATATAGATACTTAGCAATAGTGATGCCATTGCCAATTTTTTGTGAAATAGCCATAACATACCATAATTACATCGAATATTAATTTGGCTGAAGCCGTTGCTATTTATTCATGTATCTTTTTGTAAAATTCCAGATGAAATTTGAATTACAAAAGGGAAATTGGGATACAGCGAAGAAAAATATTGACCAGAACACAATAATTATGTACTATTTAAAGGAAATCGTATAGTAAGGAAGTAAGGAGAAATGAAATGCTTGCTAAAATAACATCCAAAAACCAGGTCACTATCCCTAAAAAAATAATCGATCAGATTCCCGAGACTCAGTATTTCGAGGTGGGCTTCAAAAACGGAATTATCTTGCTCAAGCCACTCAAAATCTATGGAACCAATCTGGAACTAATCAGATTAAAAATGAAAAAACTGGGACTCAAACAAAATTCTGTTGCCGAAGCGATTAAATGGGCCAGAGAAAAATGATCTATTGCGTTATCGACACCAATGTTGTCATTTCGGCAATTCTGTTTGGTGGGACACCGGGGGAATTGGTCGGCTTATGGAAAACAGGCCGAATAACTCCGTATATAACAAAAGAAATCATTGCGGAATATATCCGGGTTCTCGCCTATCCGAAATTTAAGCTTTCTGAAGAAGAGGTCAATTACATTATCCACGAGGAGATATTGCCATTCTTTAAGGCAGTAAAAAGCAAGTCAGGCCCGGATAATTCAATCATCACAAATGACCCGGATGATGATAAATTCATACAATGCGCCGAAACTGGGAATGCTACAATCATCATTTCAGGAGATAGCCACCTGCTCGCCCTAAAAGCCTACAAGGACATCGAAATCCTGACTCCCACTCAATTTCTACAAAAACATAGATAGAACTGATAAATTTGTAAATAATTACCTGAATTTTGCACGAAAATCTTGCATACGAACTCTACAAGGTTGATTTATCATAATTGAGCTCGGCCGATGTTTGTTGTTTCAAA
>JBATKU010000721.1:0-4318 GCA_049669725.1 Desulfobacterales bacterium
ACAGTATACGATCTGAAGTCATTCACCAGGAAAAGCGGGTTCTGGTCAGTCGCGAAAACCGCCGGACAGTTGGTGATATCACCGTTGCAAATCCCCGGATTACCTGCCGTGATGTAAATGTGTATTACGGGGACAAGCAAGCGATTAGAGATGTTTCCCTGGATATCGGCAACAACGAGGTTATCGCCATGATCGGCCCCTCGGGCTGCGGCAAATCAACATTCATTCGCTGTTTGAACCGCATGAATGATACCATTGACGGCTGCCGCATGACCGGCGAAATTGCCCTCGACGGGGTTGATATTTATGGCAAAAACATCGACGTGGTCCCTTTGCGGGCGCAGGTCGGCATGGTTTTTCAAAAACCGAATCCCTTCCCCAAGTCCATTTATGACAATATTGCCTACGGTCCCAAAATCC
Organism: Desulfobacterales bacterium; assembly: GCA_049669725.1. Taxonomy (GTDB): domain Bacteria; phylum Desulfobacterota; class Desulfobacteria; order Desulfobacterales; family JAFDCJ01; genus JAFDCJ01. The sequence goes on from JBATKU010000721.1 coordinate 421, forward strand.
ACGGGCTGGCGCAAAACAAGGCGGAACTGGATGAGATCGTTGAAACAGCCCTGATCAAAGCCGGTCTGTGGAACGAAGTCAAAGACATCCTGGAACATCCGGGCACCGGTCTGTCGGGCGGGCAGCAGCAGCGCCTGTGCATTGCACGCACCATTGCCGTGAGCCCCGAGGTCATTTTAATGGATGAGCCCTGCTCCGCCCTGGATCCGATTGCCACCGCTGTCATCGAAGATTTGATTAATGAATTGCGTGAACAGTATTCCATCGCCATCGTTACTCACTCCATGCAGCAGGCTTCCCGTGTGTCTCAACGCACCGCCTACTTCCACCTGGGAGATCTTATCGAGGTCGGGCCCACCGCCCAGATCTTTACACGTCCCAAACACCAGCTGACAGAAGATTACATAACCGGACGTTTTGGATAGACGCCCAATACATCAATAGCTGCCCGTTCAATTTTGGTGATGATGCCGGCCGTGCTGTTAAGTTCTGCAAGCATCCGGCGCGCCTCACCAATATCCGCTGCGCTGCGCACAAAGGAAATGGCGATATAATCGATCTGCATCTCAGCCGCGGCATTCAGGTCCTGACGACCTTTGGCTGTCAGGGCACATTTTGGTTACCGGCCGCATCCGGGTTATAGGCGGTCAAGTTTTTGGCAGATGAATGGTAAAGGAGCTTCCCCTGCCGGGCGTGCTGTTAACAGTAACCTGGCCGGCGTGGGCCTGGGCGATGTGTTTGACGATGGCAAGCCCGAGTCCGGTTCCGCCCAGCGTGCGGCTGCGTGCTTTATCGACCCGGTAAAAGCGTTCAAACAGACGCGGCAGATGCTTTTTGGCGATGCCGATACCCTGATCTTCAACAATAATCTGCAATTCCGAGTCAGTTAAGCTTGCCTTCAAATGAATAGCGCTGTCCGGTTCGCTGTATTTAATGGCATTGTCCAGCAGGTTGACAACTGCCTGTTCGAGCAGGGTGGGATCGAAACAGGCTTCCAGGTTCTTTTCGCAGCTAAGGTGGATGTCGATGCCTTTCTCTTCTGCCGTTGATCGGCATATCTGAACCGCAGATCTGAAAACTTCCAGAATGGGTCTGCTTTCCAACTGAATGGCCTGCCTTTCATCTTCCTGTTCGATTCTGGAAAGCGACAGCAGATCGTCTATGATGGAGCTCAGACGGTCGACATGCTTTTGGATAATCCCAAGAAATCGCTCGGTTTCTTCCGGTTGATCGACATTTCCCTGGTGCAGCGTTTCAACGAATCCCTTTATGGCTGTCAGGGGGGTTTTAAGCTCATGGGATACATTGGCGACAAAGTCTTTGCGCATGTTCTCCAGACGCCGCAGCTGGCTGACGTCGTTGATCACCACCAGGGTGCCGATCTGTTTTTTGTCTGCATCCATCAACGGAGAGCTTTTTAGATTCAAAATTTTCTCGCCGTTCTGGTATAACACAATATCATCTTCTTCGGGCTCCCGGCCGGAAATGGCTTTACGGATGAACTGCTGTAACGGCAGGTTGCGGACGACCTCCTGAATGCTCTTGGCCTGGCTCTGGACGGGATCACATTCAAAAAGAGCTGCTGCCGCCTGATTCATTGATATAATTCGCTCTTTGTTGTCAACTGCGACAACGCCTTCGCGCATGCTGGAGAGCACGGTTTCAAGCTCATTGCGCTGGTTGATGATGGTTTTAATGCGGTTGTCGAGCTGGGAGGCCATTTGATTGAGGGCTGCGGCGAGGCCGGCCATTTCTTCAGAGTCCGGCGCTGCCAGACGGTGGCTGAAATCTCCGTCGGCGAAATGCCCGGCATTTTTTTTCATTGCGACGATGGGACGCGTGATGCGGCGGGATATCAACAGGCTGATACCGGCGGCCAGAATGGCAATCAGCAGTCCGCCCATGGCGATTTTAAGCCGGATTGACTTCAGTTCGCGCTCGATAAAGGTCGTCGGTATTGATGCCCTGATAACCGCCATGATCTGGTCGAATTTTTTGATGGGACGGGCAACGTACATCATAGACTGCAGCAGTGTATTGCTGTATCGAATGGATTGGCCGGTTTTGCCTTTTAACGCCAGGGTAATTTCCGGGCGATTGGCATGATTGTCCATCAAATTGGGCGTTTCCCGGGAGTCGCCAATCACTTTGCCAGAAGATAGAATGACCGTGTAACGCGTTGAGGATTCTCTTCCCATGGCTTTGCACACCGAATCCACGGAAGGTGCATCAAGGGGAGACAAATGAGTAATAATCTGCTTTTCCAGCAGAATTGCTCTGACCTCCAGGTCGACAGCAGTCTGAGCTAGAAAAAAATGGCGCATCGAACTGGAAGCGTACCAACTGACGGCCAGGACTGATAGGAGAGTGATCAACAGGAAAGAGGGGAAAATCTGCCAGATTAATTTTTTGCTTTTCTTCATGGATCCTCCCGAAATCGATAGCCGACCCCCCTGACGGCTTCAATATATTTACTGTATGCGCCTAATTTTTTGCGAAGACCGACAATCTGTACATCGACACTGCGATCGGTGACCGGGTAATCATCGCCGCGAACGGCATCCACGATCTGACCGCGGGTAAACACCCATCCCGGTCTCCGGGCCAGGATATACAACACCTGAAATTCGGTGTAGGTTAAATCAATTGGTTTACCATCGGCGAGCACACTTCGCCGGCCGGGATGTATTTCCAATGAATGTATATGAATAACGGTGGTTTCATCATCCGGTCTGCTGCTCTGGCGTCGAAGGGCCGCGCGCACTCTGGCTATCAGAACTCTGGGACTAAAAGGCTTGGTGATATAATCATCGGCGCCCAGCTCCAGACCCGTGACAATATCGGCCTCTTCGCCTTTGGCGGACAGCATCACAATCGGAATATTTCGCGTCTTCTCATTGGCTTTTAATTTTTTGGTCACTTCAAGCCCGTCGATGCCCGGAAGCATCAAATCCAGAACAATTAAATCAAACCCTTCAGTGCGCGCTTTTCTCAAAGCCTCTTCGCCGGACAAAGTCCCGGCCACATGATAGCCTTCCCTGGCCAGATTATATCTGACCAGCTCCAGGATATCTTCTTCGTCGTCGACGACAAGGATTCTTTCTTTAGCCATAATTATCGCTTACGCCTATTTAATAAAATTATTACAATCAGCATTGCTGCCACGTCTGTATGCTGGATCGATACATGGGCCCGGAAATGCGAGCAGAATATTTGTATATTATTATCATAAAGTTAGAGGAATGTTAAACTAATGTTAAAACGTAAAAAACCCGTCTCCGGTTAAAGAGACGGGTTTTCTCCTCCAACTTCCCCTGGCAACCCCGCTGCCCTTTTCGCGAATGGCGAAAGTAGGCCGGAAGTTTTGCGCCCCACTTTTTCAAGTGGTTTGCCCTTAACAGGCTTCGTCGGAACGTTCCAACAAAAGTATCGGTAAATATTAGGAAAGCTTTAGGATTATTATTTCTTGGGTTAAAAAAATTAATTGACTTGATTTGGTTGATTTTATATTATATGAACATATGTTCATATAAACAGGAGGATTTATGGGAACCGCCAGGGCTAAATTTTTTGAAGAAGATGGCTGTTTGGTGAGGGTCGTGCACCTCGACCGGGTGGAGAAAGCACGCAGGGAAACCATTTCGGAGCGCGAGCTGGACCGGCTATCGCTAACCTATAAAGTGCTGGGAGACCCCAACCGGCTCAAAATAGTCATGGCGCTTCGCAGCAGTGAAATGTGTGTGTGTGATCTGGCGGCTTTCACCGGATTAAGCGAATCGGCTGTATCCCACCAATTGCGTCGCCTGAAAGACCTGGCTCTGGTCAAAAACCGACGGGATGGACAGGTTATTTATTATGCCCTGGATGATGCACATGTGTCGGGGCTGTTGGAAGTCGG
>JBATKU010000722.1:0-15478 GCA_049669725.1 Desulfobacterales bacterium
GGATGGGGAGCCTTACATTGTCGATAAAATTCAGAAAAAGATCACCAAAAAAAATCCCCTCCCGCCCTTTACCACGAGCAAACTACAGCAGGAAGCCATTCGCAAACTCAGATTCACCGCCCGCAAAACTATGATGATTGCGCAACAGCTCTATGAGGGTATCGATCTGGGCCCTGGTGAGCCGGTTGGTCTCATCACTTATATGCGCACCGATTCCACCAGAATTGCGGCTGAGGCGGCCGCAGATGCACAACAGCTCATCCTGGATCGTTTCGGCAAAGAATATGCCCTGGATAAGCCGCGGTTTTTTAAGAATAAGAAAAAAGTTCAAGATGCCCATGAGGCTATCCGGCCCACATCGGTTTTTAATATGCCGGACCAGGTAAAAGCCCATCTCTCACCGGATCAACTGGCCCTGTACCGGCTCATCTGGCAGCGCTTTGTCTCTTCCCAGATGACCCAGGCCCTGATTAATCAGATGTCAGTGTCCATAAAGGCAGGTGATTACCTGTTTACCGCCAGCGGATCTTCGGTGAAATTTCCGGGTTTTATGGCATTATATATGTCCGTGGATGAGGAAATCGCCAGCGAGTCCGAGCAGAAGAAACCCAAACTGCCCGAGCTTTCCCAGGGAATGGTTCTCAAACTTGACAAGCTGGAGCCCAAACAGCATTTCACCATGCCGCCACCGCGATTTTCCGAGGCATCCCTCGTAAAAGAACTTGAGGAAAACGGCATTGGACGTCCCAGCACCTATGCTTCTATTCTATCGACCATTCGGGGCAAGGGTTACGTCGACCTGGTCAGTGGCTACTTCAGACCGAGCGAGCTTGGTTTTATCGTCAATGATTTGCTGGTCCAGAATTTCCCGGATGTATTCGATGTCGAATTTACGGCCAAAATGGAAGAAAATCTGGATCAGATCGAGTCGGACAAAATCAAAGCGCTGCAGGTCCTTGATCGTTTCTACAAGCCTTTTAGCAAAGATCTGGATTCGGCATCCGAGGGGATGCTTAGCGTTAAAGGCGTGGGTATACCCACCGATCTGAAGTGTCCTGAATGCAACAAACCCTTACGCATTAAGGTTGGCAAGAACGGACATTTTATTGCCTGCAGCGGTTATCCTGATTGCACTTACTCCAATGACTACAACCGTGATGAAAAGGGCAATATACAGCCGGTCGAAATATCTGAAGAAGAAGCCACGGATAAAGTCTGCAATAAATGCGGCAAACCGATGGTCATTAAAAGGGGACGCTATGGCGAATTTCTGGCCTGCAGCGGTTATCCTGAATGCAAAAGCACCCAGTCCCTGAATTCCAACGGCAGCGGTAAAAAGATCGGCCTGCAGTGCCCCCAAAAAGACTGTACCGGAGAGATTGTCGAACGCACCTCCAAGCGGGGTAAAATTTTTTATGGCTGCAATCGCTTCCCCGAATGCACCTTCGCGACCTGGGACAAACCGCTCAATCGTGAATGCCCGGTTTGTGGTGCCAATTTTCTGGTTGAAAAAACCACCAAAAAGCAGGGAACCTTTGTCTCCTGCATGACGGAAGGTTGTGGATTCAAAGAAAATGCTTGACAATCAAATAGTTCATTGTTAACTCTTTAAGAAACTAAATTGAATTGTGCTGGAACCATGTCAAACATAATCGCTATTAACAACCTTATTGGTCTTATTCTCGTACTCGCCGGAGTAATTATTCTCTGCGGCGAGCACAAAGGGTTGATAATGGCCTGACTTTACCAAACATACCAAAAACAAAGTCCGTTATCAGCCCAAGCTGGTAACGGATTTTTTTTTGAAAGGAAAGCCAAAATGCAACTAACCGGCGCACAAATTTTAATGGAAGTACTCAAAGAAGAAGGTGTCGACAGCATTTTCGGGTATCCCGGAGGCGCTATTATCGATATCTACGATGAACTGGCCAAGACCGATATTCACCATATACTGGTGCGACATGAACAGGCCGCCGTGCATTCGGCCGATGGGTATGCCAGGGCCTCCGGTCGTGTGGGTGTCTGCCTTGTGACGTCGGGACCGGGGGTAACCAACACCGTAACCGGTATTGCATCCGCGTATATGGATTCTGTCCCCATGGTTATTCTCAGCGGGCAGGTACCGACGGCGCTGATCGGCAATGACGCCTTTCAGGAAGTCGATATTGTGGGCATTACCCGCCCCTGCACCAAGCACAATTATCTGGTGATGTCCATTGAAGACCTGGCCGCAACGGTCAAAGAAGCCTTCTATCTGGCACGCTCCGGCCGACCGGGCCCCATCCTGGTGGACATTCCCAAAGATATAACCAAAGAAACCCTTGAATATTCTGCGGGCCAAGCTGTCAAACTTAAATCCTATAATCCCACCTACAATCCGAATATGAAGCAATTAAAAAAAATCGTAACGCTCATCGAAAGCAGTGAAAGGCCGATGATCTTTGCCGGCGGCGGGGTTATTCTTTCCAAAGCATCCCGGGAATTAACCGAGATAGCACGCAAAACCCGGATTCCGGTGACAACCTCGCTGATGGGTCTCGGGGCGTTTCCGGAAACGGATCCCTTATCCCTGGGGATGATCGGCATGCACGGAACATACCGGGCCAATTTGTGCACGTCGGCCTGTGATTTGATGATTGCGATCGGCGTTCGATTTGATGACCGCGTTACGGGAAGAACCGATGCGTTTGCCTCCCAGTCCCGAATTGTGCACATTGACATCGACCCCACCTCCATCCGTAAAAACATCCCGGTAACGATTCCTGTTGTCGGAGATTGCAAAATCAGCCTGGAACATTTGAATCAGTTGATCGATCAAGTTGAACTGGGAAACCTGGACGAAAAACGAAAGCCCTGGTTTGATCAGATCCAGGAATGGAAAAGCACCAATTCGCTGGCCTATGAACAGAAAGAAACGATTAAACCGCAATATGTGGTTGAAAAGCTTTATGAACTGACCAAGGGTCAGGCCATTATCACGACCGAGGTCGGCCAGAACCAGATGTGGGCGGCCCAGTATTGTCAATTTGACCAGCCCAACCATTTTATAACTTCAGGGGGCCTCGGAGCCATGGGGTTCGGGCTTCCGGCTGCCATCGGCGCCCAGGTTGCCTTTCCGGATAAAACAGTGGTGGATATCGCCGGGGACTCCAGCATTCAGATGAATATCCAGGAAATGGCCACAGCCGTGCAAAGCGGACTGCCGGTTAAGATTGTGATCCTCAATAACGGCTATATGGGCATGGTCCGACAATGGCAGGAATTGTTTTATGGTAAACGTTACGTTTCCACCTGCATGGATTGTGCTCCTGATTTTGTAAAACTGGCCGAAGCTTACGGAGCTGTGGGCTTAAGGGCCACAAAGCCCGAGGAGGTCGAGTTGGTGCTGGCGGAAGGTCTTAAAATTCCGGGACCGGTGATTATGGATTTTGTTGTCGAAAAGGAAGAAGGGGTTTACCCCATGGTGCCGGCCGGGGCCGCCATCACCGACATGCTGCTGGTTTAGTCTCTTTGACGTGGATTTTGTATATTTCAGGGTCAGTATTTTTAAATTGCAACTGGTGCTACTCAAAGAAATGCCTAAAATTGAAAAATGCCTAAAGTGCCTAAAATTAAGGAATTCTGTCGATTTTAGGTTACTTCTTCCTTACGCCGAGCATCGATTGTTTTTAATAATGATAGAGTGAAACGATACCGCCATTTTAGTGCATTTTAGGCATTTACGGGTTTACCCAGACTACGGATCACGCATTGCGAGGTAGGGCTTGCAACAAATTTGCCTGAAAGGAACTGTATGAAAGAACAAAAACACATTATGACGATGCTGGTCGACAATCAACCGGGTGTGCTTTCCAGGGTGGTCGGGCTGTTTAGCGGCAAGGGCTTTAACATAGAAAGTCTGTGCGTCGCGCCAACCATGGATCCTCAGGTGTCAAGGATTACCATTGTTACAATGGCCAATCCTCCGATCATCGAACAGATCGAAAAACAGCTGAGAAAATTGATCAACGTCATAAAATTGCGCGATATGACAGGACCCAGGGCCGTTAAACGAGAAATGGTGCTCATTTGCGTCAGGGCCAAACCGGAGTTTCGGGCCGAAATTTTGCGAATCGTTGATATTTTCAGGTGTAAAGTGGTTGATGTCGGCACGGAGCATTACATTATTGAGGTCACCGGAGATGAAGGCAAATTGACGGCCCTGATCAACCTGTTAAGCCCCATGGGCATCCAAAAAATTGCCAGGAGCGGATCTCTAGCGCTGTATCGTGAACCCAAATAGACCTATATAGTCGAATAACAAATACAAAGAAAAGAGGTAAACATGGCTGAATTTAATTTTGGTGGTACGGTTGAGGATGTAATTACGTCCGATGAATTTTCTTTACAAAAAGCGAGGGAAGTCCTGGAAAATGAAACAATAGCCGTTTTAGGTTACGGTGTTCAGGGGCCCGGTCAGGCCTTGAATCTGCGTGATAACGGCATTCGCATCATTGTGGGGCAACGTGAAGGGGGACGGACATGGGAGCGTGCGGTTGCCGACGGTTTCGTGCCGGGGGAAACCCTGTTCCCTTTGGAGGAAGCGGCAAGAAAAGGGACTATCATTCAGAATTTGCTCTCCGATGCCGGCCAGGTGGCTACCTGGCCCCAGATTAAATCCTGTCTGAATTCCGGGGATGCACTCTATTTTTCCCACGGTTTTGGCATTGTCTACAAGGATCAAACCAAAATTATCCCGCCGGAAAATGTGGATGTGATTCTGGTCGCGCCCAAGGGCTCCGGTCGCAATGTGCGCAACAATTTTCTGGACGGCAGCGGCATTAATTCCAGTTTTGCCGTATTTCAGGATTTTACGGGCAATGCCAGACAAAGAACCCTGGCTCTCGGTATTGCCGTCGGATCCGGCTATCTGTTCCCGACAACCTTTGAAAAGGAAGTTCACAGTGATCTTACCGGTGAGCGTGGTGTCTTGATGGGATGTCTGGCAGGGGTTATGGAGGCACAGTACAATCTTCTGCGAAAACACGGGCACAGTCCGAGCGAAGCGTTTAACGAAACCGTTGAAGAGTTGACCCAGAGCCTTATCCGGCTGGTGGCCGAAAACGGCATGGATTGGATGTTTTCCAATTGCTCGACAACGGCTCAGAGGGGTGCCCTGGACTGGAGTCCCCGATTCCGGGATGCGGTGGCCCCTATATTTGACGAGCTTTACCAGAAAGTAACTTCCGGTGAAGAAACCAAAAGGGTCCTGGAGGCCAACAGCACGCCGGATTACCGGGAAAAATTGGACAAGGAACTGGATGTTCTAAAAAATTCAGAAATGTGGCAAACCGGCGCCACTGTCCGGTCGCTGCGGCCCGAAAATAGGAAAAAAGGATAGCCATGGAACCTATCTATCTATATGACACCACCTTGAGAGATGGAACCCAGGGAGAGAACATCACCTTTTCCGCCGATGAAAAAGTCAAGATCGCCCTGCGGCTGGATGATATCGGGATTCATTACATCGAAGGTGGCTGGCCAGGCTCGAACCCCAAGGATATGCAGTTTTTCGACCTGGCCAAACGGGTGTCATTCAAAAATGCCCGCCTGGTGGCATTTGGTTCTACCCGCAAACCTGGAACCGCACCGGAGCAGGACCCAAACCTGCAAGCCCTTCTGGCAGGCGAAACTCCGACGGTTACGATATTCGGCAAAAGCTGGGACATGCACGTCGAAGAAATCATGGCCAACAGTCTCGAGGAAAATTTGGCCATGATCAACGACAGCGTAAGATATTTAAAAGGCAACGGACGCGAAACCATCTATGACGCCGAACATTTCTTCGATGGCTATAAAACCAATCCGGATTATGCCGTCAAAACCCTGTTGGCCGCTCGGGAAGCCGGAGCGGATTTCATCGTCCTGTGCGATACCAACGGGGGCACCCTGCCCTTTGAAATTGATTCGATCTTCAATGAAGTTCAGCAACAGATGGTAGACAGAGGGGATGCCGGCTCCAACGGCGCCACCGTCAAGCTGGGTATTCACACCCACAATGACTGCGGCCTGGCCGTAGCCAACACCATAACCGCCGTGCACGCGGGTGCCGTCATGGTTCAAGGCACGATTAACGGCTATGGCGAACGGTGCGGCAATGCGGATTTGACTTCGGTTATTCCGGTTCTGGATTTAAAAATGAATAAACCCTGTATTTCCGGCGATAATCTCAAAAAGCTCAAATCCCTTTCGCGCTATATCAGTGAAACCGCCAACCTGGTACCCTTAAACAATCGACCGTTCGTAGGTAAAAGTGCATTCGCTCACAAAGGCGGCATCCACGTGAGTGCCATTATGAAAGCCCCAAAGGCTTACGAGCACATGGACCCGGCTTTGGTCGGCAACCAGAGACGGGTTCTGGTATCGGATATGTCCGGTAAGAGCAATGTCGTCTACAAGGCGCGGGAACTCGGTATCGAGCTGGACACCAATGGCTATGACAGCAGCAAAATCGTATCTGAAATCAAACAGCTGGAACAGCAGGGATACCAGTTCGACGTCGCTGACGGCTCCTTCAAGATTCTGATGGAAAAATTTACCGATCAATTCGAACCGCTGTTTACGCTGGAATCCTTTCGCGTGACCATCGAAAAAGACAAAGACCGGCCCTGCAGTTCTCAGGCAACGATGAAGATATCCGTGGGCGGAAAAGAGGAGATCACCGCCGCCGAAGGATACGGTCCTGTCAGCGCGCTGGACAATGCATTGCGCAAAGCTCTGGATCGATTCTTTCCGGATCTGGACACCATGCGCCTGGTGGACTTCAAAGTGCGTGTGATCGACGGCAACCGTGCCACCGCTGCCAAGGTCCGCGTATTTATCGAATCCCGGGACCAGGATCAGATCTGGAGCACCATCGGGGTATCAGAAGACATCATCGAAGCCAGCTGGCAGGCATTGGCAGACAGCTTTCAATTCAAACTGGCAAGTGAAAATCAAATTCGCAACAAAAAAGTTCCCGAGCAGGAAGAACTGCCGATTTTCGGAAAGAAACACCAAGTAGGAGCAAACCATTGATTAAGCAAAAAGGGGAAATCGCCGCAGGAACCAAGATTGAATGTTTCCTGCGGCCTATGCTCCGGTGATTTAGGCAAATAGTTATGGGAGTTATCCGTTATCTAACACCGAAGGAGTTATAAAATGACCGATCGTGTAATTATATTTGACACCACATTAAGAGACGGTGAGCAATCTCCGGGCGCCAGCATGAATACCGCTGAAAAATTGCGTCTGGCCACCCAGCTTGAAAAACTGGGTGTCGATGTTCTCGAGGCGGGTTTTCCGGCCGCGTCCGATGGTGATCTGGAAGCGGTTTCCCGGATTGCCGGCAAGCTTGCAAGAACCGAAGTCGCCGCCCTGGCCCGCACGTCCAAAGACGACATCGACCGGGCCTGGAAGGCCGTCAGCCATGCTGCCAAACCAAGAATCCATACCTTTATCGCCACATCCGACATCCATCTGGAATACAAATTAAAAATGTCCCGGGATGAGGTCGTAAATACCGCTGTGGAAGCCGTCAAATATGCCAAAACCCTGACCGAAAATATTGAGTTTTCCTCCGAAGACGGATCCCGCAGCGACCGCGATTTCCTGTGCCGGGTATTTGAAGCGACTATTGATGCCGGCGCCACAACGATTAATCTTCCTGACACCGTAGGTTATGCAGTGCCGGAAGAATTTGCAGACCTGGTAAGCTATGTCATCAGCCATACGCCCAACATCCATAAAGCGGTATTCAGCGTGCATTGTCACAATGATCTGGGGCTGGCAACCGCCAATACCCTCGCCGCCATCAAGGCCGGCGCCCGTCAGGCGGAAGTAACCATTAACGGCATCGGTGAGAGAGCCGGCAACACTTCTCTGGAAGAAGTGGTTATGGCCCTGCACACCCGTCAGAATATTCTGCCTGCCACGACCAACGTTAACACCGAATTTATCCATCCGACCAGTCGCCTGGTTAGCATGATTACCGGCATCATGGTGCAGCCCAATAAGGCCATCGTGGGAGCCAATGCCTTTGCGCATGAAGCCGGCATCCATCAAGACGGCGTTTTGAAAAACCGTATGACCTATGAAATCATGAAACCGGAAACCATCGGCCTGAGCACGAACCAACTGGTCCTCGGCAAGCATTCCGGCAGACACGCTCTGCGCGAACATCTCAAGGATATTGGGTATGATCTGTCAGGCGAAGAACTCAACCTTGTTTTCGAAAAATTCAAGGAATTGGCCGATAAGAAAAAACATATTGTGGACGAAGATCTTGAAGTAATTGTCACCGAAGGCATCCTGCGCACCTCCGATGTTTTCCAGCTTGAATACCTGCATGTAATCGCCGGAACGACGGTGCTGCCAATGGCCAGCGTCAAACTGAAGATCCAGGGCCGATCTGTTCAAAGTGCCGGCTACGGAAACGGTCCCATTGATGCTGCTTTTAATACCATTGCCAATCTCACCGGCACCGAATCGGAATTACTGCGATTTTCCATCAGCGCTCTGACCGGCGGCACCGATGCCCAGGGAGAAGTCACCGTGCGCCTGCGGGAAAACGGCCTGACGGCTCTGGGCAAGGGCGCGGACCCGGATATTATTACGGCCAGCGCCAGAGCCTATGTCAATGGATTGAACCGATTGGAATATCTAAAAACACATCCGCTCAAAGAAGCCGCTGGATTGTAAAACTTGTTGCGGGTTACGCGGTGCGCGGGTTGCGGGGTACGCAGTGCGGGTTGCGGGTTATGCAATTGCTGCCTACGACGTGCCTTTCGACCTTGAGCTAAGGGTTAAAAAGCATGGCCGAGACGACTTCAGATTGATCTGGGTACCACCACGCACCGCGCAACTCGCAACCTAGGTTTCTAGCGTGCCAACGATATCCCTTACGCTGGGAATGTCTCTTTCGATCAGAAACGCTTCGATGCCATCGATAATTTCGATGGTGGCATGGGGATTGACAAAGTTGGCTGTTCCTACCTGGACGGCGGACGCACCGGCGATAAGAAATTCCAGGGCATCCTCGGCGGTCATAATCCCACCGATACCGATGATGGGTATTTTAGATTTCCGGGCCACCTGCCAGACCATGCGCAGTGCCACCGGTTTTATGGCCGGCCCTGATAATCCACCGATAATATTGGAAATTTTTGGGCGTCGGGTGTCAATGTCGATGGCCATGGCAGTAATCGTATTAATCAGCGAAATGCAATCCGCACCAGCTTCTTCCACGGCTGTGGAGATCTCAGTAATATCCGTGACATTCGGTGACAGCTTTACGATCAAAGGCTTTGAGGTTTGCTCCCGCACTGCTCTGATAACACTGAAGGCGGCTTTCGGATCGACGCCAAAGGCCATGCCACCGGCTTTTACATTGGGACAGGATATATTGACTTCTATTCCAGAGATAGCCTCCACATCATGAATGCGGGCCGCCAGCCGCATGTATTCATCTTCAAACTTACCATAAATATTCACAATAATGGGCGGCACAAGATCCTGTAGAAAGGGAAGCTTTTCCGTTATAAAGGCTTCAATACCAACATTTTCAAGGCCGATGGCATTTATCATGCCGCAGGCCGTCTCGACGATTCGCGGCGGCGGATTGCCCCTGGCCGCCATCAACGATAATCCCTTGACAATAATCCCACCGAGCCGATTTAAATCAACCAGATGCTCGAATTCCCTGGCATAGCCGAAGGTGCCGGAAGCCGTCATCACAGGATTTTGAAGTTCTAATGCACCGATTTTTACTTTTAAATCTGGTTTTTTCGACATGATCGGAACCTATTTCAGCGGGGCCTCAATTTGCGATTTCTAAGTTCTCTGATCTATCCCCCAAACGCTTCTGAATAGCCTTTACCTTGGCTTCCAGGTTCAACAGATAAGCGGGCTCGATTTGTTTGGGTCCCTGAATAGGATCGTATTCAATAGCTTTAACCTGAGCTATAACTTTCTGCACATCACCGCCTTTTTCAATCAGGGATGTCTCAACCAGGTTTAGAAACTCCCGGCAATGAGTCATTGATTTTTGGAAGTAACTTTTCGCGTCTTGACCGTTAAGGGCCTGACGGTGCCCCAGGCATAGGACTTCATACGCCACTTTGCTTAACCGGCTCATGGATTCGTAATACTGATCATAGTCCACCAGCGCTTCAGAGACAATATAACCGGTCGCGTCCGGTATCCCGGCGGCTTCAGAGCATAACAACACTTTTTTCTGAGGGATGAAATAGCTCAGGCAATCCCGGGTATGACCGGGTGTCTCAAGTACCTGAACGGTTAAGTCGCGGGACAATTCGATGAATTCCCCGTCTTTTAACGTTAGATCAACCCCAAAAGATTCAAAGCGCTCGAACTCGGCCAACTCAATTCCGATGCTTTGAGCCAACTGTTCAGCAGCCTGGGTTAAATTCCGAATCAGTGCAAGTGCGTTGGGGCGGCCGAGCACATTTTTGGTTTTTTCGGAAGCCACCACTTTAAGCGCCGGAAATGATTTTTTAAGCACAGCAACCGATCCACAGTGATCAAAATGAGAATGGGTCAAAAAACAGTAATGAAGATTCCGGCGTCCTAAAATCTGCCGGATGCCATCCGCATAGATTTTACCGAGAAAGGCCAGACCGGCATCAAAAATAGCGGGTTTTTCACCGTCAAGAAGATAAATCGGCATCGCGGGGGGCCCCACCAGGTATAAGCCTTCGATTATTTTACCTGCATTTTTAATAATCATTGAGCATGGGTCTCGTCTAAAATACAGTACCACAACAGAATCATTGGAGGAAATATGCCTTTAAGATATAGAATATCTTTGATAGGATGGCAAGCTGTTGTTTGATAGAGTGGTTAGGGTGTTTGAGTAAATCGATAAGCCAACGCAGCAAGTATTCGAACCTGTGTATGTTCATGAAAAAGAAGGACCTAAAACTAATACTGATTTCCACACCCTGGCCGCTTTACAACCGGCCCTCCATTCAGCTGGGGGCTATCAGGGCTTACCTGCACTCGAAACATCCCGAGGTAGAAGTTCATGCCGATCATGGATTTTTAAAAATTGCGGCTTCTCTGGGCTACCCGCTATATCAGGAAATTTCAGAGCGCACCTGGCTGGCGGAGGCTGTCTATGCCGCCCTTCTATACCCCCAGCGCTTTGATCTAATCGAAAAACTCTTTAACCGTTTGGCCAAATCCGGTTCACTCATAAAAAAAGCAGGCTTTAAAAAAATCACATCCGTTGTTAAAAAGACAACAGACAAACTTATCGCTGACCGCAACTGGAATAATTATCAACTGGCCGGTTTCTCGGTTTCCCTGTGTCAGTTGACCTCGGCCCTGTATTTCATAGAACGCATAAAACAAGAGTTCCCCCAACTTATTATCGCCATCGGCGGCTCGACGTTTTCCGGATCAACCACCTCCGAATTTTTCAGCCTTTTTACCGAAGTCGATCTGGTGGTAAATGGGGAGGGCGAGTTACCCTTCAGCCGGTTGATCGGCTATCTAAAAGCATCTGTGAATCTCTCCGAAATACCCCCCATTCCAGGAATTATTAAAGCCGAGACGGTGAAAACCAATGGGGCCCCGATGCGCTTTCAGCAGATGAAAAATCTGGGCGATCTGCCACCCCCTGATTTCGACGATTATTTCGAACTCTTGAAGTCCTTGGCCCCCCGGAATATGTTTTTTGCGACCCTGCCGGTTGAGACATCCCGGGGCTGCTGGTGGCAGCGCCCATCCACTGCCGGTAAATCGAGCGGTTGCGCATTTTGCAACCTTAACCTGCAATGGGAAGGATATCGCACCAAAGATCCAGACCAGGTGGCCGGCGAAATCGATTATCTGACCGCAAGATACCAAACGCTGGCTGTTTCCATCGTAGATAATGTACTGCCAAGAAGCGCTTCAAAAGAAATTTTTCAAAAATTGATTGGATTGGAAAAGGACCTGCGGATGTTCTCTGAAATCCGGGCCACCACTACCTGGCCGGAATTGAATCTGATGGCGCGAGCCGGCATGCAGGAAGTTCAAATCGGAATTGAGGCCCTTTCCACTTCTTTGCTGACGAAACTTCACAAAGGTACGACTGCCATCCAAAATCTGGAAATCATGCGGGACTGCGAAGCATTGGGTATCGCCAATTATTCCAATCTGATCCTGCATTTTCCGGGCAGTGACGAACAGGATGTGGCCGAAACGCTGCGGAGTCTTGAATTTGCAGTGCCCTATCGCCCTCTA
Source organism: Desulfobacterales bacterium (assembly GCA_049669725.1). GTDB lineage: Bacteria > Desulfobacterota > Desulfobacteria > Desulfobacterales > JAFDCJ01 > JAFDCJ01. Next base: position 12,268 of record JBATKU010000722.1, read on the forward strand.
AAGGCTGTCAGTTTCTGGCTGGGGCTGGACAGCCCTGTTTGGCAAAACCCTGAATTTTATGGAATCAAATCGGTATTTAATCACCCGAACTGGGGTTACTTATTTCCAAAAAAAGTATTCACCCGGATGCGGTTCATGATTCAAGCCTACCGGGGTGATCTGGGATATCAGAGAAAAATCTGGCGCCCGGTAGAAGCTAAAGTAAAAACCTGGCGAAAAACCTACGCCGAACTCAATGGCAGGCCGGTGGGATCTCCGACACTAAATTTAATGGATGGTCGCGATTTTCTAATTATCCGCCAGCAAAATCTCAACTCGGAAACCATCAACCACCGCCTGGTCGGGACCTCCAGACTGATCTATCTTTTTTGCCGGCACCATCGGTCAATCAAACGCATTCGAGATCGTTTTCCGGCCTTTGCTGAAGATAAAATTATTGCCTTTTTGAAAATGATGGTTGATAAGAAACTAATGTTTGAAGAAAGCGGCCGCAACCTGAGTCTGGCAGTGCCGGTAAAACCAATTGACTGAGACATTTCGAAAGGAGGAAGCTATGAGCGAACCCAACCGCATGGACCGGACCTTTGACATCATCATCAAACGCATGGTCAAAACCGGCCAGGCACCCCACTACACAGAAATCGCCGCTGAGCTGGGAATCCCTGTGGAAGAAGGCCGCCAGGCCCTGCATGAACTTTTCAGGGCCGGCATTCCCGGATGGTTGTTTCCCAAGACCGATTTCATTACTTCTTTTGCCCCCTTTAACCATCTTCCCACCCAATATCGCATCACCGTCGACGGGGAACAAAAATGGTTCGGCCAGTGAGGATTCGAATCGCTGGCAGTTTGCTGGCTGTTTCCCGGCAAAATCGTTCAAATAGACGCCCCGTGTCTGGACTGCGGTCAACCGATCCAGGTGCTGATCCGCGATGGAGAGATCCTGCAGGCCGAACCGGCGGAAATTTTGGGATATGTGTCGGTACCGTTTCACAAATGGTTCGAAGATATTCCCTATGCCTGAGCAACCATGAATCTCTTCCGGTCGGAAGAGCACGTTCGCAACTGGTCCGGGTTTGAAGCCGGCACCGAGGAGGGTATGATTCCTTTAAATGATCTCGTCAAACTTTTTTCCGGCAATTATTTTCGACGCCGCCTGGATGGTGATTGGGTTTCCCGCAGCCGGCAATATGCCATGGAAATGATAGCTTCATTTAAAGAGATTGGAAAGACAGGCCCTTTCTGGCAACTATCAAAGAAATAAATGGCGGCCGTGTTGATAATATCACAGTTTTTCTGAGCCAATGATTTTGCCAGATTCGTTGGATCAAATCCAAGAATTTGAAACGCCAATTCTTTTCTGATTAAGCAGATGATGTCGGTACTTTTAGTTTTTTCCCCAAATAGATGATATCCCCACTTTTTGGCGAGACGATCTATATCAGATTACCAGATGACATCCACAACAATTAGCAATTGTGTAAGCATAGCCGAAATATACAATTCACCAAAATTATGGGTTTCGACAAGTAACCCAAAATCCTTTTTTTTTCTAATTCTATTGCAGATATAACGAAAACTGCTTGCTCACAATTATGTGATTTCAAGAATTTAGCTGTGCGATGATCCAAAAATCGTATGAGGAAAAATTTCGTTAAGCTAATCTGGCCGTTATAGGAAATTTTTTGTTACCTCAAGAATACAAATTTATATCCCACTCGCGCTTATTCTCTATCATATTGAGCGTGTCTGACAATTTCCCCTTCAATTAAGTAGATTACTTCTTCGGCAATATTGGTAGTATGATCGGCCAAGCGTTCCAAGTGCCGTGAGATCAAAAACAAGTTGATTAAGTAGCCAATTTTATCCGGGTGTTCTATCATGGCCCTTTTAACCCGATCATAGGCCTGCTCTTTTATGGCATCCACCTCGTCGTCCATCGTAACCACGCTGAAAGCTTCGTCATAGTCCATTTTAACAAGGGCATCCAGACTCATTTTTAACATCCTTTGGGCTTTTTCTCCCATGGCCGAATAGTCGAAAAACATTTCGAGCTGTTCGCTTTTGGCAGTTACACCGACCCGTTCGGCGATGTTAACCGCCTGGTCTCCGATACGTTCCAACTCGTTGTTGATTTTTATAACAGCAATGATAAATCTTAAATCAATGGCCACCGGCTGGTGCAATGCCAGAACTTTTAGGCACTCCTCCTCAATGTCGACTTCCATTTCATCTATTTCATAATCGGATTTAATAATTCGCTGTGCCAATTCAGCGTCATTGTCTTCAATTGCCTTGGTTGCCATGCGGACACGCTCCTCCACAATGGCGCCCAGAGAGAGGATGAGTTTTTTGATATTTTCCAGTTCTCTCGAAAAATGTTTTCTAATTCTTTTCTCCATTTCATTATCCTGGTTTAGATTGTGTATACAGCAGACAAGACTGGGTTTGGGCTATATTTCACAGTAAATATAAAGTCATCGGTATCATCATTTATTGTCTACCTTAATTATTAGATTTTTGTTAGTGAATTGCTAGAATTGTGTCAAAACCTGTAATTAGGCCTCATCCATATTTTCTATAAAATTGGTTCTCTCGCCATAATTACAACAGCCTAACAAAACCCTAACAAAATAATCATACGAAACTAACAACCAGTTTCTAATATCTGATTGTTTCTGATTGAAACCATCAAAACGAGTCGATAAAGAGTTTCAAAATTAGCACAGCGTAACTATTATGACACCTGCAACATTGCTCATCGTTCTTCTGACACTCTGCGGATTTGCCTATTATGTCGGCCGCCGCCGAGCGTTTGCCGTTGCCGGCGATGCATCTCAAATTAAAAATCTCCATTCCCGCCCGACATATTACGGTGCTATAGTGGCATTATGGTGCGGCATTCCGGCCCTCATCTTATTCGCACTGTGGCTGGCGTTTGAATCCAGTATTATTACTCAGATTGTGATTTCGGACCTGCCCGAAAATATCCGCAGTCAAACGGCTGCGGAACTAAATCTTTTTGTTAATCAGATAAAAAACATAGTGAGTGGCAACATTGTATCCGGCAAGATTACCCCGCCGATGCAGGCCGCTGCCGACCATTATCACAGTCTTCAGACAACCAGCAAGGCAGCTTTGGCAGTTGTCGTGATTTCCATGGCGATGCTCGGTCTTTTAGTTGTTCGTAGCAAAATTTCGCCCACCCTACGAG
>JBATKU010000723.1:0-1697 GCA_049669725.1 Desulfobacterales bacterium
TGACTATATAGAGAACCTCCTGGCCGCTTTCAGCGATGATGAACAGGTTGTTGCACCGGAATCGGAATCAGCCGACCATCCTGTCGCATCTCCCTATCAGCCTCTGCGTCCGTCCACCCCTTCCCAACCGCTGTTGGAACCTTTGACCAATCGCGAGATAGATGTCCTCGTGCTGCTGGCGCAACGGCTCCAGAACAAGGAGATTGCAGACAAATTGTTCGTTTCAACCGAAACCGTCAAAGCACACCTGAGAAACATCTACCAGAAACTCAACGTCAACAAGCGTCGTGAGGCGGTCTCCAAAGCCATGGACCTGGGTATCCTCACTCGCCGATGATTTGTATATCCGGTATCAGTTATCTCCGTCACACCAACTCACCATCCCTTTTTTCTCCCTCTTTTTTGCAGACAGAAATATAATATCCCCCATTTTTAACCCTTTTTGGGGGTGTTCACCGCCTTTGGGAAAAGATAAAGATGACTAACCACTAAAAACCCAATACTAAACCGGTTCGTAAAAAGATCGCTTTTCAAAATTTTTACGAAACCACCAAGAAAGGAGATGCAAAATGAGAAACTTAGCAAAAATGGCAGCAATTTTATTAATCATCGCAGTGGCTTTCGGGTGTTCTTCAACAAATTCTTCAAAAAGCGCCTCCACCGCCGATATGAAATCACAATCCGGCGAATTGCCTTCGGGATCCATCCACTTTGAAGAATGGCAATTTATGGCGTTGTTAGCAGATAACGAGGGCCATGGAACGCTCGGCTACAACGGGAAAACCTACAAGTTTAAAGTGACCGGGATGGGCGCCGGCGGATACGGTGTAGATAAACTTTCAGCTACCGGCGAGGTTTATCACTTAAAAGATATTGCCGATTTTCCGGGTAAATACAGCGAACTAAGGGGCGGTATTGTGCTGGGAAAAGGCATTGGTGGTCTTTATATCCGCAACGATAAGGGCGTTGTCATTAAGCTCAAAACCCATGCCGAAGGCGTGGCGTTATCCATCGGCGTTCAGGGTCTTACGATTCAGATGGTGGAAAAGTAGCTATAACTTGCAGTGAGCGATTCCCCGTCGGATAATCTCGCTCCCAGGGAAAATCCTGGGAAGGGGTAAACCGCCTGTTCAGGCCCCTACTTTTGAGTTTGAAGTGCGACCCCCTTTGTGGTCGGGATTTATCCCTCATGCTCTTTCCCCCAGTGTTGCATAACCAACATGGGAAGGGGTAAATAATGGACTGTTATCATAGGCAATATCATAAAGGTATATTTTTCTTGGGAGCGGCTGTCCGACCCTGCATAGACGTGATTGCCGCAATGGTAATCTCAGTTGGAAAGCCGCACCACCAAACAGAAAGGATAAAGTCATCATGAGACGAAAGACGACAATTTTACTGGTTATGGTTGTTTTTTTATTGCCTGGTTTTGCCGGAGCGGTCAGCGAGAAGGACTTCGAGGCGCAAACAACTGAAAGCATGGTCAATCTGTGTACGGCATCTCCAGACGACCCGCTGTACCACCAGGCCATCAATTTCTGTCACGGATACCTGGTGGGCGCTTTTCATTATTATGAAGCGACTACATCTGGGCCGGCAGGCATTAAATTGGTTTGTACACCCGATCCGCGGCCTTCCCGGAATGCGACAATCGATATGTTTATCGATTGGGCCAAAGCGCACCCGCAATACTGGAA
>JBATKU010000724.1:0-2153 GCA_049669725.1 Desulfobacterales bacterium
GCATTCGGCGGATGCTTTCAATCCCAATTTTGCCACCATTAATTGTACTTCTCAGGCATTTAATTCTTTCAAGATCCATATCTGAGTAAAGCCTGTGTGAGCTTGATTTTTTAAAAGGAATGATCAGTCCTTCATTCTCATACATCCGTAATGTCGGAATTGATATGCCGAGGAGCCTTGCAGCAGTGCTGATTGTGTAAACGGGTTTTGTAGATTTATCTGAATTCATTTTTTGTGAATTATTTTAATAGTACCCACTCTTAACAACAAACCTGCCATTGACCAGTATTAACTTTTTGTTTGATTACAAGCGATTTTAGAAATATATTTTTTCAAATGTGGGAAGAAGCAAATGTGCTCATCTTATTTTTGAGAGAAGATTGTCTGGGAAAGATGTCATCCTGAATTTATTTCAGGATCTTTGGATGTTATTCGAAATTAAATTAAGAACCTGAAACAAGTTCAGGTTGAATTATTTTCCTCTTAATCTTTCCTCTTCTTGATTCTCTCCCAGAACACGCCTAAGTTCCTTATGTAAATATTTGAAGGGCTTTTCAAAATTGGTTTTTCTGCTACGGCGAATTAAAATCAATTAATTAGTTATGAATAAAAGTATTACTAAAGAGCCGTTACCAGCACCCTTTATGCAGTGGGCAAACTAAACGTCAACTTCTATAGGAACAGGTGCCATTTTAAAATAGCGTTAGGCGTAATGTAGTTAGGCTTCTGAAATAAAAACATTCAAGTCCAAGATTTCACGAGAATTTACTGCTAAAGCCGTATCCAAAGAGGTTCAATCAATGAGAAACAAAGTTTTGCTAACTAGCGTGTGTCGTCCACTGGGAACAAAGTACGGCGATGCCCCCTCGGTGGGTTATGAACTGCTGCACAGCCAGGTGACGCGCGCTCAGGGGATATTCAGTCCGCGGACGGTGAACAGCCAGTATTCCATCGAATACATAGCGGAGAACCTGGACTCGCCCACCGTGGTGTTACAGTACCCGTCCAGGCGGGAGTTCATACGCGAACTCAAGAAGGGCTACGACTACGTGGGCATCTCCTTTCTGATGGCCATGCTTCACAAGATGAAGGAAATGGTCGCCTTGATCCGCCGTTACGCACCTCAAAGCAAGATCGTTCTTGGTGGCTACGGAACGATCCTACCCGATGATGTGCTCAAGCCTTACTCCGACTTCATCTGCCGCGAGGAAGGCGTAGCGTTCTTCCGCAGTTTATTGGGCGAACCTGAGATCCCTATGCCGTACAAGCATCCACTGGTTATTAGCCGGCTGAAGGTGTTTTCACTAACCAAATCGGGAGGAACTGGAAAAATTTTCGCAGGGCTCGGTTGCTCTAATGGCTGCGACTTCTGCTGCACGTCACATTTCTTCAAACGCAAACACATCAGACTGCTGCCCGAGGGCAAGGACATCTACGCTGTCGTGGAGCGGTACCTGGACGTAGATCCGAACCTGGTGTTCCTCATTATAGACGAGGACTTCCTGATCAATAAAAAGAGGGCGATGGCGTACCGTGAGTGTGTTCTGAAAGGCGGCAAGACCCTGTCGACTTTCGCCTTTGCCAGTGTCAAGGCGATCAGTCAGTACACGGTTGAAGAAATTCTGGAGATGGGAATCGATGGTCTCTGGATAGGCTACGAGGGTACACGCTCAGGTTACGCCAAGCAGCAGGGAAGGCCGATCGAGGATATCCTCACAGAGTTCCGCGAGCATGGCATCACGGTGTTGACCTCGATGATTCTAGGGTTTGACTATCAGACCGAAGATGTGGTGGCGGAAGAACTGGACGCGTTGATGAAGCTCAAACCCACGCTGTCTCAGTTCCTGATTTATGGACCTCCTCCTGGCACACCGTTTTACGATCGGGCCATCAAAGATAACCTATTGCACGACGTATACGTCAAGGAACCAGAGCTTTTCTATCGACGTGGGGACGGCTTCACTACGATGATCAAACACCCGACGATGTCACCGGATCAGATTGAAGAGCTTCAGCGCTGGTGTTTCCAGGAAGACTTTGAAAGACTCGGCCCTAGCATCATACGGATCCAGGAGACTAGAGTGCTCGGATACCAGAAGCTCAAGGATTCACCGAATCCACATCTGCGCGCTAAGGCGAAGGAGTATGCAAAG
>JBATKU010000725.1:0-2350 GCA_049669725.1 Desulfobacterales bacterium
TGGTGAGAAGCTATTATCGAAAGCAGAGGAGATGCTGGGTGTGGATGACCCAATCGTAAATAAACTGCAGATAGCAATGTCCGTCTATAAAAATGCGTTCGATGATATTGCAAACTTCATTGATAGGGGAAAAATAATAGAAAAATTTCACCCCGAATAGATGGATAGCTTACCCGTGATATCCTTAATTGCATAATGCGTATGCAAATCTTAAAAACCTTGTAGGTTTTCCAGTCAGAAATAGCATGCCTAACTGAATCTTTGAAGGTGTTTAAAAAATTTGGGATTGACGAACGGAAGGTACAATTTATCGCGATGATTGGTTAATAGCCGTTATGTTGTCTGTTTTATTATGTTGTGGGAATTTAATTCTCTTCATTTAATTCTTCTTATCTTATTCCTTTATAATAATAAAAAATCCATTTAATTCTTTTAATTCCCTTTTCATTCTGCTTCGTTCTTGATATTTTATTCGTGGCCCACGAGAGGCAATTTTCAGAGAAGAAAAACATTACCTCGTTGCGGTCCTCAAAAACCCCATCACAGAGGCCTCAGAGCGAAAGGAGAAGTAATTCGTATGCTATCTGAACGCTTGAGGGAAAGAAAAAAGATGGTGCTGCTAACATGGCCATTGAAAAAGCTACTTACGATTTGAAGGCCAACCATAGGGGTGCCCAGGCAGTCAAGAGTTATGTTGCGTTCGCCGATTACAATTTTGTAACATGTCTTGTAAACAATTGAATATATTATCGATATGAATTTACACGCCCTTGATCAATAAATGTTATAATTTCAAATGGATAGAAGGGCTCGCAACATAATAGCCGACATCCACACTTCAGCAAAATTGTGGATTTCGCATAGCGAATATACAATTTCCAAATAAAGAATTCTGGGAAAAATGGACACTATATGGTGTACAGATATAAAAATAGTATCCCAAAAAATCGGAAGGTGTTCGACTGGTGATTAGTTTACAGTATCAGTAGTTTTGTGAGTCCATATTCTTTACAGATATATCTCAGATGGACGAAACCGCTCCGCGGTAGCTTTCCCGCACGTTTTTTCTCATTTCAATTCTCTTACCGTACTCAGCGAATCATAATGATCCAAATATAATGAATCGCTTCGCTCTATCTTTTAAAGATCAAAATTTCATATATACCAGCCGGCATCTCTCCAATCGATAGTTTCTTTTTACCCCGATCGTATTAAATACCTCTAAACCGTTATTAACCCATAACAAAGGAGGTATCACATGTCAGAATTACGTGCAAAAATGATCAGGGCTATGGATCTTAAGAACCTCTCCAATCACACACAGAGGGCCTACCTTACTGCTGTCACGGGGTTTGCCAAGTTCTATAATCAATCGCCGGATAAGATGACCAAAGAAAAAATCGAGGATTATCTTCTCTATCTTAAGCATGACAAAGGCAATGCGCCCAACAGCTGCTACAGTGTTCTTACCGGACTTCGCTTTTTCTACAAATACGTGACCGAAAAACAGATACCCGTCACCTACAGCATCAGGAGGACAACGAGAAAACTTCCACAAGTCCTTACCATGGAAGAAATCTGGAAAATCATCTGTGCCACCAACAACCTCAAACATCGAATGATTCTGATGACCACCTACTCCGCTGGGCTCAGAGCCAGTGAAGTCATCAAATTACAACCAGAACACATCGACAGCAAAACGATGCTAATCAAAATCAAAGGTAAGGGTGAAAAGGAGCGCTATAGCCTGCTTGCAAAAAAACTGCTCGTCGAACTTAGGTCCTATTACAGCCAGTATCGTCCCAAAACCTGCCTGTTCCCATCCTCATATAAGAAAAACAAAGATCTGCCTTTATCCTACGAGACTATCCGCACCATTTACGAAAATGCCAGAAACAAAGCCAACGTTAAAAAAGGAGCCGGTATCCATACGCTACGTCACAGCTTTGCCACACATCTTCTGGAGGCTGGATACGACATTAGAAAAATCCAGATTTTAATGGGCCATGCGAGACTGTCCACCACCATGATTTATCTGCATGTCAGCCGTGAAACCCTGTCGAAGATCCCAAGCCCTTTGGATCTCATTGACGATAAACATGCAGCCAAGGAGGACAGAACCGATGACCCAAATCAAAAATGCTGAAAAGAAAACACCAGAGCTCGCCGATATCCTACATCATCATATCGATGACTATAAAATCGACTATCCCTTATGGCCGGAGCATCGTAAAATCGTCTCCGACCTGTTGAACTGCCGCACCGCTCAGCTCGGTGGCCATATCCAACGCTGCGATAACTGTGGTGTGCTGCGTATCATGTATCATTCCTGCCGTAATCGGCACTGCCC
>JBATKU010000726.1:0-2083 GCA_049669725.1 Desulfobacterales bacterium
TGTCTTATCTTCGATGATTTCATTAGCCTCTATGGAACTAATGATTTCACTGCCAGGTGGAATATAAACTCGTTTGGGAATGTCCAGGGTAGTAGCAGGAAAATTCAATACAATTCTTATCGGAGAAATCTGTTTGTCTACTGTAAAGATCAGCGATTGGTCCCCTTTTATGGTTAAAATCCACGCCTCAGAATTTTCACTGACGAAAATGTCTGTAATGTGTGTAGTTTGATGGTGCTTCATATCAGCAGCTTTTTGGGAAGCACATCCAACTGAAACTGCAATCATAACGGCCAAAAAAATTGTCAGTATAATTCTATTGCACAAATTTGTCAGTTGTTTAATCATCTGATAACTTTCCAGGAGCCTTCGAAAGTCTTAACTCTCAATTGCGTATTGCCATGTTTTGATTTCTGTTAGCATAACTTGCCATGATCTGCAATTCGGCCAAATGTCAGATACGATTTGAATATCACATTTTTTTGAAGATTACAAAAGTGTTGATCAATAGCAGAAAGCAATACATCAGCCTTGAAAACTGGCAAAGATGATATCATAAAATTTTTTGGCCTTCCAAAATATTTTTGATCTCCTCATAGACCTCTGGTTCATACCATTCATTAAGGATTTGCTGATATTTGTGCATACGATGCAATTTTTTTTCGGTAGCTCTTGCCTGCGAAGCAGTCATGCCTTTTTTATAACTAAGTATCTTTAGCTTATATGGAGTGCATGTTTGCATCTCACCAATCCTCTTAGTAATATCGTTCTTTAGATAAAGGCAATATACCCTCAATGCTTCTGCCCCCATCCTACAAGGGCCTATTTTTTTGCCCCATGTTCTATAAGTAGTTTCACTATTTCGTTATTCCTTTTTTTCTTTGCCTGGCTAAGCGCAGTAAAACCTCTAGTAGTAACATTGTCGGTTTGAGCGCCGTTTTCAAGTAGAAGCCGGACGATTCCGAGATGGTTTTGGTGGCTGGCAACAATAAGTGGTGTAACACCATGATTTCTTGCTTTATTCACTTGTGCGCCGTTTTCAATAAGAAACCGGATGATTTTAAGATGTCCATGCTGGCTTGCAATAAAAAGTGGTGTAGTACCATTTTTATCAGCTTTATCCACCTGTGCTTTATTCTCAACAAGAAGCCGGACGATTTCGAGGCGACCGTCCTGGCTGGCAAAATAAAGCGGTGTAGCGCCGTTATTCATCGCCTTATCAACCTGGGCTCCGTTTTCAAGTAGAAGCCGGACGATTACGAGATGGTTTTGGTGGCTAGCAATAATAAGTGGGGTAGAGCCGTTTTTTATAACCTTATCCAGCTGGGCTCCGTTTTCAAGTAGAAGCCTGACAATTTCGAGATGGCCTTGCAGACTGGCAATCATTAGTGGTGTAGCACCGTCATTATTCGCTTTATTCACCTGAGCGCCCTTACCAACAAGGAACTGAACGATTTCGAGATGACCATTATGGCTGGCAATAAAAAGTGGGGTCAAGCCATCATTTGTTGCCTTATCTATCTGGGCATCTCTTTCAAGAAGAAGTTGGATGGTTTTTAGATGGTCGTTCTGGCTGGCAATATAAAGAGGAGTGGCGCCTTGATTCAAGGCCTTGTTCACTTGTGCGCCGTTTTCAATAAGAAACCGGATGATTTTAAGATGTCCATGCTGGCTTGCAATAAAAAGTGGTGTACCACCTTCATTAGTTGCCTTATCCACCTGTGCACCGTTTCGAACAAGAAGCCTAACGATTTCAAGATGACTATTTTGGCTGGCCATTTTAAGCGGTGTAACGCCGTCATTTGTTGCCTTATCCACTTTTGCACCGTTTTCAAGTAGAAGCCTGACAATTTCGAGATGGCCTTCCTGACTGGCAATCAATAGTGGTGTAGCACCGTCATTATCTGCCTTATCTACCTGGGCGCCGCTTTTAAGAAGAAGTCGGATGATTTTGAGATTGCCCTTCTGACTGGCAATAAAAAGAGGGGTTACGCCGTCATTCATTGCCTTATCCACCTGTGCTCCGTTTTCAAGAAGAAGCCGGGTGACTTTGAGACGGTCATATTTGCTGGCTATATAAAGT
>JBATKU010000727.1:0-1640 GCA_049669725.1 Desulfobacterales bacterium
AGGTTTCATGAAAGCCGGTGGGGGAAATCCTTCCGTTTTCAATAAATTTAACCACGATTTCCTTGGTGGCTGTTAATATTTGCTCGTCAATGTTTGCCATGCAGACCTCCCGTTTTTATTTTTAAAAATTATTTTTATAATGATTTTAGGTTGTTATCAAAAACAATGGCCGGTGTCAAGATCTTCTCCCGGATGGGCATACGCCGGGTTGCCGGCTGTCCCGCTAATTTCATGAATATTTTTCAGCCAAACTCAGAGTGAAGGAATTCAAATCGTGAAGTAAGATGGTCAGAAAGGCTGATTGACATTGTCGGTTTATTTTTCTATTAAACTCAACATGCAAATCTGTGGAAAAACCACCAAAATGGCAGCGCGCAATAAAAGGACATTTCTGATCCGAATTCGCCTTTTATCCCGTAAGTTGGCCCTGTCTATTTTATTTTTGACATTGATTGGCTGCACGGTTGTGCGCACTGTGGAAGAAACAGTTGAAAAAACTACTAAAACGGTAAAAAATACCACCCGGACTATTACCCGGACGTTTAAGCTTTCCGATGAGGATCTGCAAAGGAGGGTGGGCATCATCAACTTTGAGAATAATTCATTGCGTGAAACCACCCAGTTTCAAAACATATTCCACAAAGGTCTGCCTGATTATATGAATGAAAAATGTGAGGGCATCCTGGTAGATGATACCGAGACCGGAAGTCTTTTGACCCTGGTAAAAGAGCCACCGAAATTAAAATCCGGCCATCTCGACAATTATTCCCTGGCTCTCATCGGGCGGCAAATCGGACTAAATGCCATTGTTACCGGAAGCCTCGAGGACATTCGTATCATTGATGAATTGAAGGGGATTTTGTGGACCAAGGACACCCATCATTTCGTGGAGGTAAATATCCGGGTAGAGGTAAATGACGTGCGGACGGCCACCAAACTTCTCGACAATACCTTTGTGCGTGAAATCGAAATCGAAGACCTTGATTACCAGTTGATCAAACAAAGTGGCCGGATCGGATTGCCGGAGCTAAATGAAACTCTGAGCAAACTATTGGCCGATATCGGCAGCGAAATCTGCTATACCGTCAAAGACCAGCCCTGGACCGGATTTATCACCAAAGCCGAGGAAGACCGGTTTACCATCTCATCGGGAAGTGAGATTGGACTGAAAGTTGGCGATGTTCTGGAAGTATACGACAGCAGCCGAATCATTCAAGGTGTCGGTGGCCAGCGCTTTTTCACACCCGGCCTGCAAATCGGTGAAATTGAAATTGTGAATATCACCCAGAACACATCAGAAGCCAGCCTGATTTCCGGCAAAGATATCCTGAAAGGCAGTACGGTGCGGAGAAAATGAGTCGAATGCGGAATTAGTGAAAAGGAGTAATTTAACCACGGAAGCACACGGAGGATCACGGAAAAGATAAAGGAATGGAATCCATTTTAAAAGTTTTTGGACACGGATCTGCACGGATACTCAAGGATAATTTTAAATCGCCTGGCGGCGGTAGCAAATCCAATTACTCGAGCTTGCCCGTTTATTAAAGGTTTTCCCTCGCCGCAGGCGAAATAATTTTTCTTTTTAATCTGTGTTCACCTGCCCGCCATCGCGAGCCGCTCTCAGGTTTATACGATTAGCT
>JBATKU010000728.1:0-2514 GCA_049669725.1 Desulfobacterales bacterium
GGATACACCGGAGTTGACGACCCCTACGAAATCCCCGAATCGCCCGAAGTCCGGATAGACACCAGCGACATCGCTCCGGATGAAGCGACCCAGGAAATCATGCTCCATCTGCAGCAGAAAGGATACATTTGAATGCGCCCCGGTTAAATCCGCTGCGCTCGTTTCTGCGAAACATTTAACGGGGTAAAGATTGTGACTTAGGTATTTATTTTTTGAAACCACTTCTAGACATTTTAGGCATTTGTTAATATGATCAACGTATTGGTGACAGGCGGGGCCGGCTATATCGGTTCTCATTGCTGCAAGGAACTGCGCAACCGCGGTTTCAATCCGATTACTTTTGACAATCTGGTCTACGGCTTTAAGCAAAATGTCAGGTGGGGAGATTTATATCAGGGCGATCTGGGAAATCAGCAGGATTTAAAAAGCTGCTTCAAACGCTACCGGATTGATGGTGTGATCCATTTTGCGGCCTACGCCTATGTCGGAGAATCGGTGACGGATCCGTTGAAATACTATGAAAACAATGTTGGCAACACGATCCACCTTTTACAGGCATCCTTGGCCCATGATGTGCGTTATTTTATCTTCTCCTCATCGTGTGCAACATACGGCATTCCCGAGTCGATTCCCATTGACGAAACCCATCCCTTAAACCCTATTAACCCGTATGGCAGAACCAAGCAGATGATCGAAGACATTTTAAAAGACTGTGACGCAGCTTACGGGTTGAGATATAACAGTTTGCGGTATTTCAACGCCGCCGGAGCAGACCCGGAGGGCGAGATTGGCGAAAAACACAATCCGGAAACCCATTTGATACCGCTCATTCTGGATGTTGCGGCCGGCAAAAGCAAAGAAATTAAAATATTTGGTAATGACTACCCCACGGCGGACGGAACCTGTATCCGGGACTACATTCATGTCACTGACCTTGCCCGGGCCCACGTACTGGCACTGGAACGTTTGCTGGATGGCGCAGCCAGCGACTTTTATAACCTGGGTCAGGGTCAAGGATTTTCAGTCAAAGAAGTCGTCGATCAGGTTTCAACGGTTACCGGGAGGGACATCGCTTCGGTCTATGTGGATCGCAGACCGGGTGATCCGCCGATACTGGTGGCCTCGAACACAAAAGCGATGGAATGCCTGAACTGGCAACCCCTGTATACCAATCTTGACGACATTATCCGCACGGCCTGGAACTGGCATATTAAACAATAGGTGTTTGGTATTTGGTATGGGGTATCTGACTTTTCAGAAATAGGCTGGAGTACCAAACACTAAACACCAAATACAAAACACCATTTTGAAAAGCTTTAACATTTGGCACTCTAAGCAATTAATAAAGGCAAAGAGGTAATTGTTTGACTATCAACACCCTCAACCAAATAGATAAAAACGTCCGGCTCCTGGTTATCGGTCAGCATGAAGATGAAACCAGAAATCTGGCCGACGCCCTGGCAGCCGATTACCCCATCAGTGCAGCACCCAATATACCTGAAGCCGCTCAACGCCTGGAAAAAGAAGCCTTCAATGTAATTCTTTTCGACCTTGCGGATGACGAGGCTCATCTTGTCGACAGCATTGAAAAACTGCAAGAGTATGCGCCAAACACCCCGATTATTGTCGTCGGTCATCAGCATGATGCCCAGTTAATTGTAAAGGCTGTCAAGGCCGGAGCCTTTGATTTTGTCATCAAGCCCTATCCGCCTGAAAAAATCAAGTTGTCGGTTCATCAGGCCCTTGAACACCGGAGTCTGAAAAACGAAATCGACTACCTGCGCCGGGAGCAGGATGTTGTTTATGACTATGAGCAGATCGTTGCTGTCAGCGAAACCATGCAGGAGGTCATCAAAACCATTAAGCGACTGGCAGGCACCGATTCCACGGTTCTGGTAACGGGTGAAACCGGCACCGGAAAAAGTTTTTTATCCGGGAACATTCATTTCAACAGTCCCCGACACAACAAGCCGTTCATCAAAGTAAACTGTGCCAACATCCCCGAGACCCTGCTGGAAAGTGAGCTTTTCGGTCATGAAAAAGGATCGTTTACCGGGGCCGATAAAACCCGTACAGGGCGATTTGAGCAGGCCGGCGGCGGCACGATCTTTCTGGATGAATTCTGCGAACTGGGGTTTGACTTGCAGGCCAAACTCCTGCGGGCCATCGAAGAAAAAGCCTTCGAACGACTGGGGGGCAATAAAACCATCCATATGGACACCCGCATCATAGCCGCCACCAATCGGGACATCGAAGCTCTGGTGCGGGAAGGCAAATTCCGCGAAGATCTTTACTATCGTATCAATGTGCTCCGAATCCACCTGCCCCCTTTGCGTGAGCGGACCGCCTGCATTGAACCCCTGGCATATTACCTACTCGAGAAATTAGGCCGCACCGTTAAGAAAAAGGTTAACTCGATTGACCCCGAAGTCATCGACATGTTTCGCCAGTATCCCTGGCCGGGCAATATTCGCCAGCTTTCCAACACCATTGAAAGGGCTCTTCTGCTGGAAG
>JBATKU010000729.1:0-1545 GCA_049669725.1 Desulfobacterales bacterium
GGCGGGACCTCCTTGGGCGGCTCATGCATGCATTCCGCCAGGCCTGCCGATCGATTAAAGACCGGCCCGGGCAAACTACCGAGCTCGGCAGCCGAGTGTTCGGGGTGGCCCCTGAGGTTTTTAAACGTGCCTTGCAGCGGGATTTGCCCCGCTGGGAAATCGATGCACGGCTGGATATGGCCGGCCTGCAAAGTGCCTTGACGGTCCAGGAGACGATGGGGCTGGACACAGCGGATCTTGCCCTGGATGACATGGTGTCCCAGCTATAATAATTCTGGTTTGCCATATTTGATATTGAAAATAGGGGGAAGGTCCGAAAAAAATAGGTGTCGCGTCTTGATTATTGATTAAAATGTTGAATAAATCACAAATCAAGACGCGACACCTATTTTTTTCGGCATGACCGGATTACCCTATTACGCTTCGCTGCGTGCCATGCGCCGTTCCAGCCACTGGACGCCGAAGGAGAGCGCCATACACATGACCAGATACATGGCGGTGACGGTGAGCCATATTTCGATGGTCACATAGGTGGCGGCCATCACCTGCATGGCCTGGAAGGTAAGTTCCTGGATCGAAATGACCGACACGATGGCTGAATATTTCAGGGTGTTGATAAACTCGTTGGCCAACGGCGGCAGCACACGCTTAATTGCCTGGGGCAAAATGATAGAGGTCATCTGCTGTCGCCAGGAGAGCCCCAGGGCATAGGAAGCCTCCCACTGGCCTTTTGCAATAGATTGAATGCCGGCGCGCACGATCTCGGTGATGTACGCACCCTGAAAAAGGGCAATCGTGAACATGCCGGAAAGAAAAGCCGTAAACAGATCCGGGGAGGAAAAGAAAAAACCGAGAATTTTCTGGGTGTCGGGGCTGCAGGAACGGATAAATTCCTCCACTCCCAGAAGGGGTATGATCTGATCGCTAACGAAGAAGTAAAAAATGAAGATCAGCACCAATGGGGGTACATTGCGGATCAACTCCACATAACTGCGCCCCACCAGGCGATTGAACAGCCGGGGGGTGGTGCGCAGAATTCCGGTGACGAAACCAAAAATCATGGCCAGCAGTGTTGACCAGACCGTCAAACGGATGGTGGTATAAAGCCCCTGCATCAGAACGTTGGCCTTCCAGCGGCCTTCGACCTCATCAAAGAAGAACAGGTATTGAGGGATAATCGACCAGTTCCATTTGTAATTGAGCTTCATGGTCAACCGGTAGACGATGTAGGTCGCCAACAGCAGAATTAGTGCCGCCACCACAAGGTCCAACTTGGTTATACGGGTTTTGCGCTGGTACACAATGAATTCCCCAGATCCCTAGTGGCTTGATTTCGATTCGGGTCAAAACCGGCATCCGCCCTGGGAGCGGATGTCGGTCTTAACTTGAATATATAGGAATTTAATTGTTTTACTCCACCAGGCTGGCCCAATCACGGGTTCCGAACCAATATTGATGCTTTTCCTGGAGCCAGCCCTGGTCGCGTTTGGTCTGGATCCAACTATTAAAAAAGACCAGGGTGTCGAAATCGCCTTTGCGCAATGC
>JBATKU010000730.1:0-26383 GCA_049669725.1 Desulfobacterales bacterium
AATATGTGCGTAGCACTACCCAAAAAGAGCTCCGCTGCTTCACCTTCGGTCTCGGAAAGTGTGGGGTGGGGATGAATGCTTAAAGCCATGTCTTCGGCCAATGCCCCCATTTCTATGGCCAGCACACCCTCTGAGATCAATCCCTCCGTATCACGACCCGTAATGCCCACCCCGAGAATCCGACCGCTGGCCGGATCAACGATTATTTTGGTTAAACCTTCCGGAGCACCCATGGTGGTTGCCCGGCCTGAAAATTTCCACGGAAATCGCTGTACTGTTACCGATCGTCTCTCCCTGCTTGCCTGCTCTTCGGTCATACCACACCACGCAATCTGGGGATCGGTATAAACTACTGCCGGAATGGCCCGGACATCAAAGGCTGACGGTTCACCCGCGATGACTTCTGCCGCCACCTTGCCTTCCCGGGTGGCTTTGTGGGCCAGCATCATACCTCCGACGACGTCTCCGACGGCGAAAAGTCGTTCGTCGGTGGTCCGCTGCCGGTCATCCACGATGACAAATCCTTTTTCATCCACTTCAACTCCGGTGTTTTCCAGACCGATTTCGCTGGAAGCCGGCTTGCGGCCAATAGCTACCAGTACCCGGTCGAATGTCTGCTGCGGTTCGTCGATGTCACCTTCGAGGGTTACATCGACCCCGGTTTCATTTTCCGCCATTGAAACAACTTTGGTCTTGAGGTTAATGCTGTCAAATATCTTATTCAGTTTGCGGTGCAGCGGCGCCACCAGATCCTGATCAACTCCGGCCAGCAGTCTGTCTTCTAGTTCCACCAGACTGACCCGGCTGCCCAGAGCCGCGTACACAGTTCCAAGCTCCAACCCTACATATCCGCCACCGAGAACGAGCAGCTTCTCGGGCACATCCGCCAGGGCCAGCGCGCCGGTGGAACTCATTACCCGGCCGCCGACTTTAAAGGTGGTGCCCGGAAACGCTATGGGCCGGGAGCCCGTTGCCAGGATGGCATGACGAAATTTAATATGACTGACGTCGGCGTCATGAATTCGCGCCGTATCAGAGCTTTCAAATTCCACCTGGCCTTTTATTAGCTGAACACCTCTACGGTTGTTCAAACTGATCAAGCCGTTGGCCATCTGGTCGATGACCTTTCCTTTCCAGGCCCGCAAGGCCTCCAGATCAATGCGCGGCTTATCGAAAGCCACTCCCATGGACCCGGCCTTGGCGGCATCGAAAATGAGTTCTGCAAGATAGAGAAAGGTTTTGGAAGGAATGCATCCTTTGTAGAGGCAAACGCCCCCGGGCCGCGCACCGGGGTCCACCATGGTTACATCCAGACCCAGATCCGCCGCCCTGAAGGCCGCGGCGTACCCTCCCGGCCCGCTGCCGACCACAAGCAGCTCGGCTTCCTGGGTTAACTCGCCCATTACCATGATTTAATTACCTCCAATACTATTTTTATAAAATAAGCTGATAATCAAGTAGGGTAAAATGATGCTTTTACATAGTTAAAATCCGAAGTACGAAATCCGAAACCCGAAACAATATCAAATTTTCAAAATTCAAAATAAGAAAAACCCTTTCCCAAAATTTAAAGCGTGATAAATGGCTTCATGCTGTTTAGAACATTTGGTCATTTAGTATTCGAATTTGTTTCGACCTGATTTCTAAGATCAGGCGATATTCGGGCTTCGAGTTTATCGTTTTTATATCATTGAAATAAGCAATTCATCCGGATCCTCCAGGGTATCGATAAGGATCCGGAGAAAGCGGATGGCATCAGCGCCATCCAGAACCCGATGGTCGATGCAAAGTGCAACCGGCATCATTAAACGGGGGACA
Organism: Desulfobacterales bacterium; assembly: GCA_049669725.1. GTDB lineage: Bacteria > Desulfobacterota > Desulfobacteria > Desulfobacterales > JAFDCJ01 > JAFDCJ01. Next base: position 1,819 of record JBATKU010000730.1, read on the forward strand.
ATCACGAAATTACCCTTTTCTTTTTCCCGGACCGCCGGTTGCATGCGCGCCTGGCCCACACCCAAAATGGCGACTTCCGGAAAATTAATAATCGGGGCAAAAAATCCACCGCCCATGGCCCCTGCGTTGGTGATCGTAAAGGTGCCGCCCTGCATTTCTTCCACCGTTGTTTTTCGTGCTCTGGTTCTTTGGACCAGATCGTTCAACTCGACTGCCAGTTCTTTGATGCTCTTGCGGTCCACGTCGCGGACCACCGGAACAATCAGGCCGCTGTCGGTGTTGACCGCCACACCGATATTATAGTAGTGTTTAATGATGATCTCAGAATGGGTCGTGTCCAGGGTAGCATTAAAATTAGGATAGGTTTTCAGGGCCGTCGCAATGGCCTTGAGCGCAAAAACCGTGAGTGTCAATTTGCCGCCGATACCTTCAATCTCGGCTTTGTGTTTCTGCCGAAAGGCTTCAAGTTTTGTGACGTCCACCACATCCTGGCTGTTGACATGGGGTATTTGCGACCAGGCCAGAGACATCTGCTTGGCGGTCGCTCTGCGAATGGAACGAAACGGAACGCGTTCCACCGAACCCCACTTCGCAAAATCCGGCAATTCGGTTTCTGCTGCCGCTGCCGGGCGAGCTTCAGCCGGCGGCCCGGGAGCAGCCAATGTGTCTTTTGGCCCACCTGATCCTTGAGCTGAAAACGCACGCACATCTTCGGCTGTCACCAAACCCGCCGGTCCTGTCGGCGCGACCAGGTGCAGATCGACTTCCAGCTCTCGTGCCAGACGCCGGGTGGCCGGTGACGCCGGAACCGGTCCTGTTTTAGTCTCGACCGGGGGTTGAGGTGCCGCTGTTTTGGCCTCGGCAGGAGGTGTCGGTTCTATGGTTTGCTTTTTCTCTTCAACTTCTTTAGCTTCCTCGCCACCGGAGAAAGTCATCATGACATCGCCGACATTGACGACATCTCCCGGTTTGACAAAAATTTCTTCCACACCGCCGGTATAAGGAGACGGTATTTCTACCGCGGCTTTGTCGGTTTCGACCTCCAGGATGATATCCCCCTCTTTTACTTCCTGGCCGACGCTAACCGGGACAGATAGAACCTCACCTTCATGGATACCTTCTCCCAGATCCGGCAGTTTAAACGAGCGGGACATAATTCCTCCTTTTAAATGAATGACAATTGTCGAATGTCTAATGACGAATTGTGGAGTCTCTTCGCTCCATTCATAGAATAGATGGAATTCCTTAATAATTCATTCAACATTCTAATATGCCATTCGTCATTCGTCATTAGACACTAGACATTTATCACTTTATTGGCGGCCCTCAGAATACGCTGTGCATCCGGCAAATAGGCTTTTTCGCGGCTGAACAACGGCATGATGATATCAAAGCCGGTCACTCGTTCAATCGGGACTTCCAGGTAATAAAACGCCTTTTCCATTAATCGGGTTATAATTTCAGCAGCGGGTCCGAAGCTGCGGGGCGCCTCATGAATAACCACCGCCCGGCCGGTTTTGAGAACGGATTGGATAAACAACTCATCATCCAGAGGGGAGATGGTCAGCAGATCAATAACTTCGGCCTCCACCCCTGATTTTTCTTTCAGCGCTGCAGCTGCCTCCAGGGTCGGGCGCATCATGGCACCATAAGATATCATGGTTAGATCCCTACCCTCGCGCACGACCTTGGATTTTCCGATAGCCATGACTTCTTCTTTTTCAGGGACTTCCTCGCGAAAAGCGCGGTAACTTGCTTTGGGCTCATAAAAAATTACCGGGTCCGGGTCACGGATGGCAGCGACCAACAATGCCCGTGCATTTCGGGGACTCGATGGTATCACCATCTTCAGACCCGGGGTGTGGGCCCAATAAACTTCCCGGCTTTCGGAGTGGTGTTCGAGCGCCCTGACACCACCTCCGTATGGGGTTCGCATGACCATCGGCACGTTATATCGGCCCTGTGACCGCCAGCGCAGCCGGGCCGCATGATTTTCAATTTGGTGGAAATTTTGATAACTGAAACCCGAAAATTGAATTTCACAGACCGGCTTGAGACCATAGACCGCCATTCCGATGGCCATGCCCGCGATCGCTGATTCCGCCAGGGGCGTATCCAGCACCCGATCTTCTCCGAACTGATCGATAAGCGCATCGGTTACCCGGAAAACGCCGCCATCTACACCCACGTCTTCCCCCATAACGATAACGCCGTCATCATTTTGCATTTCTTGCCGCAGTGCCAGATTGAGGGCCTGAACCATTGTCATTTTAGCCATGATTTTCCTCCTCCCCCCTCTCAGCGAGTTCTCTGGCAAACGCCTCTTTCTGCTCTTTCAGGAAAGGCGGCATTTCAGCATAGGCGTGTTCGAACATGTCGATTGGATCTCCCAGCGTTTTCATTTGCTCTTCGGCGCGATCAATGGCTGACTGTATTTCTTCTGCTACTTCGGAATCCAGGCCGGCAATTTTATCTTCTGAAATAACACCTTTATCAATTAGGTAATTCTGAAACCTTGTGATCGGATCCCTTTTTTTCCATAGCTCGACTTCTTCTTCGGTACGATATCGTTTGGGGTCATCTGCCGTGGTGTGAACCGCCATCCGGTAGGTCACACACTCGATCAAAGTCGGTCCGCCACCGGATCTCGCCCTGTCAATCGCCTCCCGGGCCGCAGCGTATACCGCTAAAATATCATTGCCATCCACCTGGATACCCGGCATGCCGTAAGCCAACGCCTTTTGGGCCAGTGTTTTGGAACGGGTCTGTTTCAAACGGGGAAAAGAAATCGCCCAATGGTTATTCTGGCAAACAAAGATTGCCGGCACCTGAAACACCCCGGCAAAATTAAGCCCTTCGTGAAAGTCGCCCTCCGAGGTCGCGCCATCCCCGAAAAAGGCCATGGCGACATTGTCGGTCTGGCGATATCTGGCTGCCCAACCCAGCCCCACCGCATGAATAATCTGGGACCCGACGGGCACAGATATGGGAAGGTTGTTGCTGCCCTCTGGTATGTCTACACCCTCTTTGAATCCATTATTGTAAAGAATTACACTTTCAAGCGATCGGCCCCTCCAAATTTCTGCAGCTGTTTCGCGGAAAGCCGGAACAAACCAGTCCGCAGGGCGAAGCACGGCAGCGGCCCCTAAATGAGCGGCTTCCTGGCCGCTGATCGGCGGAAATGTCCCGATTCTACCCTGGCGTTGAAGGTTGAGCAATCTCTCATCAAATTTTCTGGCCAGGAGCATGGTGCGAAACAGCCTGAGCAGGAGTTCCTCGGGGATATCCGGCTCAAGTGCCTTGTCCAACTCACCTTTTTCATTCAATATTGAAATATATTCGATTTTGTCAGGAATAGTTATTTCTTTCCTCGGCATGCATATAACTCCTTTTTGCAGACAGACATTGGGCGCACAAATGTTTCTTGCCGCACAAACTGCGTGCTCCGCATCCGGCTGCACTTTCAACGAAAAAAGTACTGACGTCTTCTTGACCCGCAATTAATTATTTTCAGGTGATCCTAAACAAAAGCAATATGTTGCTATTTTCTGCTAAGTCAAGGTGAACACCGATAACCATCTGAAATCAATTTCAATTTGAGAGGATACCGAATAGAAATGAAGTGATCTGGCAGGGATATCAAAAATCTATAGGTTCAAAGTTGATTGGGACTAACGATGGCCTCACATTTCACCATGTGAAGAGTTACTAAATTGCATCTCTATTTTCATATTGCTTGATAAAATAAATATATAAAAACCTATCCCGTTTTGTTTTCGATCAATTAGGGCGTTACTTTCCTGGGGCACAAGTTAGTCATAGAAATATACTGCCAGCCAATCATTCTACAATTTCCAATACGACACGCTTTCTTTCCTTGGCGGAGGCGGCCCCTAAAATTGTCCGCAGTGATCTGGCTGTGCGTCCCTGTTTTCCAATAATTTTGCCCAGATCGTCTTTGGCAACCTTCAGTTCCAGTACCGTCGACTGGCTACCCTCCAATGCCGTCACCATCACCTCTTCTGGCTTGTCTACCAGTGCCCGAGCAATACGTTCGATCAGTTCTTTCATTGCCTATCTCCTTGATGACCCCAGTAAGAACCGAATAAAACAAAGTGTGAGAGCTTCAATAATCTAATAAAAAGCACAGAAAGAGCTGTATATATTTTAGAATGGCACGACCGTTAAGCTTAATTAAACCTGCCGGTGGATGATATTGATAGCATTAACTTTTTATTTTTAATTGTATCCGTTTCATTTGTAAATGGGGTAAACTATGTATTTTATATAAAAAAATGCCGTAGGCAGCATATTTGCAAATTGATACGCTGATCTTAATCACCAACTATCCATCTGCCCGGTGGGGGGGTGCCTCCGGTTGGAGCGCCGCCTTGTATTTTCCGTCATTTGTTATATGTTCATACGGTTAACTCAGATTATAGTTTAAACAGGAGGAAACGACTATGGATTTTGGGATCCCGGCTGGTTTTACCGAAGATATTGATAAATTTGAGGCGTTTATCAAAACCGATATCGTTCCGGACTTACCCGATTGGAGTAGCAAACGGGAGTTACCCCGTACTTTTTTCCATAATATGGGAAAGCACGGCTGGTATGGTTTGAGGTTTGACAACGGAAGCCTGATACGTGGGTCAGCCTTAAGAGAGTCAATAATTGCGGAAAAATTGGCCCGCATATCGCCTGGTGTCGCCATCGCCGCCCTGGCACATATTGATTTAGGGCTTATGGGTCTTTTCCTGTTCGGTTCAAACGATCTTCAGCAAAAGTACGGAGCTTCGGCGGTTGAAGGCAAGACGGTGATGTGCCTGGGAAACACTGAAAATATTGCCGGTAGCGATGTTGCCGGTATCGCTATGACCGCCGAAAAGAGCTATGGCGGCTGGAAACTGAACGGAACCAAAGCATATGTCACCAACGGATTGATTGCCGATTGGGGTGTGATTACCGCCGTTTCCGATCCCAGAGCTGAGAGAAAGAAACGGTTATCCATGTATCTGGTCGATTTAAATGCGGCCGGCATTCGCAAAAAAAAATTGAACAAGCAGGTGTGGATACCATCGGATTTGACACGGTTAAGCTTTAGCGACGTCTTTGTCCCGGACAATCACCTCTTAGGCACCCGGGGTCGGGGTCTGCATCAGGTTCTGGAAGTCTTTACCAACAGCCGGGTACCCATTACCGCCCTTACCCTGGGCAGCGCCGTCGGCGCGTTTGATCTCGCCGTTAAACATATGCAAAAGCGGAAAATTTTCGGGGAAAACATTCTGAGCTTTCAGGCAAAGGCTTTTGAAATATCTGATTTTTATGCAAAATTGGAATCTGCCCGTCTCATGCTGTATAAGGCATGCTGGCTTGTAGACCGGGAAGAAGATTTTCGGCAGGCAAGTTCGCTGGCAAAATATTTGAGCGTCGAGGTGGCCAGGGAAGTGACCCTCTGGGCGGCTGACATCTTCGGTGCCGCTTCCGTTATCCAGGAACACCCCATCCACAAATATCCCATGGATATCTGGGGATCATCACTGGGAGAAGGCACCCAGGATGTGCAAAAGTTAATCATATTTCGGGAAGTTATCAAACGTTATCACTAGAGTCAAATGCCCGTGGTTAGTGGTCTTATGGAAAAAATTTTAAACAGGCTGTTCTCGCTGTGCAATAAAGGCCTGAAGAAACTGGCATATCTTATAAGGGAACGCCTGAATATGATAGAGGTAAAAATCCTGTTGCTCGGGCTTGTTCTGACGGCCCTGACCGGGATCTATTTTCTTTATCTTCTTTTCACAGACCCCGGCCTCTACAAGGTGCTGTCTTCAACCGCCATCATCCATATTATGGGGGGAAGGGCTTTGGGAATTGTCACCTGTCTTTCTGCAGGCATTTCCCTTTTTTATACCGTTTTATATAATTTCTTCCTTGAAGTCGTTATAGTTTTGATTGCATACGGCATTGTGGTCCTGGTGATGCGAAACATCATCCAGCCGAAGCTCTTTGACAGTGCTGTCCGGCAGGCGGAACTCACCGCCCAGAACCAGAAGACCAAGATAAAAAAGTACGGTTCTATCGGGCTTTTCCTGTTTGTCATGTTCCCCTTTTTCATGACAGGACCGGTGATAGGGGCCATCATCGGGTACTTGCTGAACTACAGGCCAATCAATAATTTTCTGATCGTGTTCAGCGGAACCTTTGCCTCCATTATGATCTATGCCCATATCGGCAACAATATCATCGACTTTATCAACCAGTACATTCATATTGACGTACTGAAAAAATGGGGTGGGATCATCATCGTTGTGCTGATAGTATTCTTTTTGATCTACCACTTAAAAACCGTAACGGCCTTTCTTTATTATGATGACGATAACGAAGAATGATGCTCACAGGCCCCGTCATCCGCAGCGGCGGGTGAGCAACTGGCCCAGAACAGATATTATATTTTGCATCCAACAGAATATACTTATGGCGCCAGCACGATTTTCCCGAAATGCTTGCCCGCTTCCATCATTTTATATGCGACACATCCTTCGCTTAACGGCATGACGCAATGAATCACCGGTTTGATTTTTGCGGACCACAACAAAGCGAGCAGGTCATGAAAATCCTGGTGTGACCCCATGGTACTGCCGATCAGACTGATCTGTTTGCCGAATATAAAGCGGATGTCGATCTCAGCCTGAGGGCCGCTGGTGTTCCCGACTATCACGATCCGCCCGCCCCGGGCGACGGCCTGCATGCTTTTGGTAAGGGTGGCTTGGCCGACATTATCCACCACCACATCCACGCCCCGCCTGGAGGTAAGTTTAAAAATCTCTTTGGCCCAGTCAACCCGGGATCGATCAAGGACAACATCGGCCCCCAACTGCTGCGCACGTTCCGCTTTTTCAGAATTGCTGGCTACGACATAAACAGTCGCTCCCGCCAGTTTGGCTATCTGAATCGCGATACTGTTGACCCCTCCACCGGCGCCAACAACCAGAACTGATTCTCCGGCACGCAATCCGGCGCGGCGCAATAACATGCGCCAGGCAGTAAGACCGACGAGCAGTGGTGCTGCTGCATCCGGATAGTCAATGTTGTCGGGTATAGCGGCCAGATTGCCTGCCGATATGGCCAAATACTCGGCAGCCCCGCCGCGCCGGTGTTCTCCCAGTATATGGTAGTCCGGGCTGACACTATCTTCGCCGCTGCGCGTATATTCGTCTTCATCCAGATTCACACCGGGGTCAACAACGACCCGCTGGCCCACCTGCCAGCCGGTGACGTTTTCACCGAGCGCCGAAATTTCACCGGCAACGTCAGCGCCGCACCAGTGAGGCATTTCCAATTTTAGACCCGGCCATCCTCTTCGAACCCAAATATCCAAAAAATTAAGGGCGCAGGCATGCACCCGAATCAATACCTCCCCCGGCCCGGGCTCGGGATCGGGCACGTCGCCATATTTCACCACATCCAATTCACCGTGTTTGTCGAAATAAAGTGCCTTCATAATTTAGACCTCTCCTTATTGCAGTCAATATTTTCAATCAAATTAACTTGGGTGCAAATTGCAGCCAGTTTTATACTTGAAGCTTGCATGAAAATTTATGAGAAATTTAAATAATAATACCTGTTTATCTGGCAAGAATAGGAGCAGTGCCTCCAAATACTTAATCAGTAAAAAGTCGCCACAGACCGAACCTTTGAACGCTGAACCTTGAACCTCATCTATTCCAGCATCGACTCTCTGTTTTCCTCTTTGGCAGGCACTACCGAAGAATTGCTCATCAGAATTCGAGCACAGGCATTCCAGCGCAAAATAGCATCATCGTTTCCGGCCAGGCGCTTATCAATCGCGGATTGGTAGGCCTCCATGGCCTGCCGGAACCAATCGTAGGCCAAATGCCCGGAACCGGGCCCTCCCCGGTCAAGATGGGTCTTGGCACGACGTTCACAGATTATCCCGCGATAGTAGATTCGGCTGTATTCATCTTTAAGCCGGGGATAAAGGTCACGGGCCTTGGTAAATGATGCGCCAAGATCATGGTCAAACTGATCGGTCAGGGACAGCAGCAGCGTTGTTATGGCTTGCTGGTTGTCCGGCTCAACTTCCAAAATATCCAGGCAGATGCTCTCCGCCTCTCCGGGTTCGTTTAAGAACCGGTAGCAATTGGCTTTTTCGAGGGCCGCCGGAATTGCTTCCTTGGACAATGGTTTGAGTTTGAACATAATTATCTCCTGATCGTTGGCGTTTTGTGTTTGGTATTCGGTTTTTTGTGCAGGATTCACCAAATACCATATACTAAACACTAAATACCTTCGTACTCAGATGCAAGGTTAGACGGAGTGGTTTTCCCAAAAAAACAATTAATTTAGCTAATTACTTTCCCTTTTGCTTTAATACGCGTTTGATTTGCCCCAGGCATTTGGTAATAGGTATCCCTTTGGGGCACACATCCGTGCACCACCACATGGTTTTACAGCCCCAGACCCCATTCTCACTGTCGATTTTTTCCAGCCTGTCATCGGTAGCTGTGTCACGAGAATCAAATATATAACGGAAGGCTCGCAACAGGGCCGCCGGTCCGGCATAATCCGGGTTGGTCCGCGTAATCGGGCATGACGAAGTACAGGAGGCACACAGGATACATTTCAAGGCCGGCTCAAAAAACGCCTGTGTTTTACTGTCCTGCAGCCGTTCTTTTTGCGGTGGTTTTTGCTCGGAGATTAAATACGGCCGGACGGAGCGATGTTTGTCAAAAAATGGTTTCAAATCAACGACAAGATCTTTGATAACGGTAAAAAAAGGTAACGGTTCAATGACAAAATTGTTGCCGGTCTTAAAATCCCTGACAAGCATCTGGCAGGCCAATTCAACCCGGCTGTTTATGACCAGGGCGTCCGAACCGCATATTCCATGGGCACATGAATAACGATAGGCCAGAGTGGGATCCTGTTCCCACCTGATCTTGTTGAGACAATCTAAAATTTTGTCAGTTGGATCGGCATCTACGGTGTATTCTTGATAACGGTTTTCTTTATCAACCGCCGGGTCAAAACGGTAAATGATAAAGTCGCATTTCATCTTAATATTTCCTTTCTTTGGGCTGAAAGCGAGTTATGGTGACGGGCTTTTCAAATATTTCGGGCCCCTTGTCCGTGCGGCGCACGAGGGTGTGCACAAGATAGGTTTTATCATTGCGCTCGGGAAAGTCTTCCCGAAAGTGGGCACCGCGGCTTTCCCGGCGGTACAGCCCTCCCATGGTAATAACCTCGGCCAGGTCCAGCATGTGACCCAGTTCGAGGGCATCCAAAAGGTCCCTGTTAAAACAGCTGCCTCTATCCTGCAAAGATACCATTTGATAGCGCGTTTTAAGCTCCCTTATTTTTTCTAAAGCTTCGGTCAGGGTAGATTCCAAGCGAAATACTGAAACCTTTTCCATCATCACTTCCTGCATGCTGGACATGATGTCGCCGATCTTCTCCTTACCTTTTGCGTCCATCAATTCGGCAATTTTGGCGCCGGCCAGTTTTTCAAAATCAGTTGCAGGTTTCCGCAAGTCAGCACCTTGCACATATCGGCTAATTTCCATACCGGCTCGGCGGCCAAAAACCAGGGTGTCGAGCAGGGAGTTGCAGCCCAGACGATTGGCACCGTGAACCGACACACAGGCACACTCGCCGGCCGCGAACAGCCCCTCAAAGGGCGTATTGCCGCTGTCAACAACAACACGGCCGTCTGCGTCGGAAGCGATGCCGCCCATCATATAATGACAGGTCGGCTGGACTGGAATGGGCTCTTTGGTCGCATCAACTCCGGCATACGTGCGTGCGAAACCGGTTATTTCGGCAAGTTTGCTGTTTATGACATCTTCACCAAGATGCGTCAGGTCGAGGTGGACGTAATCCCTGCCGTCAATACCTCTGCCGGCTCTAATTTCCTCCAGGATACAGCGCGCAATCATGTCCCGGGGAGCCAGATCTTTGATGACCGGGGCATAGCGTTCCATGAAACGCTCCCCGTCTTTGTTGAGCAGTATACCGCCTTCGCCCCGGGCGGCTTCGCTGATCAGGATTCCCAATTTGTAAATCCCGGTGGGATGAAACTGCACAAATTCCATGTCCTCCAGAGGAGCACCGGCTCTGTAAGCCAGGGCCATGCCGTCACCGGTTGATGCAAAGGCATTCGAGGTCGTCTTGAAAATTTTGCCGGCGCCCCCGGTGGCCAGCAAAACAACCTTGCTGTAAAACGTGTGCAACTCACCGGTTGCCAGCTCATAGGCAACCACACCATAGCAACGGCCGTCTTCAACCATCAGGGAAAGCACCTGATATTCATCATAGAATTGAGTATTCCGCTGCAGGCACGTCTCCCAGAGCGTATCCAGAATGACCCTTCCGGTTCTATCGGCTGCAAAACAGGCTCTTTTAACCGGTGCCTTGCCGAATCCGCTGGTATGTCCGCCGAAAGCTCTCTGGGCTATCTTGCCTTCACTGGTTCGATTGAAGGGTACGCCCATGTGCTCAAGCTCAAAAATAGTGCGCGGTGCATCCTTGGCCATGGTTTCAATGGCATCCTGATCCCCCAGGTAGTCACTGCCTTTAACCGTGTCAAACATGTGCCACTCCCAGCTGTCTTCTTCCTCATTGGCCAGGGCCGCACCGATGCCGCCCTGGGCGGCGCCCGAATGGGAGCGGGTGGCAAACACTTTACTGAGCACCGCTACGCTGGCATTTTCGCCGATTTCAATGGCGGCGCGCAGGCCGGAAAGGCCGGCCCCGATAATAATAACGTCAAACTGATGTTCCATAAATTACCTCGTTTTCAAATGTTAGATGTTGCCGGCAGGCAGATCTGGATACCCGCAAATGCTAAACATTTTGAATAAAAGAAATAATGGGATCCGGTATAAGGAGAGCAGCAATCGCCCTAAAGGCTTTATTTTTAGATGAAAAGCGTTTCCTGATAAAAAATTTATAGAGTACCGGACAGAATATGTAAAGGATTTTTTAATGAACAACCCCGCTACAAGCAACGGGGTATCAAACGGAAAATTTTAAACGCCCCAAGGGGCGGGGAATTAAACCCTCGTCCGCCGCAGGCGGATTAACCGACCTGCAGGTCCAATCGAATTGATTTAGCCTGCATAATTGGTGCTTGACAACTTAAGATCAAATATTACATGTTATGAGTATATATGGCGCTCTGGAGTCTTCATTTATCGGTAACCGATACACCCTGATCAGCATTTGCGAATTCTGCTTCATCTGCTTTTATCGACAGTATCAACGTCCAGCACGATTTTTGTAATACCAAATTTTTTTATACTACCCCGCTGTAGCGGGCGAAATGTCCGGTGTTTTTTGCCTCCATCATGGCTCCGGTGAAATAGACTAAGTTTTCACGGGGAAAAAATAATGGAATACAAGGAAATAATGCCATCAGGGTCTTCCACATCCCATCCCCTCGTTGCCTTTGAGGAAATAGAGCATACTGCAGACCAGGCATTAATAATTTACGGACGAAACCTGGAGGAACTGCTTCTCAATGCTGCCCGCGGCCTAAACAGCCTTATGGGAACAGATGAAGAGCATAACTCGACGCCGATAACAAAATCTATAGAGCTTGATGCTATTGATGCCGAAAGCCTGTTGGTCGAATGGTTGAGCGAGCTTGCTTATTGGGCCGAAGCCGAGATGCTCATTTTCAGCAAATTCGATTTGCAAACCATTAGGCCAACCCATGTCAAGGCAACAATTTGCGGAAGCCGGGTCACCCAAATGAAAAAACACATCAAGGCGGTCACCTATCATAATTTGGAAATAGTTAAATCGGAAACAGGATTGGCGGCCACAGTGGTGTTTGATGTCTGAAATGAGGGTTCAGGGTTCACCGTTCAGGGTTGGCACTTAAAAGTGCTCACCAGCAACATTTTATAACCTCTCGTATGAACCCTGAACCCAGAACTTTGAACCAAGGTACAGCCATGGTCAGCATTAACGAATTCAAACAAATCGATGAGTACCTTTACGAGGTACCGGCTTCCTATCGGGATGATATGCGGGTGCCGGCTCGTTTTTACGCCGATGCGAAACTGCTGGAGGGCGTTAAAGATGACCGGAGCCTGGAGCAACTGGTAAATACCGCCTCCCTGCCGGGAGCAGTTAAGTATGCCCTGGCTATGCCGGATATTCACCAGGGATACGGTTTTCCCATCGGCGGCGTCCTGGCGACAGAACTCCCTGATGGGGTCATATCTCCCGGGGGTGTGGGCTATGACATCAATTGCGGGGTTCGCCTGCTTGCAACTCACATGGAACAGGCAGAGATAGCGCCCTATCTGGACGATCTGGCCTCCGCCCTTTATGCCAATTGCCCCAGCGGTGTTGGCAAAGGCGGAAGCGTCAAGCTCAAACACGGTGAGTTGGATCGAATATTGGAGCATGGATCTAAGTGGGCATTGAAACGCGGCTTTGCCGCGGATTCAGACCTGGAACGCACCGAGGAAAGCGGCTGTTTGGCTGGGGCTGATGCCGCCAAAGTGAGCCCGAGAGCCAAGGACCGCGGTAAGGGACAGGTAGGAACCCTGGGCGCTGGAAACCATTTTATCGAAATCGATGTTGTAGATGAAGTTTCAGACGATACCATCGCGCGGCGTATCGGGCTTTCTCAAGGGCAGGTTGCCATCCAAGTTCATTGCGGCTCTCGCGGTCTCGGACATCAGGTCTGCAGTGATTATGTCAAACGCTTTCAAAAATCCACCAGCCGTTACGGCTTCGAGCTGCCGGATCGGGAACTGGTCTGTGCGCCGCTAAGCAGCCCGGAAGGCCAGGATTATTTAATGGCCATGAAAGCGGCGGCCAATTACGCTTTTGCCAACCGCCAGGTCCTGGCCCACCATATACGACGCAGTTTTGAACAAACGCTGGCCGGCAAGGTCAACAATCACAATCTTTACCAGATTTATGACATTGCCCATAATATGGCCAAAGTCGAAACCCATGAGATCAACGGCAAAATGGTAAAGCTTTGTGTGCATCGCAAAGGCGCCACCAGAGCTTTTGGACCCGGCTCGCCGGAACTTCCCGCTGTATACCGGGATATCGGTCAACCGGTCCTGGTACCCGGCTCCATGGGCACTGCCAGCTGGGTACTGGCGGGAACCCGGGCCTCGATGACCCAAACCTTTGGATCGACCTGCCACGGGGCCGGCCGGACAATGAGCCGTAAAAAAGCAAAAAAATCAATCCATGGTCCCGGTCTGCGCGATCAGCTTGAAGCCCAGGGTATTCATGTGCGGGCCGGCAGCATGTCCGCTCTGGCTGAAGAGGCGCCGGCAGCCTACAAGGACGTCAACCGGGTAGTAGAAGTCGTCCATGGCGCCGGCATCGCTAAAAAGGTCGCCAGGCTGAGGCCAGTGGCGGTTATAAAAGGATAGAGATAGAAAAAAACAAATTAATCCGAATACTACAGTAACCAACCTAAAAACAGGAGGAGGAAACCATGAGAGTACAATTTAAAAATATATTGTGCGCCACTGATTTTTCGGATTTCTCCAATCAAACAGTCAACTATGGTGTGGCACTGGCCAAGGAGTTTGGTGCCCGGATCATCGTCTGCCACGTAATTGACCTGTCCTCGGTTGCCATATACGGCGAATTCCAGCTGGATCCTGTTGGGCAACAGAATCGAATCATAGAGGACGCCAAGGAGCAGCTTGAAACACTCACCGGTGATCAGCCGGTGGAGTGGGAGCCATTAATTACCGTAGGCAAGCCGGCGGATGAAATTATGAGAGCTGTGGAAGAAAAAGACATCGACCTTGTGATATCCGCCACCCGCGGCCGTTCCGGTCTCAAGCGCCTGATACTGGGTTCGGTCACCGAGCGCCTGATGTTGACCCTGCCATGCCCCCTGCTGGTGTTGCGCAGCCCGGAGCATGACTTTGTAGGCGATCCCGATCAGGCAATCAGACTGAAGAAAATCCTGGTGGGCTGCGATTTCTCACCGGATTCCGGTCAGGCACTCAACCACGCGCTGAGTCTGGCCCAGGAGTTTGAGGCTGAATTACACCTGGCCAATGTGATTGAACCACCGGCACACCCTAATTTGTTGAAAGAAAAAACTTCTGCAATCGATAAAATACAGGATGATTACCGCAACCTTCTCATCCAAAAACTCAAAGAAATGGTTCCCGAGGAGGCCCGCAATTGGTGCACCCCGCAAACAAGACTTTTGGAAGGGCAGCCTTATGAAGAGCTGGCCAGATACGCAGAATCAAATGATATCGACATGATCGTGATGGGCATCAGAGGGCACGGTTTGGTTAAAACCCTGTTTCTTGGTTCAACCACGGACCGGGTCGTACGCAGAGCCCCTTGCCCGGTTTTGACAGTCGGTTCAATGGTGTCGGGGACCTAGCGGGGGGCTGGGTACTTGTTGCTGGCTAATGGTCTCCCTAGTACACCCTTCGAGTTTCTGAGGGCGGGCTGACTTAGAGTTTATGGCTGAGGGTATAAGGTTGATTGGTGAAAAGTAATTTCAATTCACTGGCGTAACGGTTATCACTCTCAAGACTGATTTACTTTGAGTAGTTGATGAATAGAGGCAAATTCTGCACGAATTTCCCCCATGCAGATACTATGAGGTTTCACTTTTCCTATAGTTTTTCGAAAGGTCGTACGGCGGATTCCATTTTTTCACGGGAAGTAAACTCATCAGCCTTCTGAATCGCAGCTTCGCGTGAGGGGAAATCTCCTATCCGAACTGTATGCCAGGTTCTTGTCTTGGGATCAGTAACTTCCAAGATGATTGCAGGATAACCCTTCTGCCTGAGGGTGCCCACCAGCTTTTGCGCCAAGTTTCGGCTGCGAAACGCCCCGACCTGAACGGAATAGGACATTTTAGCAGTCAGTTCTAGACCTTTTTCAGACACGGGGCTGGAGGTAGCCAGGAGCGTAGGTTTCGCTGCCAGTTCTTGAGTTTTCGGAAATTTTGGCATACTTACACGGTTTGGTTTTTCGGTCGGTTCCGGAGCCGTCCTGGGAAGCGGATTGACCTTGGGCTTTGCCGGTTGCCTTTTGATTGCCGGTCTAGCCACAGCGTTTAAGGCGTCATCTTGCCTGTTGACCTGCTGGGAGTAAAAAGCAACCATCATCAGTATCGCCAACAGGCCGCATCCCGATGCAGCCAACAACGCCCGACGAGGGTTTAAAAAAGCAAGCCATCGGAAATGCGACGAGTCGGTCAGATCCAAGATGGCAGCTCTAACGATTTCCCCGGTTACATTATTAAGCTTAAGCCTGTAGGCGGCAAAAAGCGATTTGTCGCAAGCTATATTTATCATGCGGGGAATGCCGCCGGAAAACTTGAAAATTCGCTTTAAGGCAGACGCCTCGAAGTGCGTTTGATCTCCCAGTGAGGCAATGCTCATGCGGTGGTATATATAAGCACAGGTTTCTTCATAGGTCAGCGGTCTGATATAATAGCTGACCGACACCCGCTGGCCGATTTGTCTGAGTGCATGGGAATCAAGCATTTCCGCCAGCTTTGGTTCACCTACAAGTACGATCTGCAGAAGTTTTTCCCGGGTCGTTTCCAGATTGGAAAGCAAGCGGACCTGTTCCAACGCGTCTTCTCTTAGATTCTGTGCTCCGTCGATAAACAGTACGACCTTTTTGCCCTCCACCCTTTTCTGCATCAAAAACGTATTAAACGCGTCGATGAATTCTTTGATATCGTCCGTATCTTTTCTAATACCGAACTCAAAGTTGATCTTTTTCAGCAGCTCTTCGGGGCTCAACTCCGGCTTGAAGATATAGGCAATCTCGGTGTTATCGTCCCGGCGGTCAATAAACGCACGGCAGATAGTTGTTTTTCCGATCCCCCTCTCTCCGATTATCGAAATAAACCCTTCGCCTTCCGAAACGGCGTAAACCAAATGGGCAAGGGCTTCTTCGTGGCTTTTGCCCAGGAAGAGATAGGCCGGGTTCGGCGCAAGCATAAAAGGCTTTTCCTTGAAGGCGAAGAATTTGTTGTACATCTGGGGAAACCATTTGAGGTCTAAGAGCTGTTTTGTGCAATCGGCAAAGGATTTCTCCGCAACTATAGTTGTTGAGCATTCATAAACCTTTACCGCTTCAAAGATTATTTAGGATATTTCCGAGCTTTTTGCAAGACTTTCAAATCTTTATCAAAACATGTAACTGTCAGAGGGAGCGCGTCTCTGCTGGTTTGCGGTCGGAGCAACAATTTTCAAATTACGGTGGACTGCCAGAGGATGGAGTGTGAAACAGATACAATCAAAGAACCTTAAAAAAACCTCTCATTCTGCTATCATTCGATGTTGAGAATAATTTGGCGCGAGCGGTGTCTGCTGCCTCTGCTACTCCTCACTTGGATGGTCATCTCGCCCCCTTCTGCCAGCGTCCTGAAAAATTCAGTTGCCTGGTCTGGGCTCGTTATGTCCTGATCGTTTACGCCCGTGACCACGTATCCATTACGCAAACCCATCTTCTTAAGAACGCTTCCTCGCGGAATATTACTGATGATGAACCCGGAAGGTTTGTCTTCTTGCATAAACGGGGATAGGGAAAGTTTCTGCAGCAGCTGATCGGTATCTGCCAGTGTGGCTTCAACCTCATCTCGATTTATGGATCTTGTTCTGGTCCGGTATGGTGTATTGCCGGATTTCTGCCCCCATTCATTCGGTTGCTGAGAGGTCATATTCATAGGCACACGCCGCTGTTCGAACGAGGCTCTGCCGCCTTTTCCGAAGTCCTCGTCCTTAACGATCAGCAGTTGATCCCCTTTGGTCGTGGTAATGACCACTTTATTGCGCAAAATTTTCTTTATTTTAACTTTACCGGCCTCGTCTCCTTCACGATAGGCGTCCTGCTCTCGTGTTTTTAAAACATGCAAAATGGCGCAACTGAGAGTCGCATCATTGGCCACCACAGTTCCCACCAGCTTCAGGCCGATGTCTTTTTCAGCCAAAGCTAACTTTTCAATCGGGATTTCCTTTTTTTGAGCGGGTGGCTTCTTCTCGGAGATGTTAAACAGGTTGCGCTCCCAGATTTTACGATAGCCTTTAAGGGGCTGAACGGTTATTTCCGGTTGCTCAGTACGACTTGTCGGCACAGGTTTGACAGCGACAATCGCCACCGGTTGCAGCCTGAACTGCTTGAAATTAAACACTGCAAGATACCCTAGATACCCGATTAGAACAAGCAAGCACAAATCGGCAAGGTAAAAAAACCGGCGTGTCCCTTGGGGGGATTTAACCGGCCCTGAGGGTGCGCGTGCCGCAGGAGGCGTTTCCAAAACTTTATTGGTGTCCTCCGGAATTTCCTCCGGTTCCTCTGGCGTTTCGGGTATCGGGACTGTATAGGAAGCAGCTGTTTTGACGGCCGGCAGAAACGATTCGGCAAGGCGCCGCAGGTTAATCTGCGAATGCCGTGGCGAAAATTTGGCAGGAGCTTTTTCAGGCGCAGGATCGCCTTCCGTGGCGCACAGCTCATCAATTTTTGCCAATCGCAGCTTGCGGGTTTGAATACCCCGGCCCTTGAGGATGTTATAAATTTTGGATGTTGAAGCTTCGATACCGCTTTCATTCAAAAGCGGTAGCAGGCGTTTGGCACCAAAATCCGGGTTTTGCAAGGAAATATCGACAATCCGCTTTTCATCCGCAAGTGAAATATCGTTAGCAAATTTATTGCGAACCGAGGCTGCTTTCAAGACCTTATCATTGAGGCTGGTCATTCGCTTTTCGCGCGTTTGAAGGCCGTTGCGCTTCAGGATGGTATACACAGCGGAAGCTGAAACCGTGATCTCTATCTCTTTTAGCAGAGAAGCAAGGCGCCGGGCACCGAACTCGGGATTCTGCAGCGATAGTTCGACGATACGCCCTTCAGCTCTTTTCGAAATTCTGATCGCTGCTTTCCTGGTAGTTTTCGCTCGGCCCATGCAAACCTCAACAATTAGTATGAATAAACCCTCAAAAACATATAAAAAGTTTACAACAGATGCCCCCCATTGGCAACTTCTTATGTGATAGAAACCTCGATCCCCGAGGTCCTTCTGATAGCCAATTCATATGCCCTTTGGCCCATTTTTTTTTACCGTGATACCCAAACCCGTGGCGTAATAAAAAAGCCAACAAACGTTGTCTAACCTTGCGTTGAATTCGTCTGATATCATCCCGACAACAAATCAAATCTCGCATGGCTTCATCTTCTTAGGTCGGAATATAAATACAAGTCAACTCACCGGCACGGAAAAGACGGGCCAGATTAATAGCATCTCGCCTGTCTGTTTTAATCCGGCTACCACTGCGTCTGGGGATAAGAGATGGGGCTGCGACCGAACAGCTGATACCTTGTGATGTTAAATGACGATGAATCTGGTACCCACAAGGTCCAGCTTCATAAATAACGGAAAGCTCAAAAAAGTATGTATTTGTCATTATGTAATCTGCAATAATCATAAGCTACAATTCATACATGTAATTTCAGGCGTATTGGGTCTAAACAATTGCGCCGCTTTCAGAACGCACCAACTGTGTTTTCGAAAATTTTTTATCACTACCTTTCACTAAATTGATATGCGAATATGCAGCCAATACAGTACAAAAAATCATTAAATATTAAATAAACTTACTGTTAATTTAATAAGTTAATGATATAATTTTGTATTTGCCGAATTCGCCCCTCTCTACCACATCATAAATAAGCCCGCTTTTTTGTGTGGGCTTATTATTTTTCACCAATCGCAACTGTTGGCAGTGCAGCTATTATCGCCCAGGTCATCTTCATAAACGGCCTTGTCCAGGACATGAATATATTTGTCGGCCATTTTGATGAGAGCCAACCGAAATTTTTCACCGCCCGATTCGATGGTTTCATCCAGCACGATGGGGTTGTTGAGCTGGCGGTGAAATTCCAACTCACGATCGATATCCGGAACCTTGGTACCGCAGGTCCACAAGCCCGTGAGGCGGCTTTGGTATTTGGCTACATCGGGTACCCGGTCTTCTATTATCTCGAAGATTTCGAAATTCCAGCCACCGGGTGCCTGGATGAAGGTCAGTTTACGGCGACCAAACCCGGCTTCGATCTCAACCGGCTCGATAAGTTGCCGGCCACCGGCGGAAACAGCACTGGCAACGTCTTCATCCCAGTTGTCACTCACATACACTAAATGGGCCGGACCAAACGGAAGCGGCTCGTTAAGTTCTTGCTCGTAAACGGTTTCTTCCATGAGGTGCAAAAAGCGATCGCCCATTTTGACGAGAGGTAATCGAAATTCGTTCGAATCCGTTTTGATGTATTCATCAAGGACGATTTCGTTCCCAAGCTGACGGTGAAATTGTAACTCTTGATCAAGGTCAGCCACCTTTATACCAATAGTCCAAAGTTGGGTCAGCATTTCTCGGCTCCTTATTTAGGTTAAAAGCTTTCTACAACTATTGGCTAAAAATATAGCAAGGTAATATAGTTGAATAAAATTTGTATTTCTGAGCTACTAAACTAATATCGAGTTAGTTCAAATTAGATTACAATTTTTTTCGGATTATGTTAAGCAATATATAAATATTTCTGATATTATCTTTTTACACGATTTCACCATATCAAACCTGTGCAGTCTTTGTTTAAGAGCAGCCAATCATAGCCATTACTTGTTCGGCCAATACAATTACTGGACAGAGAAATACTGACTCGATTATTTAGTAATTAATTTGAGAGGCACGTTATGCCCCGATGGCTGTCAAAGAGTTTCCGAAAAGATCATCTATCGTCTCAATCCGGATCGACTCCAAAACTGACCATTTTAATAATCTTAGCCGGCTGTTTCATAGCGTTGGTGATCGTGCTCGCCGGGTTTGCGCTCAACCGGGTCGAAGAAAAAATTAAGACGGACGTTGGCAAAGCCCTTCAGATCGTTCAGCAAACCACCCGGGAGTCACTGAATTTGTGGATAGAGACCAACAAGTTTGATCTGACCCGACTTGCTGGAGATCCGCGCATCGTATTTTTGGCCGAACAACAACTGCTTGTGCCCCGCAACAAAGACGATTTGCTGAAAAGCCCGGCATTAAACGAGCTACGCAGATTCTTCCAGAATAATAAAGACCGGTTTGGCCAGGCAAATTATTTTATTATTGCCGCTGATTTTGTCAATATTGCATCAATGGTTGATAAAAATATAGGGTCCAAAAATCCTATCGCCTCTCAAGCCTTGGATCTTCTCAACAAAGCATTCAAGGGCGAGACTGTTATGGTTCCGCCAATTTGGGCCGATGGGGTTTTGACCTCATCTTCCGGTGTTAATTCTGCTAACATTCCGACGATGTTCTTCGTGGCACCCATAAAAAATCTCCAGGGTCAGATCATCGCGACAGTCGCACGACAGATCGACCCGTCACAGGATTTTACAAGACTCATACAACTGGGGCGGATCGGGAATACCGGGGAAACTTATGCCTTTGGCCGCTATGGCAAGCTGCTCTCCGAAAGTCGTTTTGAGGAGGATTTGCGAAATGCCGGGCTGCTCGACCAAGGCGAAAAGAGCATTCTATCGGTCAGCGTGCGTGACCCCGGCGGTGATCTGACCCAAGGCTTTTCCCCTTCAGTTCCCCGCTACCAGCAGCCGCTGACCCTTATGGCCAAGCAGGCAACAAAGGGGAAATCCGGTTTAAATGTGCAAGGATACCGGGATTACCTGGGCGTGCCGGTATATGGTGCCTGGTCATGGGATGACAACCTGGGTGTCGGATTGGCCACTGAAATCGAGCGGGCCGACGCTCTCGGTCCCTATTTCACCACCCGTGCGGTGATCCTAACCGTGTTAGGAATTACAGTTCTGCTGGCGCTGGGTTCAATATTGTTTGCGGTGTTGATCGAGGTACGCGCGAACCGGGCCTTGCATAAGTCCCATGAGGAGTTGGAACTGCGTGTTGAAGAAAGAACGTCCGAACTGAAGGAGAACCAAGCACGCCTCGAACAGGCTGAGGAACGCAGCCGTTTACTGCTGGAATCCGCAGATGAAGGCATTTTTGGCGTAGGCGAGGATGGCCTGGTGAACTTCATCAACCCAGCCGGATTGGCCATGCTGGGCTTCGAGGCCGATGAGTTGATCGGACAAAAGATCCATCCGCTGATCCACCATAGCCGGCCCGATGGCAGCCCCTACCCGTTAGAGGAATGCCCGATGTGCCACAGCCTGACCCAGGGCGTGATCGGCAGCCGCGACGACGAGGTCCTGTGGCGGAAAGACGGCACCGCCTTTCCGGTAGAATACAGCAGTGTTCCCATGCGCAAGAGTGGTTCCATGGCCGGATCGGTAGTCGTTTTTCGCGATATCAGCGAACGCCAAAAATTCGAGGAGGCTTTGATAACAAGCAAAACGACTGCCCGAGGGTTGCTGGATGCTACAAAGGAATCCCTTCTTCTGCTGGATAAAGAGGGCATCATTATCGCGGTAAACCAGACCGCCGCGCGCAGACATCAGCGAACACCGCAAGAAATGATCGGAATCAACCATTTTGATGCCTTACCTCAAAATCTGGGTGGATCCAGAAAAGCCCATTTTAGCAACGTCCTGCAAACCAGTCATCCGGCCGATTTTGAGGATGTTCGGGACGGATTGGTGTTTCACAATTTTTATTATCCGGTTCAGGATAAGACCGGTGCTATCATTGGAGTGGCTATCTTTGCCCAGGATATCACCGAACGCAAGCACATGGAAGAGAATTTGAAGCGGAATGTGGAAGAGTTGGAGCAGTTTAGTAAATTGGCGTTCGGACGTGAGATAAAGATGATCCAACTCAAGGAAGAAATAAATGAACTACGGGGCCAATTGGGCCAGGGTGAAAAGTACGAGATTGTTAAATGATTAGGTTTCAGATGTCAGGTGTCAGGTTTCAGCAGACATTAATTGAGGGATTGAGGAATTCAAAGATTCAGAAATTACATCGACAGAATACCTTCAATCCCTAAATTCCTGAATTCGCAATTCCTAAATAATCTAACATCGGGAGGACCAAAAATGTTTAAAGAAGAAAGAGAAGAGCTAAAATTCGATTGGAGCATGATTGGAAATATCGGGGAAGGCCGCCCCAATCTCGGGGAAACCATGGATGTGAGTGTTTACCGGCTGATGCAGTTTACCCTCAGAGATGTGCTCATAACACAATACGATACAGAAACCGCAGATAAAATATTTTATGAGGCCGGCAAACAGGCCGGCCGTGAATTTTGTAAAGAGTTGATCACCAAAAAAGATGATTTTAATGAATTTGTTGTCGAGCTCCAGGAATTACTTAAAAAACTCAAAATCGGCATATTAAGAATAGAAAAAGCCGACCTTGAAAAAATGAACTTCATGCTGACCGTCGCTGAAGATCTGGATTGCTCGGGCTTGCCGGCCAGCGATGAGACTATCTGTACCTACGATGAGGGATTTTTAAGCGGGTTGCTGTCTGAGTACACCGGGAAAAAGTTTAGTGCCAAGGAAATCGATTGCTGGTGTTCCGGCGATAGAGTCTGCCGCTTTGAAGCTAAAGCAGTGGCTTAAGGGATAAACGAATGCTCAAAGCAAAAGAAGAAGATATCGATAGGATAACGGAAGTATTTTACCTGATTCTCAGTGGCAAAAAGCCGACTCCTATCGAGCTGCCCGGGGATTATCCGGACAATGAGATAAAACAGGCGGTAGGTTATATAAACAAATTCATAACTGAATATAACAGCGCGACTGACTCAATTCACGCCCTATCCAAAGGTGATTTGAATCTTGAACTTCCTAAAGGAAAGATGTCAATTCTGCAATCGCTTAAGAACTTTCAGGCAAGTTTAAAACATCTGACCTGGACGACCCAGCAGATTGCCAAAGGTGATTTCAACCATGAAGTCGATTTTATGGGGGATTTTGCAGCTGCTTTCAACAGCATGACGCAGCAATTAAAAGATTCCTTTGCTGAAACACAAGCCGCAAAAAAAGCCCTTGAGGTACGTGTCGATGAACTGGATGACGCCCGCCGGGCCATGCTGAACATGATGAAAGATCTCGATGAAGCCAGAAGCGAGGCTGAAGATGCCACCAAAGCCAAGAGCGAATTTTTGGCGAACATGAGCCATGAAATCCGCACCCCCATGAATGCCATCATGGGGATGGCGCATCTGGCCATGAAAACCGACCTTACCGCCAAGCAATACGACTATCTGAAAAAGGTGGATATCTCCGCAAAATCCCTTCTGGGTATCATCAACGACATCCTGGATTTTTCAAAGATCGAAGCCGGTAAGATGGACATGGAGGCAGTGGACTTCCAGCTGGAGGATACACTGGATAACATTTCGACGCTGGTTGGCATTAAGACCCAGGAAAAAGGACTGGAACTGCTGTTTAAGACCGATCCGGCAGTGCCGCGGGCGCTGGTCGGTGATCCCCTGCGATTGGGGCAAATTCTCATTAATTTATCAAACAATGCCGTCAAATTTACAGATACGGGGGAGATTGTCGTCGCCACCGAATTGGTCAAAAAAGAAAAAGCGCAGGTCACCTTAAAATTTTCGGTTCATGATACCGGCATTGGCATGACGGCCGAGCAAGCCGCCAAGCTGTTTCAACCTTTTGCTCAGGCAGATTCCTCAACGACCCGCAAATATGGCGGCACCGGCCTGGGGTTAACGATCAGCAAACGGCTGGCAGAGATGATGGGCGGGGAAATCTGGGTGGAAAGCCAACCTGGCCGGGGCAGTACCTTCAGTTTTACCGCCAACCTGGGCCTGGGGAAAGAGAGAGCCAAAAAACGCTTCAAGCCCGCATCTGAACTGCGCGGCATGCAAGTCCTGGTGGTGGATGACAACGCCACTTCACGGAGCATATTGCAGGGAATGCTGGAATCTTTCTCATTCGAGGTCTCATTGGCATCGTCCGGGGAGGAGGGAATCGCAGAACTTGAAGCCGCCAGCAAAGATAAACCATTTGAGCTGGTGATCATGGATTGGAAGATGCCGGAGATGGACGGCATCGAGGCTTCCAGGCGGATTAAAGGCCATAAAGGTTTGAGCAAAATTCCACCGATTATATTAGTGACCGCTTACGGCCGTGAAGAGGTCATGCAGCAGGCCGATGAGGTGGGTCTTGAGGGTTTTCTCCTTAAACCGGTCAGTCCTTCGATGCTATTTGATGCCACCATGCAGGCCTTTGGAGAGGCAGTGCCCGAGATCTCACGGATAACGCAAAGAAAAAAACAGGAAGCCGAAGCTTTAAAACATATTCAGGGAGCACGGTTGCTCTTGGTAGAGGATAATGAAATCAACCAGCAAGTGGCCAGGGAGATTCTTGAGGGTGCCGGTCTAAATGTTACTCTGGCCACCAATGGCCAGGAGGCTGTCAACGCGGTAAAGGAAAGCAATTATGACGCGGTGCTCATGGATGTGCAGATGCCGGTGATGGATGGATACACGGCCACTCGCAAAATACGCGAGTGGGAAGTGGGAATGCGGAATGCGGAATGCGGAATGGGAAATAAAATTGGAGAGGATTCCGATTTAAAATCCGAAATCAAAA
>JBATKU010000731.1:0-1545 GCA_049669725.1 Desulfobacterales bacterium
TTCTCAAGCACTATCAAGGCAAGTCTCCCCAAATTGAGCTTTTCCGAAAACAGAAGGTTTCATAATTCTCGCCTACCTCTTTATGCTATAGGTTTTGTAACATAATTTTTAAACAGATATGTCCGTAGTGATGGAATCCCTGAAACGGATATTAGTTGGGATTAATCCTGGCACAACCAGTGAACAATTTTCCAAACTCATTCAAAGAGAGCTTATTATGGATACTTACAGTTTTTCTTCATCGCAAGCCTTATTTGAACGAGCCGGTCGGGTAATTCCGGGTGGCTTATATGGGCATTACGGGCTGGCTTTGATAACCCCCAAAACGCCACTCTATTTTTCTAAAGCAAAAGGGTCCCATTTCGTAGACGTCGATGGCAATAGATTCATCGACTATATGTGTGCTTACGGCCCCTCAATTCTGGGATACAATCACCCGGTTGTCGACGCAGCAGCAAGGGAGCAGGTCAACCATGGGAATACGGTAACCCTGTGCTCACCGGTCATGATCGAACTGGCCGAAAAACTGGTGGAGTTGATCACGATTGCCGATTGGGCATTTTTTGCAAAGAACGGGGGAGATGTAACTAATCTGGCTACCCAGGTGGCCAGGGCAGCCACTGGGCGGAAGAAAATCCTTAAAATAAACGGTGGTTACCACGGTGTGGCTCCCTGGATGCAGGAGCCGGAAAGTGGTGGAACAATTGATGAGGATTTTGCCAACATCGTTTCCATCGACTGGAACAGCATTTCTCAACTGGAACAGGCCATCAGTGACCACAAAGGTGAAATCGCCGGTTTTATTTCCTCACCATATCACCATCCGGTTTTCCAGGATAATGTGCTGCCCGAGGAGGGTTACTGGACTGCTGTTGAGAATCTGTGTCGTCGTGAAGGCATAGTTTTGATCGTTGATGATGTGCGGGCCGGCTTTCGGATTGATCTGAGAGGATCAAACGAGTTCTTCGGGTTCAAGCCCGATCTAATCTGCCTGGGGAAAGCCATAGCGAATGGATACCCTATCTCTGCCCTGGTTGGAACGGATGCATTGCGTGAAGCGGTTCAAGGAGTGTTCTGTACCGGAACCATGTACTTCGGATCAGAACCGATGGCAGCTGCACTTGCCAACATCACCGAACTGATAAAAATCGATGCGGCTGCATCGATCAATCAAATCGGTCGCAAACTGTCCGACGGACTGATAAAGGTTGCAGCTGATAATGGATTTGATCTCAAGGTGTCAGGACCGTATTCCATGCCATACCTGAGAATCACCAACGACGATGATATGACACTTCATTTCGACTGGATCGCTCGTTGTGTAGAACGGGGTGCTTATTTCCTGCCCTATCACAATCATTTTATCAGCACGGCCCATACCGATGCAGACATCGAAGAGACGCTCGGGATAGCGAACGATGCGTTTCAATCCATGAAACAGTGAGGAGGTATGTCGATGGCTATTTATCAAAGCAGGGAGGAATTTCAGGATATTCTCAGCAAGCTCTGGGACATGATCTTCAAGAAACCCGAAATATCAGAAGC
>JBATKU010000732.1:0-16303 GCA_049669725.1 Desulfobacterales bacterium
AAAACCCCACCTTTACAAAGAAATGGGGTATTAAATTCGGCCATGGCAACCTCGTATTTAGGTTAGCGAATGGTGCATCTAAATATTATCGGTATTTCGGTATCAGATTTGGTAATTGATGGTCAAACAATATTTGGTGGATAGGATTGATAAGAACCTTTTCATGTAATTTGAAAGCGGCAAAATAAATTCTGAATCAGAACCAAAAAGTGGGGACAGAGTGGGGATAATTTGACCGAACAGAGGTAATATCTAGTAAAAAAAGGATTAGGCAATTACGCCTAAACCCCTTATTTTACTGGTGCCCGGGGCGAGAATTGAACTCGCACAATCACTAAGGATCGAGGGATTTTAAGTCCCTTGCGTCTACCTATTCCGCCACCCGGGCGTTTGACAGTTTGTTGGCTATTCTGATACCTGAATGTCGAAAGGATTTCAAGGAAAAAGACGGAGTACTGATAAAATTTACAGGGATTTGTCGGCCACACTAATTCGGAAATTCAAAGCCTTGTTCGTTGAAGATCTTTAAACAGGCCGTCACCACATCGGCGTCGTAAAGGATTCCGCTGTTGTGGGTGATCTCTTCCAGGGCCTTTTCAATGCCCATGGAGGGGCGGTAGGGTCGATGGGAGGCCATGGTCTCAACCACATCGCCAACGCCGATAA
Organism: Desulfobacterales bacterium; assembly: GCA_049669725.1. Classification (GTDB taxonomy): domain Bacteria; phylum Desulfobacterota; class Desulfobacteria; order Desulfobacterales; family JAFDCJ01; genus JAFDCJ01. The sequence goes on from JBATKU010000732.1 coordinate 667, forward strand.
TACGGGCTTCAATTGAGATGTCATCGCCCGCAAGACCCCGGGGATATCCCGAACCGTCCAATCTTTCATGATGCTGGATTATGATGTCGGCTATAGGCCATGGAAATTCTATACCTTTTAGGATGTCATAACCGGCCTGGGCATGGGCCTGTATCAAACTGATTTCTATTTCGGTCAATTTTATCGGTTTAGACAAAATTTCAGCCGGTAGTGATATTTTGCCGATATCATGAAGGGAAGCCGCCATGTATGCCCCTTCTATCCGATCTTCCGTGAGGTTGATCGTTTTTGCAATGGCCCTGGTTAGCGCTGCCACCCGCATCTGATGTCCGGAGGTGTAAGGGTCCCGTTTTTCGACCGTCATGGCGATGGCCTGGACGGTCGAATCCATAACTTTTTTAAGATTCTGAACGCTTTGCTCCAGTTCCGCCTGCACATGTTTGCGGTTTTCGATTTCCATTTTGAGCAGCTTATTGGATTCCACCAGCTCGGCGGTACGCTTTTCAACCAGGGTTTCTAATTCAGAGTGAAGGTCTATCAGCTGCCTTTCGGCCTGCCACTTGGTGCTGAGGGCTGTCGAGAATTGAATGATTTCTTTGCGGTAAAAGGGTTTTTGCAGATAGAGCGATTGGTCGGAAAAATTGGACTTCGTCTGCTCATGGCCTGTATTGGTGCTGCGATAACCGGTTACCATGATGATATTGATCCCTGGGTCCAGGTTGTGGATTTCACCGGCCGTCCATTGCCCGTCCGGTCCCGGGGGCATGTTTAAATCCAAAAAAGCAACCGCAAAGGGCGTGTTTTCCTCAAGCGAATTTGCGACCATGTCAACCGCTTCGTCTCCCTGGGTGCAACAGGTCACTTCAAAGACCGGCATTGTCGGCAACGGATCATCCGGACTCAGGATTCTCCGATACAGGTCCAGGATGGTCGGATCATCGTCGACCGCAAGAATGCGAAAGTGTTTGTTATTAGATTCTTTCATGGATTGGAATTATAAAGACAACTTAATACGGTAGCCCTTGCGGCAATCTTGGGTTTTGTAATTATATGACGATTGCCGATCGGGTGCAAGTTTTTCCGGAACGATTAGACAATATTACTGAATCATATTTGTGGTCTACTGGATTTTTCATGCCTGTCAGACCTTCAGCTGGGCATACGGTGAGACCACTATCGCATTTTTTTCATCTGCGGAGGGTGCCAACATCATCTGGAAACCCTTGTCAATCAACCCGTCATTTGCTAAAAGGTCCATATGAAAAAATCGGCTAACGACCCCAGATTGATTCTGGCCTCGCAATCACCCCGTCGTCGCTATCTGTTAACACAGGCTGGACTCGAATTTTCCGTCATCCCCAGCCGCTTTAAAGAGCGCACGGTAACGCTGTCGTCCCCGGAATCCTATGCCAGGCATCAGGCCGAGCATAAGGCCTCAGATGTCTCGGTGCAATATCCCGATAGTTGGGTCATCGGCGCCGACACAATCGTATTTATCGACGGCGCCATACTGGGCAAACCGAATTCGCGGTCCGAAGCGCGTACCATGCTCAGCTGCTTGAGCGGACGAACCCATCAAGTGTTGACGGGTTACTGCATTTGTTGTCACAGAACCGGCAGGCTTTTTTCGGATACGGTCCGAACCGATGTTTGCTTTAAAAAACTGACTGATCACGAGATTGACTGGTACATCATTTCCGGAGAGCCTTTCGACAAAGCCGGCGCTTACGCCATTCAAGGCATCGGCTCGTTTCTTGTCAAGCGTATCAACGGTTCTTATACTAATGTCGTCGGCCTGCCGGTTTGCGAAGTGGTGGAATTTTTAATTAGCGAAAAAGTCGTTAAATTGAAGACTTGAAACACCGGAGGACAAATGCGTTTAAGAGGAATTAAAATTTTTGTGGAGACATTGATTTGAAAGACCGCGTTGAACACGTATTGGAGCGAATCAGGCAGGCAGCCATTGCATGTAACCGCCCGGAAGCCGATATTCGGCTGGTGGCCGTCAGCAAAACCATGCCGGCCGAAGATGTCATAGAGGCGATTGAGGCCGGGATGACTGATTTTGGTGAAAATTATATCCAGGAAGCCAGGGAAAAGACCATCCGCCTGGCTATGTATCCAGTAACCTGGCACTTTATCGGCCATCTGCAGTCGAACAAGGCCAAATATGCCGTCCGGATGTTTGACCTCATTCACTCGGTTGACTCCATAAAGTTGGCAGTCGAACTGGATAGATTTGCAGAAAAAATAGATAAGGTTCAGGCAATCTTAATTCAGGTCAATGTCGCCCGGGAGGACTCAAAATCTGGCGTCTATGTCGAGGACATCCGGCCGCTTTTAAGGGAAATCGGTCAATTTAAAAACCTGGCCGTTAAAGGCCTGATGACTATGCCGCCCTACTTCAACGCCCCTGAGAAAGTCCGGCCGTTTTTTGCAGCCCTGAGGGAGCTTCGCGAGGGAATTAAAGATGAGAACATACCCAATATTTCCATGGAAGAGCTTTCGATGGGTATGACCGGAGATTTTGAGGCCGCCATCCAGGAAGGGGCTACCATGGTGCGGGTCGGCACCGCTATTTTCGGAAAAAGACATTGAAAATACTGATCCATATATGCTGCGCTCCCTGCGCCGTTTATCCGGTTAAATCCGTGCAAGCCGCTGGGCTTGATGTCATGGGTTTTTTTTACCGGCATAATATTCACCCCTATTCCGAGTGCCTTAAACGGCAGGAGACCCTGGAAAGTTATGCCCGAGATATGGATATGCGGCTGATCATACAGGAAGGCTATGACCTGGAAGGATTTATTCAAAATGTGGTTTATCGGGAAAAGGACCGTTGCGCCTATTGTTACCATGACCGCCTGCGAACCACCGCCCTCATGGCCAAACGCGGCAAATTTGACTATTTTTCATCCACCTTGCTGTATAGCAAATTTCAAAAGCACGACATGGTAAAATCAATTGGTGAATCCATCGCCAAATCCACCGGTGTACCGTTTTATTATGAAGATTTTCGATCCGGATGGCAAGAGGGAATTGATACATCAAAGAATCTTGGATTGTATCGCCAGCATTACTGTGGCTGTATTTATAGTGAGAAGGAGCGCTATTACAAACCCGGGTAGAATGCCGTTCGGCTTACTCTTTTATCCGTTGCAATTTTCGATAAGTATTTAGTGTTTGGTTTCAGGGCCTTAGATATGCGACAACTAAATACTAAACACTAAACACCAAATACGCTAACCAATTCTAATATGTTCGGAAATTTCATATACTTCATCCTTGTTTTACTCATTTATCTGACCTACCAACCCTCAGATGAAACCTATTTTACGGCCTTGGAGTCCTTCACCCTTTTTTTCTGCCTGATCTTAATTTTTGTTTTTTTTACCCGGTTTCAATTCCAGAGAATCGAAAATCGGATTTCAAAAGGGAATTTTCTGCGCATTGACCACCAGTTCAGTTCCACCCTCCTCCATCAGAGCATCATGGCAATCGTTTTGTTTGCCATTAACATTTACGCCTTGAATCTTTCATCCTTTCTGGCGGATATTGCACCCTTTAAAACTATACCGACCCTGTTGGCCATGCTGTTTCTTTTGTTGTTTGTTTTCTATCTCGCGATTGTATGGACTTTTGCCTACGGTCCCTATGAAAAATTATACCAGGCCGACATTTCCAGACAGAGCTATGTATTTTCAAATATCTCGTTTTCGATTCCGGTGCTGCTGCCTTGGCTGTTTCTGTCCGGAATCGCCGACATCATCCGGGCCCTTCCGTTTGAGGCTCCTAAAAACTTTTTGAGCACGACCGAGGGTGAAGTTAGCTATTTTCTTTTTTTCCTTCTGGGAGTGGCGATTATGGGGCCGGCCCTGATCCAAAAGTTCTGGCGCTGCAAACCTCTCGAGAACGGATACTATCGCAGCCGAATCGAGAGTTTGTGCCGCCGGGCCGAACTTGCCTATGCCGATATTTTATACTGGCCTATTTTCGGTGGTAAAATGATTACCGCCGGGGTGATGGGGCTTGTAAAAAGATTTCGTTACATTCTCGTGACCGACTCGCTGCTACAACTGCTCGAGCCGGATGAAATCGATGCCGTCATTGCCCACGAAATCGGGCATATCAAGAAGAAACATCTGTTGTTTTATCTTGTTTTTTTTGTTGGATACATGCTTCTTTCCTACGTAGCCTTCGATGTCATTATTTTTGCCATCATCTACGCCGAGCCTTTTTATTGGCTGATCGGCAAAGCCGGCTTCAGTCAGACAGCCGTTATCTCAAGTATATCGAGTGTGGTTATCATCTGTGTGTTCCTGATTTATTTCCGCTTTATTTTCGGCTTTTTTATGCGCAACTTCGAACGCCAGGCCGACAGCTATGTCTATACCCTGTTTGACAGTGCCAAACCGCTGATTACCACCCTTGAAAAGATCGTCGCCACCAGCGGGCAGTCCGCGGACAAACCCAACTGGCATCATTTCAGCATCCGCCAGCGCGTTGATTATCTGGAAAAATGCGAGACGGATGCATCCTGGATAACCCGCCATGATGCTAAAATCAAAAAGAGCATCGGCATTTATTTGGGATGTCTGCTGCTACTCGGCGGATTGGGTTATCAGCTGAATGTGGGAATGATCGGTGAAAGGCTTAGCAGTCATTTTCTTGAAAAAGTGATTTTGCGAGAGATTGACAAAGGGCCGGAAAATCCGAATTTATACAGTCTGCTGGGAAATATCTACTACAGCAAGAAAAATTGGTCTGGGGTGCAGGAGGCTTGGGAAAAAGCATTGGCGCTTGATCCAGACCATGCCGAAGTGCTCAACAACCTGGCCTGGCATTACGCCACTTGTGAAAATAAGCAATATCGGGATCCCGATCGAGCGCTGGCCTTGGCAACTCTGGCCGTCAGGCTCGAGAACCTTCCCCACATCTGGGATACTTTGGCCGAAAGCTACTATGTCAATGGGATGCACGGTCAGGCAGTGGAAGCCGCCCGCAATGCCCTGGCTTTGGCCCGTGAAAATCGAAGCTACTATAAGGATCAGCTGGAAAAATTTAGAAGGGCCGGGGGGTTCTGAGGTTCAGCGTTCAGGGGTTAGCGCCGCCGCTGGCCGCAAAAGTGCCGGCTTAGTCGATAAAGAGTTTCTGTTAAAGCGAATATCGAATAAAGAACTTCGAATGTCGAATATCGAATTAAGGAATTCTATCGATTATAGATAGAAAGATGGAGCGTAGCGATTCAATCCTTCGAAATTCTGCGGTTGGATATTCTTCGGTTCTGCGGTTCGCTTTAAAATGAACCCTGAACGCAGAACCCTGTCCTGTCTTCCTGAACCTTTGAACCCCACAATCAACGAATACAGACCTTGCGGACCTGCAGCAGGTCCAGGCGACCGCTGAATACTTTTTCTATGCCATCCTGTTTCAGCGTTCTCATTCCATCTTTCATGGCCTGGGTTCTGATCGCGTCAATTTTGGCCATATTTTGAATCTGCCTTTTGATTTCATCGGTGCCCATCAACAGTTCGTGCAGCGCCATCCGGCCGCGGTAACCGGAACCGTTACAAACGTTGCAGCCTACCGGTTTATTCAGCATCAATTCCTCTTTAAAGGGAATATTTTCCCTATCATTGAAATCGGTCAGCCCATATTCCCTTGCCAGAGAAGTATATTCCCCCAGTGCGGGATGATAGGACTGCCGGCAGTTTTTACACAGGGTCCTGGCCAGCCGCTGGGCCAGAATACACAGGATCGCATCCGAAAAATTAAAGGGGTCCATTCCCATATCCAGCAAACGGGAAATACTTTCCGGAGCGCTATTGGTATGCAGGGTCGATAATACCAGATGCCCGGTAAGAGACGCCTGGATTCCGATCGATGTCGTTTCTTTGTCGCGCATTTCACCCACCATGATTACATCCGGGTCGGCTCTGAGAAACGAACGCATGGCGGCAACGAAATCCAATCCGATTTTGGGCTTAACCTGTACCTGGCGCAATCCTTTTTGAGTAATTTCTACTGGATCTTCAGCGGTCCAGATCTTGGTTTTGGTCTTATTGAGATACCTCAAGGCACTGTGAAGGGTGGTGGTTTTGCCGGATCCGGTGGGGCCGCAAACAAATATAATGCCATATGGATTGGAAATCGCCTCTACAAAATTTTTATAGTTGCTTTCGGAAAAACCTATTTGATCCAGCGGCAGAGGCTCTTTGCCATCCAGGATGCGCATGACGACATCTTCCATGCCACCCTGGGTTGGGAGGGTTGCAACCCTGAGCTCAATATTTTTGGCGCCGAATTTATTAAAGTTGATTTTTCCGTCCTGGGGTTTGCGACGTTCGGCAATATCCAGATCGGCCATAATTTTTATCCGGGACACAACGGCACTGCGGTAATTGAATGGGATGGTCTGGTAGACCGAGCAATCTCCGTCAATTCGTATCCTGACCCGGGTGTATTCTTTACCGGGAAAGGGCTCGATATGAATATCGGAGGCGCCTTTCGCATAGGCATCCAGAATGATTTTATTGACCAGTTTAACTACCGCGCTGTCTTCTTCAAGAATCGCGTTTTCAGCTTCTTCAATTTCATTGCTTTCTTGGCGCATTATGGACAGAATTTCTTCAATATCAGCCAGTTGTTTTTCATTCTGGAAAAAAAATTTGATGATTTCAAGAATATCCTGCTTCAATGCCACACAGAACTTGAATTTTTTTCCGGGAAAAAGAGCTCTCAATTCACCAATCCGCTGCTGATCATAAGGATTGTCAATGGCAATGACGATTCTATTATCTTCTTCGCGCAACGGAACCCAGAAATGAGTGCGCATAAATGGTACTTTCAGACCGGCGAGCAGTTTGTTGGGTATCGGAATATTCTGGGTGAATTCAGCAGGCTCAATATCATAGAATTTGCTCAGGGAGGCCAGAACGTCTTTTTTAGCAATATTGAAATCCGAAATTAATATTGATTCAATTGCAACATTTTTTTGTCGGGCTTGAATAATTGCTTTTTCCAGTTCGTTCTGAGTCAGCAGGTGATTTTCCAGGAGAAGATTAAATTTTCCGGTGGCATAACGCCTGGCGAGTTTTTTCTGAGTGTTAAGGGCAATGCCGAGAATGTCACTAACTTCTTTGAGGGATCGTTCATCGATTTCCAAAAACGCAGACCCGGACTTGCGGTTCATCAATTGTATAACACCCAGCAAATAGTTTTTGAAGACAATCGGATGGGCCAGAACCTGTCTGGTCGTAAACCCGGTTTGCATGTCCCAGCGTTCATCGAATCTCAATTCAGGATCGATTGCGGCCAGTTCCTTTATGTCATATGCATTCCTGACATTGACGATCCGGTTTTTAAGGGCACACCAGCCGGCGATGCTTCGATTAGATATGGGTATGTGGATCTCCTCGATGTCGTTGGCCGACTTGAATCGGGATACCAGTGCGCGGTTTTTGGCATCAACGACATAGAGGGTAACGCGATCAGCTGCAAAAAGTGAGATGATATCATCTTTTAAATCGATTAAAAGTTCATCTAAATTTCCGGCCGCGTTTATCCTGTTGCAGATTGCCTGCAGGCGGGTCCGGTAGACCACTTCCGACGCCAGGTCCTGAATCTGCCTGTCTTTGCTGTTTGAAGTTATGAAGGCTGAAACCATGATGACTTCTCAAAATCTTTGCAGCCCAATAAATTATGGGCGATAATTTGAAGTCCGGGTCTTTGTCTCAAATCATGGAATAATGGGAATTTGGATATTCTTCATGCATCGTTGGGATTCTGATTTTTTAGCTCCTTAAGGTTAGCGTGGATCTTTTTTGCTCCTCCCAGGATCAATAAAAAACCGAGCAGATAAAAACAAAAATAAATAAATCCAATTATAGAAGCAAATGTTTTGATCGTTTGAATCTGCGGCATCACCTGGGGAATTCGAAAAAACACTCCTACCCCGGCCGCCAGGAGTAAAATTCCCCAAATCAGTTGAAAATGGATCTTGTTTTTTTCCATGGTGGCAATTTAAAATTGAATATTGAGAACTGTCTATTGAATATTTGTGGAATTCGCTCGCACAGCTCAGCGCAGGCGCTTGGGCCCCCAGTCGCGCTGTCACCATTTTGATGTTTTTTCGATCGATCCGCTGGTAGCAAGCCGTAATTATTCAATATTCATTCCCTTAGGCTTCCTTTGAATTCCGCTTTACGTTTTTCGACAAAGGCGGTGGTGCCTTCTTTAGCGTCGGGGCTGGCGAAACTGACGGCAAATGCGTCGATTTCAATACTACAGCCGGTAGCAAGGTCCACATTCATTCCGCGATTAATTGCCTGCTTGGCCTCTCGTAAGGACACTTTACCCTTGGACGCAATTTCTCCGGCGGTTTTCATGACTTCCTCCATGAGCTGTCCCTGGGGAACCACCTTGTTGGCCAATCCGATCTGGAGGGCATCGGCGGCTGAAATCATTTTACCGGTAAAAATCAACTCTTTGGCCATATTGGTACCGACCAGGCGGGGCAATCGCTGGGTGCCGCCAAAACCGGGAATTACTCCGAGATTTATTTCAGGCTGACCAAACTTGGCGTTTTCCGAGGCGTAGATAAAATCACAGGCAATAGCGATCTCGGTGCCGCCACCCAGTGCAAACCCGTTTACAGCGGCGATGACGACAATCGGAAGTCGCTGCAGTTTGTGGATAATAGCTTGGCCGATTTCGGCAAATTTTTTGGCCGAGAGCGAATTAAATGTCGCCAGTTCGGTGATGTCGGCGCCGGCCACAAATGATTTGTCCCCTGCCCCGGTTACCACAAGCGCGCGGATATTCTCGTCAGCGGCAATTTCGTCCAGGGCCTCTGATAGCTCGGAAAGCAGCATCCCATTCAGGGCGTTGAGGGCTTTGGGTCGGTTAAAAGTGATGGTGGCAATTCCTTCTTTTACTTCATAGATAATATTTTCGTACATCATTTTTACCTCCATTGAGTTGGAAAAGCTTAATCTGTAAAATTCTCTATTGGATAGAAGATAGATAAGGTTTTGTCAAATCGAAAACATGCAAGGGCAAGTCTACGTCGGGGAAATTTCAAACCCAGTTGAATCAGATTGAATCAATAAATGGCTTGATTTCATTTGACTATTTTCTACTGACCTATCCAAAACTATTTTCTCTCACCTGCTGCAGCTATATATATTGCTGATAATATTAACAATCCACCGATAGCTTTGGGCCAGGTTAACCCCTCATTAAAAATCAGATAGGCCATGATGGTACTTCCAATGGGTTCCCCCAGCAGTGCTACGGCAACAAAACCGGTGCTGAACCATTTCAGGGCCCAGTTGTAACTGGAGTGGCCGATGATCTGCGAAACCAGGGCCATGGCCCAGAAGGCAGCAACGGTTTGGGTATCGTATCCGCTAACCGGTAACTGTAAAGCAATCACAGCCAGCCATAAAAACAGTGCGGCACTGCCATAACATATGGCAATATATGAAAGCAGGGAAAGCTTGCGGCGCAGATTGCGGCCTAACAGAAGGTAAATTGCAGCACAAATAGCCCCGATAACCGCTAACAAATCGCCGAGCAATGCCTGTCCACCCGTAGCGAAATCTCCAAAACCAATGATGACGCCACCGATGACACTACCGATGATGCTGATGACCGTGGCCCTCGTCAGGCGATCTTTGGATAGCATCGGAGTTAAAAGGCCTACCCAGAGCGGGATCGTGTTGACCAGGACGACACTATTGGCAATGGCGGTATAATCGAGAGAGGAAATCCAGCTGGCAAAATGCAGCGCCAGAAAAAAACCGGATAATATTGCCAGTATAATTTCGCGAGAGGATAAATTGCGTAATTCATCCCCTGCCTTCCAGACTGCCAGGGGAATTAAAATCAGCGAGGCCAGCCCGACCCGGTAGGCGGCAGTGACCAGAGCCGGTGCATCTGCCAAACGCGCGAATATCGAACCGGTAGACACCCCGATAATGCCGAAAACCAGGATCACAAGGGAAGAAATGGGCAGGTCGGGATTTCTTTGTTTAATCGTCATAGGCACATCAATGGCATTTAGTTGTAACTTGGAGCTTGGGATTTGGAATTAATACAATTGGTTAATTGGGATTAGTTTCTGTATTTCAGATATTACCCGCCAATGATTATGTTAGGAAGCTTATTTAGTTGGGCCGTGGGAGTTATCTCTTGGATGTATTTTTTTATTCCGATAACGATGGCTTCGCATATGCGCTGCTGGTACAGGGGATTCACCAGCCTTTTACATTCTCTGGGGTTACTGATAAAAGAAGTTTCAACCAGTATCGCCGGCATTTGGGCACCGAGCAGAACATAAAAAGGGGCCTGTTTGACCCCTTTGTCTTTTATGCGGCTGTAGCGCCGGCTCTTCATATAACTCACCACCGAGCCCTGCACATTGCCCGCAAGCCGGCTGGATTCGTTGATTTTAGCATTTTGCATTAAATCATAAAGGATGGTCTGAAGGTCACTGATATTTTTGGTTGACGTCGCATTTTCCATGGCGGCCACCCGGATGGCATCATCGTCTGTGGCCAGATTCAAGAAATAGGTTTCCATGCCATAGGCCCTGCGATCTTTGTGAGAGTTGGTGTGGATGGAAATGAATAAATCGGCGTTTTTGGTGTTGGCGATGGCGGTGCGTTCTTCTAGGGTCAGAAAGCGGTCACTGTTGCGGGTCAGGAACACCTCGCACTTCAAATCTTGGCGGACCAATTTCGCGAGTTTGCGGGCAATTTGAAGGGCGATGTCTTTTTCATGAACCCCTTTCAGATATCCCGGTGCTCCGTAATCTCTGCCGCCATGGCCGGGGTCGATGACAATCCGTCTGACCCCGAGGGCAAGCTGTTTGGCCAGTGCGCTGGTGGGAAGCCGACCATTCTTTTTCATGGTTGCGGATGGCGGTCGGGATGCAGCCTGCTTGTCACCAGCGCTACCCCACACATCAATGACGATTCGAAAGGGATCCTTCAATGAAAATATCTTATAGGTTTTAAAGGATTTAAGATCGACCACTACCCTTACCGAATCATTGGTATACTGTCCGGCGCGGGCATCACTCAACAAATCGTCGTTTATCGGAATACTTTTTTTTATATTCTGGCCCAACCGGCTATTTTTCAGGTCAACGTAAAGCCGCTGGGGTTTTTTATTGGATGGGTCTCTTTTCAGCAGATGGTGATAATATGCAGTTTCCCGGCTTGCATCAATAACGACCCGTGTGTAGTTGGGATTGGACCAAAACCGCAAATTATCAACGGTTCCCCTGCTTCCCGAGACGGAACTGCCGTCGTCTGCAGCCGGTTGCTGCCCGCCTGCTTGTTTTTGGGTGCTGTCCTCGATTATCTTTGCAAGACCAGCGTTCTGATTTTCAGATTCCTTTTTCACCCATTGGGGCATGGCGTCGATAAGCAATGAAGCCTTTACTTTGTAGCGGCTGTCCGGAAAGCTGACAATGACCTTTTCATACGTGGTATGGGCTGCACGTAAATCAGATTTTCGTTTGGATAGTCGATAAAGATCGGAATACAGTTTACCGGTCATATACAAACTGGCGGCGGCTCGATCTCCGGCAGGATCCTGACGGTAAATAGAATAAAATTTTTCAATACATTGCAACCAGTTATGGCGATAAGCCATCTTTGGCGAGCTTTGCTTCAGACTGCTGTAACAGGATTCGGCATTTAGGTACCGATCTTTTGCAGTTGATTGTGATATAGGTGCTTTTGTTGATGGAGCCGTCTTTTTTTTCGCGGTGCCTGATTCGGAAAGCGTTCGAATTTCGGCTGCAGCTTTGTTGTGATATTTGCTCTGGGGATAGCGCTTGATGATTCTCTCAAAAATATCCTGAGCTTCATGCTGATCTGACGCCTTCCATGAGCGCTTAGCCAGTTCTTTATAAAGCTTCCCGGACATATAAAGGCCGGCCGGTGCCCAGGGGCCGTTGGAATCCAGCCGGTAAACGGTTTGAAATTTTTCAATACAGCGCAGCCAGTTGTCGCGGTATTTCATTTTCGCAGAAGAATTACGCAGTTTTTTATAGCAGGATTCAGCATTGAAATAGGCTTGCTTGGCGGTTATCCCTTCGGAAATGCCGTTCCACAAAAAGACAACACCGATGCAGGTTACAAGGAAAAAGAAAGTGTGGAATTTTTTTAGATTCATTTTAAAATAGGATGTCAGTTGACCATTATATTGATACAACGGACAACGAACCACTTACGAGCCTGTCAGGTCTTAATTTTCTCCTGAAATTCGTTTAAAAAATTCAATGCCTCCAACGGCGTCATCCGGGAAATATCTGTTTGAACTAATTTTTCGATGAGCCTGTTTTCCGCTTTACTAAAAAGATCAAGCTGCACGGGAGCCCTATCAGCCGATTTGTTCCCGCTGATCACGTCGGGCGATCCACTTGAATAGTAATCTTCCTGCTCAATTTTGTAAAGAATCCTTTTGGCGCGGTCGATTACCGGTGTGGGGATACCGGCCAGGCGTGCAACCTGGATACCGTAACTGCGGTTGGTTCCACCCTGCACCAGCTTTCTTAAAAAGATAATCTCATCATTCCATTCTTTAACCGCAATATTGAGGTTTTTAACCCTTGCATGGGTCCGGGCCAGCTCGGTTAATTCGTGGTAATGGGTTGCAAACAGGGTTTTGACACCCTCCCCACCGTTTAAGTCGTGCAGGTATTCCGCCACCGCCCAGGCGATGCTGAGACCGTCGAAGGTGCTTGTCCCCCGGCCAATCTCATCCATTATAACCAGGCTTTTACCGGTAGCATTGTTGAGAATATTGGCAGTTTCCTGCATTTCTACCATGAAGGTGCTTTGACCCTGCGAGAGATTGTCAAGGGCGCCCACACGGGTAAATATTCTGTCGGTCAGGCTGATTTTTGCCCGGGCGGCAGGAATAAAACCGCCCATTTGGGCCATTATGACAATCAGGGCCACCTGCCGCAGCACGGTGGACTTGCCGGCCATGTTGGGACCGGTGATGATCAATACCTGATTTTCCCTATCATCCATTGTCAGGGTATTGGGTACAAAGCGTTCGGCAGTAATCATTTTTTCAATTACCGGATGACGGCCATCTTCGATAAAGATATCGCCGTCAGTCACCATTTCGGGACGGCAGTAATCATTTTGGGCAGCTACCTCGGCCAAATTGGTCAAACCATCGATGCGAGCTATGAAACGGGCGGCCTTCTGTATGCTGCGGTTGTTTTTAGCAACCTCATCTCGGATTTCATTGAATATTTCGTATTCAAGAGTTGCCCGCTGGTCTTCAGCGCCAAGAATTTTCATTTCGAATGACTTAAGTTCATCAGTTATATAGCGTTCGGCGTTAACAAGGGTCTGTTTGCGGACATAGTTGACCGGGGCGGAACCCGAGCGACTTTTGGGAATTTCGATGTAGTATCCGAATACTTTGTTGTACCGGACCTTCAATGTGTTTATTCCTGTGTTCTCCTTTTCGCGGACCTCCAGCTGTGCCAGCCAGTCTTTGGCGTCCCGACTGATCTGCATCAACTCATCCAGTTCAGGGTTATAACCAGTCTTAATGATACCTCCCTCATTAATTACGGGCGGGGCATCCTCCCGGATGGCGCGGTCGATGAGATCGGCAAGTTCCGGTAAATGCTCAATGTTATCAGGTGACCTGAAAAGTTCGCTTTTTAATTCCGACCACATCGATTCCAGTGCCGGTAGCATTAGCAGTGAACGCTTCAAGGCCGTCAGGTCCCTTGCATTGGCATGGCCCATGACAATTTTGTTACCGATTCTTTCGATATCAAAAAACGATTTGAGGGTCTCGCGGATGCCTTGGCGGATTTGAATGTTTTGCCCGGCCTCACCCACGGCTTCATGTCGAAAAGCGATCTCATTTAAATCCATCAGGGGATAGCGCATCCATTGAACCAGCAGCCGGGCACCCATGGCAGTAACTGTCTGGTCGATGACATCCAATAGGGTAGCCCGGCGCGATCCGGTCCTAAGATTGCCGGACAACTCCAGGTTCTGCCAGCTTAACTCATCCACCATCAAATAACTGTCCAGGCGATGGGTTTCGATCCGTGTCAGGTGCTCCAATTTCTGCTTTTGAGTTTCACGAATATAAAAGATGACGGCACCGGCAGCGCAGATGCCGAGCTTCAGGTTTTGGCACCCAAAACCTTCAAGGGAAATGGTTTTGAATTGATCGGTCAGACGCCCATAGCTCCCTTTATACTCAAAGGCCCGGTCCTCCAGATAGGATATGGAGATTTCGGTAAAAACAGCTGCGATGGGCAAAAAAGCCGGGTCGGATTTGGAGGACTCTGGCAGCAGGATTTCACTGGGCGAGATGCGCTGAATCTCTTCGATGATGGCTTTCGAATTCTCTGATTCGGCTACCCTGAAAGCACCGGTGGAAATATCTACAAAGGCGATGCCGGTCACACCGTTTTGGTGCTGTAGGGCCAGGACATAATTGTTGGATCGTTCATCCAGCAGTTCGTTTTCAATAATCATTCCAGGGGTGATGACACGGACCACATCCCTTTTTACCAGACCTTTGGCCTTGGCCGGGTCTTCGATCTGGTCGCAAACAGCTACCTTGTATCCTTTGTCGATCAGGCGGGCGATATAGGTTTGGGCAGCACGGTGGGGAACACCGCACATGGGAACGGGTGATTCGTCATTTTTATTACGCGAAGTTAGGGTAATCTCAAGGGCGCGGGAGGCGATTAGCGCATCTTCAAAAAACATTTCATAAAAATCGCCCATGCGGTAAAAAAGAATCGCATCCGGATACTGATCCTTAATCGTCAGGTACTGCTTAATCATCGGGGTCGACTTGGGAGGACTCATGGATTAATCGGGGATCTGTAGACTCTGCTCAGGAGCCACGCCTTAACAGGATCGTTGGCACAATGGATTTTGATCACTTTACGGGTTTCGAGTGGTGTCTTCGGTGTTAAACTTGGGAAGAAGTTCCGTTGTAACCTGTATCCCCCAACCCGACACACGTCTGCCTTAGGTTTCTCCATCATTCCATCATTCTGAGAGCTATCGTTTTTTTTCGTTCGATGCTTCCTCCGCATTGTCGGTGGGGTTGTCGCCTGACATATCAGCGGAAAACGAGACCGTTTGGCCGGCAGGATCGGCCGCAAGACCGTCAGAGGAAATTTTCTGGGTTTTAGCCAGATCGCTTTCGGATGCGGGTGTATCCCCTACTGCCGATGGGTCTATGCCCTTTAGAGAATCAATTTCACGTTTCAACCCGGCCATGTCAGCATCGTGAGATGCAATGGTGGCATTTAATTTTTTGATGGTGCGTTTGGCTTTAAAACGGGCTGAGATGTTGAATAGGTAAGCGAGAATGATTCCAGCGAGAAAGAAGAGCAAAAACGTAACCGCAATGGGTAATTCCGGTGAATGATACGCCTCAATAACACCGAGGTTAACGCGCAACGATTGATTGGTCAAAAAGAACTCCTGGTTTTGAAAAATCAATAGTGCAATCACTCCAAAAATAATCGCCCAGATGATCAGAGTGGCTTTTTTCATGCATATTCTCCATTAATTTTGGTTGGGTTAATGATCAGTGCGACCCAAGTCCAGGTTTATAA
>JBATKU010000733.1:0-19896 GCA_049669725.1 Desulfobacterales bacterium
GCTTAGGGTTTAAATCTGTTTGGTACTAAAGCGAACTCGAGTTCTCACAACGGTTCACAGGTTCAAAGTTCACCGTTCAGGGTTTTCTTGTTTCGCTGTCCGCCAGCGGTTCAGATTGGACAGGAACCCTGAACCGCTGAACGGTTAAAACTATTCTACATTCTGGATCTGCTCTCTAATCTTTTCCAGTTCTGACTTAATATTGACGATTTTGTGAGATGTATCGGCGTGGCCGATCTTGGCGCCTATGGTGTTAAATTCCCGATTGAGTTCCTGCAGCAAAAAATTGAGTTTTCTCCCCCCGGGTTCCTGAGCGTTCATTATATGGCGAAACTGCTTTACGTGGCTCTCGGCTCTGACAATCTCTTCGGAAATATCACTCCTGTCAGCTAAAAAGGCTGCTTCCTGAGTAAGCCGTGCCGGGTCTATCTCAACCGTCTCACGGGTCAAGGCAGTGATACGCTCCTTCAATCGTTCCTGATACTGTTGCAGCAGCGCCTCGGATTCACCTTTTATTTCAACAAGGCACCCGTCAATGAAATCTAGTCTGGCGGACAAATCACCGGCGATAAAATCGCCTTCTTTCTGACGCATACTTTCAAGTTCATCGAGGCCCTGGGTCAGGCAGTCCGTAATCGTTGTCCACAGGCTTTCGGGTTCACCGGCGGGCTCAACCGGTTTTATAATTCCACCCAGACTCAGCAAATCTTCCACCGAGATGTCATTGCCCAGATTAAACTCCTTTTTTAACTGCTTAAGGGCGCTATGAATTGCTTTGGCCCTGGGCTGATCAATTTCAAAGGCAATGGCCTGGGCGGATTCATCTTTGATCTGAACTTTGATCTCTACCCGTCCTCTGGCAATGCGCGCGGCGACAAGCCCTTTCACCTTATCTTCGAGCACCGTGTAACTCGGGGGCATCCGCAGGACAATATCCAGATGACGACTGTTGTATGCACGCATCTCAACCGAAACCGTAATTTCATCGGCATTTTTTTCAGCGGTCGCATAACCGGTCATGCTTTTAATCATAGGTATTGATCTCCGTATCTGATGAATGAAATGATTGTCGCATCTACCTTCAGGCAGATTGCATCAAGTCGGTTGCATACCTGGCGCGTACCTGCTCGAGGAACCTGAGGATCGGCCGGTCCGCATAGTCGGGATAGGTCCAGGGTAATTTCTTAAATGCTCCCCCCTGATAAATTAACGTTAGATCGGCAAAAATTCGGTGTCCGATATAAATTCTATGGCTGAAGTTCTTACCGGAGGCCAGCACAAATCGTTCGTACGACAAGTAACCCGGGTCAATGTTGACCCGACGTCGGCCGTTGCGGGAATACTGAGTTTCCAAACGATTGGTTGTCAATTTAACCGTTGCGAGTTCCAGCTGTTCAATCAAAGATTTAAAGGCCAGTAGTCGCCGAAAAAGCGGTATCCCCATTTCCTGCTCATAGTAAGTTGTATAATCAAACAACAGCCATGGGCTGACCATGTCTAAGGAACCAAATTCGGATACAAGTTCAGCGGCCAGTGGTTCAAACAAAGTCCTATCCTTCATGAAAAGCCCGATGACCAGTTTGGCAGGTTTTGGTTCCTGGGGTTTACTCATGTGTTTCGTTATTTGTTATTGGTTATAAGTTATTGGTGAATTTGGCCTTGCCTCAGATGTAAGCGAATAACAATTAACAAATAACATTTAACTATTCATCAAGCGGTTTGGCTTCCTCAATGAGCATAATCGGAATATCATCCCGAATTTCATACAGTAATTTACAATGGTCACATTGCAAACCATCTTGGGCTTCATTCAAATATATGTCGCCTTTACACTTCGGGCAGGCTAGAATATCTAAAAGTTCCTGACTGATTGCCATTGCGATCTCCTTGAAATAAAAAATTTATCTTTGCATTCACAATTTATATTGCAATAGACGAATCGCTTGCATGGGTCTATTGCGAATTTTCAGAAAACACGTCAAAAAATACTGCAGGAAGTATTTCCGGTTGGCAATAGGGTACGATCAGCGATATTTCTGTTCTCTATACCCCCCTGACCCGAGCCTATCGCAAGGAATAGTATTATTTATTGCAGAAATCAGATGATATCAAGTACAAAATACGAAAGACGGCAGGATGTAAAGAAACATTTAGAAGCCTTAGCGCCTTTGGGAACCGTGCCCGTCATGCCAGCAAAGCCAGGGGGACGGGTTTGGGTTAGGCAATTTATATCCAGCCTTGATTTGGGCAATTGCTTTGACGATGCTGTGATACAGAGGATGGCGGCTTGACACTCGATCATCTTTTTGCCATAGGTGAAGCATATAAATTATATTTCCGGTAGCTCCGGGCAAAAATGGGGCTCTACCGGATTAAATTCACTGAAAAAGTCAGCAACGAAATGCAATCGATGAATCATGACCGTGGGTTTCTAAATGGATCCCCCCCGTCGGTCGAAGGAGACTCTCCCCGTCCGCGGGTGAGCTTCGCCATCCCCGTGCGCAACGCCGAACGCTTCCTCGGTCGAGCCCTGGATTCGCTCCTGGCACAGAATTTTGAAGACTTCGAAGTTGTCATCTGTGACAATGCCTCAACGGATGGAACCCAAGACCTTGTGCGCCGCTACAGCGAACGCGATGGGCGCGTACGTTACATCCGCAACGAGGAAAATATAGGGCAGATCGAAAATTTCAACCGGGTCTGTGAATTGTCCCGCGGTGATTTCATTCGTTGGATGGGCGCAGATGACTGGCTGGAAACCGACTATGCGCGCAAATGCGTAGCAGCCCTTGACGGGCGACCCGATGCTGTGGGTGTTACGACCCAATGGCGCTACATGGACGATAACGGAGAAGTTAGTTTCCTGGATGTGCCCGGACCACGGGTCGATGCATCCACGCCGACACGCCGTCTGCACCTCACCCTCAAGTTGCTGCAAAATGGAGAATTGCTATTCGACCCTATTTACAGTTTGATCCGCCGCCATGCCCTCGAGCGCTCCGCAATGCTACCGGTCAATCGCTGGACCGATCGCCTTCTGGCCTTCGAACTCTGTTTGATCGGTCCTTTCTGTCATTTGGACGATTTCCTGGCGACGCGACGCAACGCCCGCGAACCTCGCAAAATACGCATTGAGCGATGGCATAAGCGCTATAAAGGATGGAAAAAGCGCGAGCACCGCTGGATGCTCTATGTGAGCTACGCAAAAATTGTCGGCCGTGCATCCCTCACGGTGTGGCAGAAACTCAACTGCTGGGGAATCATTTTCTTTTACTGGCTGCGGGACGAAATCAGGCGCCGCGCGAAGCGTATTAAGCGCCGGTTGAAAAAAAGGGCTAACGCTCTATCACCTCCAACATAATACGGCCAGTTAGAGGGGCCTAACCTAAACTCGTCCTTTTTTCTGATGGCGTCGTTTTCTGCGAGCCTGGTATTCAGGGTAAAGTTCCGGGTAATATTTCTTCCAACGCTTGTGTACCCAAAACCACTGGTCGGGGTATTTGCGAACGGCTTTTTCGACGACATCGGTTATGATTTGAGTATTGGTTTGGATGTCGGATCGCAAATCTCCCGTCCTTTTCATTTCAAGGGGCGGTTTTACCACAACGGTTAAACGGCCGTTGGGGTCCCGGACACAAAAAAGCGGCAGCACCGGACTTTTGCACCGCATTGCCAGAAAGGCGGCCGATGGAGTGGTTGTAACCCGGTGTCCAAAAAAATTCACATCGACACCTTCCGATCGACGACTCTGGTCCACCAGCAGGCCTATAACGCCTCCCCGGCGAAGCATCCGGCGCATTTCAGGCAGCGCTCCTTTCTTATACACGATCGTTATCCCGAATCGGGTTCGCAACCGGTGCACCCAACGATTCAGCGGAGCGAGGCGTATCTTCTTAACCACCCCGAGGATCGGTTTCTGGATATGACAACAGACGAAAAGCAACCCTGTCTCCCAGCTTCCAAGGTGTGCGGATACAAGAATTAAACCGGTTTTGCTTTTTAACGCGTTCTGCAAGTTTTCCAGACCCACCACCTGGACCCGTTCGAGCACTTGTTCCCGGGACAGGGTCGCCATCTGAAAGAACTCGAGAAAGGAAATGCCCAGGTTCTGAAAAACACGCCGTGATATATTTTCAGCTTTTTCGCGGGTCCAGTCAGGATGGGTAAATTGCAGATTGCGCTGAGCAATACGCCGGTGGGGCCCATCCAGAAAATAGGCGGCACGGCCCAAGATCCTGCCAAGCCCGACTATATGCCGGTGCGATATTCTGCCGATGATGCTCTTGGAAACATGACCGGCGTCATCGGCCCTCTGAAAACCAGAAGGTTTGCGATCATCTGGATTGGATACCATTGATCTCCGCTCCCAACGTATGCAAAAAGTGGCCTTTATAGTGGTTGTCAATAAAACGTTGCGGTATTCCAACGTTTTATTGACAACCACAGAGGCCGCAGTTCCGATTTCGCAAAATTATTATGGAAATCGGTGTACGAGTAACAAACAATTTTTAGACTGTCAATGTTCAGCCATCCCGCATTGTTTAGACCGACACTACCACGACTTGCCAATTTTGGGTTGTTATAGCGGTTGTCAAAAAAACGTTCCGTTATTTGATCGTTTTTTTCTACAACCACTTATACCATCCTTTCGTATTTCGGAACTTATTTTTGAAAAGCGGTATAAAATAAACGCGAAGATTAAAAAATTTGACAAACAATGGGCATTTAAATACGATTGACTGATTTATTGCGGAGGGTGTTTATTAAGCCTTTGGCGGCGAGTGCTTCCCATTTCATACCGCTTTCCATAATTTTGTCGAAACCATTTTAGATTGCCAGCCACCATGTCGGATAATTTGGCCCCAAAAATTGCTTTCGGAGTGTATAACCTGCTCTGGGGTTGCGTGATGCCATGGCTGCGGTTGAATCATCGCCTGGCCGAGGGATATCCGCAGCGATGCTTAAAAAGAATGCTGCCGGCCGCAGATATCTGGATCCAGGCCGCCTCCGTTGGTGAATCTTATCTGGCTTTGGAAATCATCAAAACCCTTAGATTCACCAGACCTGTGAAGATTCTAGTAACCTCCAATACCAGCCAGGGAGTTGATATTCTGAACCGGGCCCTGGCGGATCGGGGAGAAACGGAGGAGGGAATCCAGGTCGCGGTTGGCTATTTTCCCTTTGATAAACCGGCCCTCATGCGCAGGGCCGTCGCCGCCATCGGCCCTCGGGCCATGGTACTGTTGGAGACGGAAATCTGGCCGGGACTCTTGCGCGCTCTGGATCAGCACAATTGTAAAACAATCATCATTAACGCTCGGCTAACCGACAGGAGTCTGAAAAGATATCTGCTGTGGCCTTCGATCTGGCCCAAACTCAGGCCCGAAAGGGTTTTGGCCATTTCGCCGGCCGATGCCGATCGATTCAAGCTGTTGTTCGGCCCGGACGGAATTGAGACCATGCCGAACATTAAATTTGATCGTGTCGCTTCCTCAACCACCTCCCCAGAGAAGCGGAATACGATTAAAAACCTGGTGCCAAGGGCGTTGACCTTTGCAGTCCTGGCGTCCGTCAGGCGCCAGGAAGAACCCCTGGTTAGACAAATTATCATTGAAATCTTCCGCAGCCGTCCAAAGACTGTCATCGGCCTATTTCCGAGGCACCTGCCCCGGGTCCAGTCCTGGCAGCAGATCCTCAATCAGGCCGGCATCCGATGGTCTCTGCGCTCGGAAGCCAAAACCCCGGCTACGGCCGGCACGGTGATAATCTGGGATACTTTCGGAGAATTACTGCAGGCCTACAAACTTTGCAAATCCGCCTTTGTCGGCGGCAGCCTTGCGCCGTTAGGCGGCCAAAATTTTTTAGAAGCCCTTGTTTGCGGTACAAGACCGGTTATCGGGCCGTCGTGGGAAAACTTCATATGGGTGGGCACTGAAATCATCGAGGCCGGTTTGCTCCAGGTTGCCGGCAATTGGCAGGAAGTGGCCGCTCTGCTTTTAAAGGATATGGAAAGCTCTCCGCCCAGAAATGAGATCATCAACCAATCACTTGAATATATCAAAAATCGCCAGGGCGGCGCCGAAAAGGCCTGCCGTGCAATTACCATCCTTATGGAAGGTAATTAAAAAAAAATGAGCCCGCAAAAAATCTTACACCTATACAGCAACCATAAATGGACTGGGCCGGCGGATCATGCCCTCAATCTGGCCGCCTGGCTAAAGGCGCGTAACGATGTCGAGGCTTTCTTTGCATGTGGACGCCGGCGGGGGATGCAAAATCATCTTTACGAAAAAGCCCGTCGGCGTCAGCTTGATTTTGTCAATGGCCTTTTACTCAAAAAACATCTGAGCTGGAAAATTTTTCCGGACGTGTATTCATTAAAAAAAATAGTCGCCCGCAAAAAGATCGACTTGATTCACTGCCATCAGGATAACGATGCGTTAACCGCCGTGCTATCCGGTTTCGGAAACCGCATGATTCGAACCTGTTACGATGGCGAACCCTCTGCGCTGAACTTCAGACAACGGTTTTTTTTTCAACGGACCGCAAAAATTATGACGGCTTCCTTAAAGCTGCAGACCCATCTTGCAGCAATTTTTCCTGACAAGGATATCCAACAGGTGGATATACCGGTTGATTCCGATCTCTTTCGCCCGCTTGATAAAAGCGCCCGACTGCTTGCAGAATTTAATCTGAAAGTTGACACCCCGATAGGAGGGATTGTGGCCCGGGTTCAAAAACACAGGAAATTTTCCCTTCTGCTGGACGCCATTGAACAGGTAGTTAACGTAATTCCTGATTTTAAATTCCTGATTGTGGGCCGCGGCACGCACATTGACACCGTCGCCCGACAGCCGGTAAGCCGTCGGGGGCTGGACAAGCACATCATTTTTACGGGATATCGAAAAGATGACTACCGCGACGTTTTAAATCTTTTTGATTACAAGATCTTTTTGGTCCCGGGCAGTGACGGTTCCTGCCGGGCAGTAAGAGAAGCCCTGGCCTGCGGCAAGCCGGTGATTGCAGCTCGCAGGGGAATCCTACCAGAGCTGATCAAAGACGGGGAAACCGGCTTTCTGGTCCACGATAAACCGGAAGACCTGGCCCGGGCGATGACTACCATAATCAAAGAAAAAGACTTCCGGACGCGTTGCTCACGGTCAGCCCGGCAATATGCAAAAACCATTCTCAGTCCTGAGAGATACATCAGGAGAGTTGTCGCCTGCTATGATTCTCTAAGCAAACCTTCATAAAATGGGCTTTTGGGGGAGGTTGAAAAGATTATTTGCACCATCTTTTGAAAGAAATGGTGTCAGGTGTCAGGCTGAACGTCTGAACAAAAGAACTCTGAAGTTGGAATGCGGAATATTTTAAAATCAGACGTTCAACCATTTCCTGTTTCGCATTCCGCATTCCATATTCATTTGCCTCAGTCCTCTGTCTTCTGCTTTTCTAATTCCCTTAATTTGATGTATTTTAAAAATTTTCCATAGGCCGTGCTGGTCGCAATGACAAAACCTTCATATCCGTCAAGCATACCCAGTTTTAAAAAATATTTCTTAAAAAATGTCAAAGTTGGATTCAAACATACATCCAGTACCAGGTTTGATTGCCGGCCCTTCTCAAAAGCCGCCCGGGCTGCGATTTCGGAAAAGCTGTTTATTTGGGAAACGTGATCCCGGATCGTCGGGTAGGAATAATGGAGCAAGTCACCGCTGAGATGGCGGATTCGGCTGCTTTCATCCATGACCACATGATCATGGGGATTCACCCCTCCCCAGTGCCCTTTTCTTCGATCCCACAATCTGACCTTTATATCGGGATACCATCCGCAATGCCGAATCCACTTGCCGCAGTAGTTGGTTAAGCGATTCACCGAATATCCATCTGCACGCCAGTTTTGTTTGGCCGCTCGAATTGACTGGATGAGATTATCGGACAGCGCTTCATCAGCGTCCAGGGATAACACGTAATCGTTAATGGCACAGGACAGGGCGTAATTTTTTTGCTCAATGTGTCCTTCAAATGGGTGTTGAATGAAATCCACACCTTTGCTTTTACAGATATCGGCGGTCCGGTCAGTTGAAAAGGAGTCGACCACCAGGACTTCATCAACCGTTCCATCGAGTGATTCAAGGCATCTTTCAATATTAGCTTCTTCGTTGTAAGTAATAATAACAGCCGAAATTTTTAACGGAATTTCCATATTTTCAGGTACCCTTCTATAAAAGTCCGGACCAACAGTGTTTTAGCCGCACGAAGAATCCTAACCGGGACAGCCGGCTGTCAAAAGCCGGTTATAAACCGCCAAATTATTTTCAGCCATGGCATCGATGGAAAATTTTGCCCTTACCTCCGCCTGTCCCCGCTGGGCCATCGCTTCGGCTCGATCAGCCTGGGTGAGCATCTCGACAATCCCCTTTGCCAGGGCTTGGGCATCGCCCGTTTCAACCAGACGACCGGTTTCACCATCCTTGATGATTTCGGAAATCCCCCCCGAATTAGCGGCCACAACCGGTTTGCCCAGCGCAAGGGCATCGAGAATGGCCGTACCCAGGCCCTCCTGGACGCTGCTCATAACGAAAAGATCGGCAAGCTTGTAAAAAGCACCCACGTCATCTCTAAAACCGGTGAAGTTAAGGGCATGGCCAATTCCAAGGGAAACTGAAAGGGCCTGTAGTTCCGACATCAGCTCTCCTTTGCCGATGATAAAAAAGCGCACATTTGGAATTACAGCCAGCACATAGGGGATGGCGTGAATCAGATACTTTTGACCTTTGTGCCCGGCCAGGTGGGCGACGTTGATAACCACCCGCTCAGCGGGCTTCAGATTAAACTCGTCCAATAGATGCGCGCTGGCAACCCGGTCAAACCGCTGCAGATCAATTCCGCTGTGCACAACAAAAATGCGGTCGGCTCCAATGCCGTCATTTACCATCACCTTTTTAATTTGATGCGAAATCGCAATATAATAATCGGCCATAAAACGATACTTGATTCCATTTATAGGCAAGAACCGGTTGCGAATAATAGAAAAATCCACCCGGCGGGTAACCAGCCTACATGTCCTGCAGCCAAATGAGGCAAAAAACGCCAGGGTATGGGCGTGGGAGGTATGCGAGTGAACGATGTCATAGCCATGTGTAGTGATCAGCTTTCTGATTCGCAGGCAGGCCGGTAGATCCGTCTCCCCGTGCATGGTGATGGGAAACACCTCAACACCTGCTTCAAGCGCTTTTTGTGCCATTGGAGAATGGGCCTGACAGACCAGATGGCAGCCGATTCGGCGTTCAATCAGCGACCGCAGCAGATATAAGGTTTGCTGTTCGCCGCCTCTCCAGGTTCTTTCGGTGTTGATGTGAAGAATTTTCATTCGGAGTTATGATTGTTTTCAATGTGAGAAATTATTTCATCAATGACTTTATCGTAAGTTCGATGGGTATGGGCAAATTGATAGCCGTTTTGAGCGATTTGTTTTCTGCGGTCTTCATGTTTCAGGTAATAGTCAATTAACTCAAGGCATTCTTCCTGGTTGTGATACCATTCCAGATGTTCACCTTTAGTGAATATTTTTTCCAGGCCGGGATTATAATTGGTCAGCAAAAATCCTCCACAACCCAGGGTAATCCAGGTCCGGTTTGAAAAATATCCTTCCAATTCATAGGATTGGTCACAGCCCAGGATAATTTTGGTGGCGTAACATATCTTGGCGTATTCTTTGGGGTAGACCCGGGTTTTTAAGCAGGTAAGGCCATACTCCCGCCACTGCGCCCCCCAGGTTTTGAGATGATACTTTTGATTGACCGCTTGAAGAAGTTTTATGCGGTTTTCTTGCCAGGGCCTTCCAATAAAAGCGACCTCAGCAGCCCACTTGTTGTTTTTGGTAGCCAATATGCGATGCACATCACGGTCGCATCCCTGCATACAGTAGATCGGATTTTTTACGCCCTGGGCTTTTAGATCCGCAAGATGAGTTTTGTTGGTAATGAATAAATAGTCAACCAGTGCCCCATAGCGAATAAGCTTTTGGTCGGAGGGACCATCCGGGTCCGGGAAAAAAATTGCCGTCTGATACCTGGGATTTATTTTTTCCAGCACCGTATAGGGAATGTCTTTGGAATAGATTAAAACCAGATCCGGATTTTGTTTAAGAATTTTATGAAGAATTAATTTGCGGTAATCTGTCCAGAAATAGTACTTTCTAACACGCGGCAAATTAAAAAAAACCACGTTCTTCACCCGTCTTTCAAGGGCCTTGAGCATGAACCGGGTATTGCCGGTTTTCTTTTTGCTTTTTCCTATAAATATAACGTTGCGAATTAGCATGAATCCGTAAAATACATGGGGTTAATATGTGATGTCGGCGAGGATTTTTTCCAATGGTTTCTGGCCCGTCTCTTTCATGGGTGTGTTTGATCGCAATTTGGCAACTTCCTTTAGCCTGATGAGCGCACTGAACAGGGCTATCGCATACACTCCGTCCAATCGCAGCAACCGCGACAAAAGCCGCACAAATATCCAGGGTATATGGGAAAGAAAGAGCTTGCGTGTTGACAAATGCAGCCACAGGTAAAACAATCGATTCCGTCTTCTGATAATCTTAGTTTTCTTACTTGAAAAAAAACGTTTTATGGTGCTCGAATGATCATGTACAACTCTGCTCTGCGGCTCGAAGTAGGTTTTCCAGCCGTGTTTCCAGGCTCTGGTGCCCAAATCCCGGTCCTCGTAATAAAAGGGGCGGTAAATCGAAAGAAACCCGTTAAGCTGCAAAAACATATCCCGGCGGATAGCTGCTGAGCCCCCGGCAGCAAAAAGACTTTTCAGTGAATGCCTGTTTTGATTAAGTTCCAATGCTGTTGTTAAATCCCAGTTTCGACTTCTTATTTCCCCCCTTATCAGTGTGACAAGATTCCATGAAACTCTGGTCGGATTCCCGTTCGGATCAAGGATGAGAGGGGAAACCGAGAAGGTATCTTCGCGGCTGAACCATCTAACCAGGGGCGCAAGGAAATCACGCTCGGGATAGACATCGGAGTTAAGCAAAAGGATAATCGGATAAACGGCGGCGTGCACCCCGCTGTGAACGGCCTCGGAAAAGCCTATGTTTTTCTCATGCCGGACAAGTTTGACATCCGGAAAATTTTTCGAAATCAAGTCAATGCTGTTGTCCTGGGAGGCATCGTCAACAACGATAATTTCGCATTGCCCCGCATAGGCCCGGACCGCTTCGGTAACACTGGTCAGCGCCCGCGGCAGTATCTGCTCGCCGTTGTAATTGGGGATGATGATGCTTACCGGCCAGGTTTCCATAACTTATCGATATCCAAATCATAGTAGAATGTGGTTTTGTTTCCGGTGATATCCCACACTTTGCGGTAGACCGCTCGTCGCTGCGGCCTGGACGGTTGATGATCGGCTGTAAGGTAATGATAAAAGCGCAGACGATCTTTGACGGTAACGGCGTTGCTCACGGATGCGTTAAGCTGGGCCAGATTGACGATCTGCTTATGTTCGCTTAATCGGCAGATTTTAACGCCGTCAAGGTCCACCATGAAATATTCGCCCTTCTGGCACAAGATATTATCGGATTTGAAATCCCGTTGCCAGACACGGGTATCATAGAATTTCTGCAGCCACAACGCAAGCTTCTTTAAGGCCCTGCGTTTGGTGCGTGCATCGGTTATTGAAGACAAATAGGTGTTGAGATGAAGTCTGTCATCGAGCAGTTCCGATACAAAACAACTTACATTATCCATTACAAAATAACCCAGTGAACGGGGGACAGCAATACCGCGCACTTCCAGGGCCCTGGACATTTTCCAACTTGTAAGGCAACGGTTGCCATGAAAACGCCGTCGAGGTTGTTTTTTGATACACACGCCCTGATAAGCGATTACGTGGGAACCCTTAAGGGGCTGTCCGGTTTGCATGGCTTGACGCAGATCCTGCTGGCCCCAGCGAAACGATTTTCTTTTATAGCCTTTGACTCGGCCATTTCTGACAACCATAAATTCCGAGCTGTTTCGGCAGCAACGTTTGGTTCGCGAGCGGTATTTTATCTGTTGATGGCGTTCGGCAGCCTGCTCAAGTTGCGTCTCACCTATCGGTGTTTTAGCTGCAATATTGTAACCCTCGATAAATTTCCCGGGTAGATTGGGGCTGTCATTTAGAGGGCGTATATTATTATAGAATTTGCCCAAATTGTGCACCCGCAGCCGGTGCGGCAGCCATGGCAAAAAGATGACCTCTTGAACATCAATGAGCCGGGGCTGGCCATCGGGGGTCATAATTATATTGTTGGGATGCAAATCAGCGTGATAGACACCCCTGGCATGCAACCCGGCTGCATATTCACCCAGTTTGCGAGCATCGTCGCTCGTATTGATTTCAAGGGGCAATCCCACCACCTGTTCCGTCATTAAAAAAAATCGAGCCGCATGATATTTTTTATCCTCACCCTTTAAAATCGGTTTTGCAGTCATGATCCCGACCTTGAGAAGACGATGCAGATTGCGCCATTCCGACCATTTCCTGAAGGGCAAAAGGAAGTGACGCCACTTATCTTTTCTCCTGACCAGCGTGCTGACTTTAAGAAAATAACCCGTTTGAGGTGTTTCGAGATAATAGACCTGACGCCTCTCATTTTCTTTGATGATCCGACAGGTCGTAATTTGATTAAACAACTTCTCAAGGCGGAAGTCCGGCATAAGCGAGCTCGTTGTCAGATGACAGCCGGCAAGTTTGTGACGCAGGTGGTCCACCGGTACGGTGTTTATTTTTTCAAGCTTCATAAAAAGTGCCCTGTAGGATTAACAGCCCAATGAACTTTAAATTCTAAACATATCAACCCATTACCATTGGCGTCAAGGACAGAATTGGACAGCCTGCCCTATATATATTCAGTGCAGTGGGCTTTGTCAGGTTGACACATTCAATCTTTTCTTATAATTTTTAACTAAATTCAAAAAAGGCACATGATACCCGGTAGATAGCATCATATTCGCAAAGATTTTTAAAACGGCTTTCAGGTTGCCTTGCCGGATTGCTGAAATATGCCAAAAAGGACGTTGACGCCCACATATAACGCCTATCAATTTGGCACTTGCACGCCCTTGACCGAACTGCAAATGAACCGATTGATAGGTTTTTTTAGTCAACCCCCGCCGAAGACGAATTCTGTTTTGGGCGGGAGAAGCTCGGTAAGCTATCATCGGATAGAAGACCTGGGTCCGGTGGTGGTCAAACATTATAAAAGAGGTGGCCTATGGGGCCGGCTGGTCCGGCGCAGGTATTTGAAATGGGGGAAATCTCGCAGCCAGCTGGAATTTGAATTGCTGCTAAAAGCCCGAGACCTGGGTATCAATGTTCCGGAACCGCTGCTTTATGCTAACCGTGGTCGCTTGATCTATCGTGCCTGGCTGGTCACCAGGGAAATTAAACAGCCGCTGTCCCTGGCCCGGCTGAGCTTAAATGATGCAAAGCGGACCCGGCAGGTGATGGCTTCTGTGATTGACCAGATTTCACGGCTGATAGACCATGGCATATGGCATGTCGATTTACACCCCGGCAATGTGGTGATTGATCAAAATGATCGGGTGTTCCTGTTGGATTTTGATAAGGGATCGCTTCATCAGGGAAATAAAATTAAATTAAGGAATCGATATATTAATCGCTGGCAACGTGCCGTCAGCAAACACGGATTGCCGAAAATGCTCAGTGAAATGCTGCAGGACGGACTCAGGAATTAAATGCCCGACCATACTACACGTAAAATACCTCCGACAGCCCCTTCGATTCTTATCATTTTGATGGGATCGCTGGGAGATGTTGCCAGAGGGCTTTGTCTGGTATCCCACATTAAAGATCATCTGCCGGACAGCAGGGTTTCATGGCTGATAGAAGCCCGCAGAATTGATATGGTCAACTTTCATCAACAACTGGATAAGATTATTGTGTTTGATCGTGCAAAGGGCGCCGCCGGGGTTTGGGATCTTTATCAGGCACTGCGCCGGGAGCATTTCGATGTTACGCTGGATCTGCAACGCATTTTTAAAAGCGGCCTTTTCTCACTGCTTTCAGGCGCGCAGCGCCGCATAGGATTTCACCGACGCAACAGCAAAGAATTCAATTGGTTGTTTAATAATGAGTATATCCCCTATTTTCGTGAAAACCTTTCCAAGCTGGATCATTACCTGAAATTCACCGAATACCTGGGCCTGTCTGACCCATCGAATCTGGAGTTTGGGTTTAAACACCTCGATGTCAATCAGATGGCCCCACCGGCTGTGGTTGAAATTCAAAATAAATTTATAGCCGTGGTGATGGGATCCTCCTGGGAATCAAAGGACTGGCACTTTGAGGGATACTGCAATTTCGTGCAATATGTCTTAAACAATCTGAAACGACCCGTCATACTCCTGGGGGGTAATTCCCAGAAGCCCATCGCCGCAAGGCTCGTTAAAAAAACCAATTCGCATGGGGTATTTGACTTAACCGGTAACTCATTGCTCGAAATGATCGCCGTATTGAAGGCGGCAGCAGCAGCTGTCGGCCCTGATTCAGGCCCGGGACATCTGGCCGCGGCAGTGGGTACCCCCTATATAACGCTGTTTGGTCCTACACCGGCAGACAGGCATGCGCCCTATGGATGTGAACATCTGATTGTGCAATCAGACCTCAACTGTGTCCCCTGTTACAAGAGACAATGTCCTGAACGCCATAAACAATGCATGCAAAATATCGACGTAGATGACGTCGCGGAAAAAATCTCCAGAGCCCTGGGAAATAGCCCGGGCGGACAGGGCCAAGGTTGAAAAATCCCCCGAACACTCAATCAATCTTGAATCCTGTTTGGGATTGACACTCCCGGTGACTTCTTTTATATTCCGCCACAAAACTATGATTTCAATTGAGTGGTAAACACTCAATTGAAAGTTATTTATTATTGGTTTTTCGTTATTTGATAAAAACAAAAATGAAATCCCATATTCCTAAAACTATGAACCAACATCGAGTAACCGCCGGGATTTTAGCCTAAATTGACATCTGAAAATAAACGAATGCATGCCGATACCATATTGGTCTTTTGCCCCAACTGGGTCGGTGATGTTGTCATGGCAACACCGACCTTTAAATGCCTGCGGCAGAATTATCCGGATGCCCGGATCATTGGTCTGATCCGCGGTTACGCCCAAGGTGTTGTCGAAGACGCGCCCTGGTTCGATCAGCTGATCGAAATAAACGATAAATCCTGGCGAGGCTTTGTCCATTTAGTTTATCAGATTCGCAGTCTGAAAGCGGAGCTGGCCGTGGTGCTGCCGAACACCTTGCGGTCGGCCTTGCTGGCAAGGCTGGGCGGCGCGCGACAGATATACGGTTACCGGCGAAACGGCAGGACCATGCTGCTGAGCGGCGGACCGCTGCCCCTCCGAGACGGCGGGAAAATTAGACCGGTACCGATGGTGGATTATTATCTGGAAATTTGTCGCCGGTTGAAGCTGAACATCGATCCGAAAAAAAAGCCCCGTTTATATATTTCTGAGTCTTTACAGCAAAGGGGCGATCGGCTGCTTGATACCTACGGGATTGCCTCCGATGACATGGTGATTGGTTTGAATCCGGGCGCCCGCTATGGGGCCTCCAAGTGCTGGCCGCCGGAATATTTCGCCAGTTTAGCCGAGCTGCTGGAGCAGCGCTGGAATTGCAGGCTGTTGCTATTTGTCGGCCCCGGAGAAGAACGCATCGGTCATCAGATTGTACAACTGAGCAAAGCGGCAATCATCAACACCGGAGCCGACAATGTGGATCTGGCCCTGTTAAAGCCGTTGATTCAACGCTGCCGACTTCTGGTGACCAACGATACCGGACCCCGACACTATGCCGTGGCTTTTGACATACCGGTGGTTGTTATAATGGGGCCGACAGACCCCCGATATACGCATGCCAACCTTGAGAAAACCGTGGTATTGCGACAGGAGTTGGATTGTTCGCCCTGTCACCTCAAAGAATGTCCGCTTGAGCATGACTGCATGCGGCAGATATCTCCGGAGGCAGTCCTGCAAGCCGCTGAGCAATTGGTTCAGGAGCAACGCTAATCCATGAAATCGTCCTTTTATAGAGAAAAATGGACCGACATAAAAGCCGCCACCGTCGATCTAGAAGAAATTACCCGTCTGTCCCGACAGATTGCCCATTCGTTTATGGACGCCTATCTAAAAGATTGTCATTATGAAGAAGATTATATTGATCTGCTGTGTGAAATGACAACCTTTTCAGAAGATAACGACCTGACCCGCATAGCCGCCCAGGCCCTGTTTCGCATTATTATCGAAAGCCTGTGCGATGATTTCGAAGATTTGCAGACCGAAACCTACAATCGCGTCATGGCCCAACTCATTACCTTTTGCCGTAAACTTCCCTCCGGCCGGGAGTTGGATCGCTATTTGAATGATTTTCAAATTGTTGACCGCGATGATCTGCTCAAGAGAATAAAGACGATTCGGATGGATGGAAAACATTTATCCCGACAAAAGAAGGTGAAAAAGATCCTGCTTTTATCGAGGGTCACAATCGGTGCCGATGTGGCGATTACCAGTATTATCATTCAGCGCCTTGCAGACCGGTTCCCCGA
Organism: Desulfobacterales bacterium; assembly: GCA_049669725.1. GTDB lineage: Bacteria > Desulfobacterota > Desulfobacteria > Desulfobacterales > JAFDCJ01 > JAFDCJ01. Next base: position 16,631 of record JBATKU010000733.1, read on the forward strand.
TGCGGAACTTGTGCTTATCGGCGGCAGTAAACTCGATGAAATTTATGGCGGAAATTCACGCCTTCGTTTACAGACGGTTGATTATAATCGCCAAGGAGGATTGGTAGAGCGATTGTCCAGCTGGCAGCTGGTGCTCAGTATTATCGAGCAGGAACTGGACGCCTGTCCGCTGGAAAACACCATTCTCATCGATCCGGATTCCCGGCTTTCACAGCTCGGGGTATTGCCCATTTTCCCCGAGCATCAATATTTCTTTTTTGACAGTCGCTCGGACATTTCCTTTGCAAGCAATATGTCCATGGCCCAATTAACCAACACCTGGATTAATAAGGTCACCGACCAGGAAGATTTTCGCTATCCCAGGATCTGGCCGCATTCATCGAACCTGGCACAGGCCGCCAAATTTTACGATCAACTGAAACCGGGCGGTGCCCGCAGGCTTATTGTGATTAATTTCGGTGTCGGCGGCAATCAGCGCAAAAAAGTGGGATGGCGGTTAGAAAAAGACTTATTACTGTCCCTGTTGCAGGAGCCGGATACCGTGATCGTACTGGACAAGGGCTTCGGCGATGAGGAACTTCATAACTCCAATTTGCTTCTCGAAGCCGTCAAAGCAAAGGGTTTTGCCACTCAGGATGCTGTATTTGGCACTGCACTCGACAGCGGTATCAGCAGCGGCGTCATCGGCATGCAGACCCGCATCGGTGAGATTGCAGCCATTATTTCAAAATGTGACGAGTATATTGGTTATGATTCTGCCTGTCAGCATATCGCAGCGGCGCTGGAAATCCCTTGTTTAACTATTTTCGCCGGTTCCAACAATATGCGATTCATTCGCCGCTGGAGCGCCTATAGCACTAACAACTGCCAGATTGTTCATGTCGATACGTTGACCGACCCGACCTCAATCGACGAAGAAGATATTATTACCCGTATTATGAACGAGAGAAGGATGCGCAAAGAAGAGGTTCAGGGTTCTATAATAACCCTGAACGTTGAACCCTGAACCCAGAACCTTTTATCCTGAACCGATGAACGGTTGAATATGAAGATACTTTTCATATACCCCAACGCCGGCTCCCAGACAGGTTTCAACTACGGCATTGCCCATTTGTCGGCGGTGCTCAAAGAGGCCGGGCATGACGTTGCGCTGTGGCAGCTTTGCGAAGATATAGAGCCGTTGCCTACCGAAGCGCAATTTATTGATCGCGTCCGTCAGGAAACAGCCGATATCATAGGCTTTTCAGTCGTCACCAACCAATGGCCCTACACCAAAAAACTTGCCGCCTGGACGCGCAGGGCAACGGATGCGCCCCTTGTCTGCGGCGGTATACATACCATGGCCGCCGGGGAGCAGGTTTTGCAGTCCGGTGACTTTGACTATATTATCCGCGGTGAGGCCGAAGAGGCCTTTGCAGAATTTGTCGAAAAATTAAACAACCAGCAGAGCGTTTCGGAGGTTCAAAATCTGGGCTATCTGCGCGATGGAAACGTGCGACTGAATCCGTTGAGGGCATTGCCCGATTTAAAGAAGCTGCCGTTTAAAGACTATGACATATTTGATTTTCAAAATATTATTGATGCAAAAAACGGCTGGGTCGGTCTGATGGCCTCACGCGGCTGTCCCTTTTCCTGCACCTATTGCTTTAACCATCAGCTGGTCTCCCACTACCGCAAAGATCTCAATTGCAGCTTCAAAGGATTAAATTACATCCGCCATTTCAGCGTGGAACAAATGATGAGTGAGATCGATTTTCTGCAGCGTCGCTATCAAAATATCAGCATGTTTATTTTAGACGATGATCTTTTCACTTTTTACCGCCAGTATGTTGAGCAATTTTGCGAGGCCTACGCCAAAATCAGCTCCCTGCCCTTTGTGGTAAATGCCCATGTGGGGTTCTTCGAAAAGCAAAGAGCGCGATACCTGGCGGATGCAGGCTGTAAAATCGTAAAATTCGGTGTTGAAAGCGGCAGTGAGCGCGTCCGCCGCCAGATACTGCAACGCCGCATGAAAAATGATAGTATTGTCAAAGCCATCGAAACAGCCCACCAATACGGGCTGCACACCTCGGTATTTTTAATGATCGGTCTGCCCGCGGAAACCCATGATGATGTCATGGCAACCATCCATTTGATGGCCCAAGCCAAACCCGGCCGTTATCGCTGGTCTTTTTTCTTTCCCTTTCCCGGAACCAAGGCATATGAACTGAGCGCCCAGGGCAACTACATTGATTTTGAAAAAATGGCCCGGATGGAAAACTTTACCGATGACACCTGTCTGAATTTCGGCACTGATCACAATCTTTTCTTAAAAAAGGTGGGCCGGGTTATGCCCTGGTTTGTAAATGCCTATTCGGATCTCCCGGTAGCTGATTTTTACAGAACCAAAGTTGAAGAGATCCTGGCCCTGGATGCCGGCGCCTGGAAGAAAAGAGCCCTGACGATTGAAAAAGAAGATAAAAGAATTTCTGAAGAATTTGTCGACCGGGGATTAAGTCACTATGCCATCAAGTACAACCGCTTTATGGGTGTCATCTCGGATTATTTCACGGCTGAAGAATGATGTGCTCACCAAAAACTGAATTTATTTAATGTCTAAAGCCGATCTTTAACAAACGAGATAAAATCCTGCCCGTCGTCTTTGAAAGCCACCCTCACCCCGATAACCACCAAATCCATGGGGCAGGTTCCTTTACCGGATAGACGAACGGAATCCTTTTCTGTTGTTATCAGCTGCCGGGCCCCGGTTTCGCCGGCTGTGCGCAAAATCGTTGTAAGGTCCGGCTCGGTGTATCGATGATGATCTGAAAATTCAAGAAATCCCGTGACATTAAATCCAAGTGCTTTAACGGTATGTTGAAAATCGTCATTGCGGGCAATGCCTGAAAAGCCAAAGACTTTACGGTTTTTGATATCCCCCAGATCGTGGGGTTCAAAAAAATTGGAAGCCGCCTGTATGGGGGGCAAGGTCCCGTCTTTGACCGTATAGCAATAGGGTACAGCCGACGATTTGAATACCGGGGTTTCCGGTGAGATAGATTGTATCCGGCCGATCGAAGATCGGGCGCTATCCTCCGCATCGTCCCGGCAGCGGGTCAAAATGAAGGCTGTGGCCCTTTTTATAGCGGTCGGCGGCTCACGTAAAATTCCCCTGGGCAGCAGGTGAGAGTTCCCAAAAGGCTGGTCGTGATCCAGCAAAACAATATCAATATCTCTTTTAAGCTGTAAATGCTGGAAAGCATCATCGAGGACGATGACATCGGGCT
>JBATKU010000734.1:0-52397 GCA_049669725.1 Desulfobacterales bacterium
GTCTTCGGCAGCATATAGGGTTTCGAAATCGACCTCCTTATGGTCGGCTTTGAATTTTGGGTCGGCGATGATAAACGAATAGCTCTTGACTGCCTCCCGGGAAATGAGATCGATATCAACGGCCTTGTAACCCTCATCCAGGTTGGCCAGGACGAAGCCGGCTTGTGTTGATCCCGGTCGAACGGGATTTTGGAATTGCAGTTTCTGAAAATTTTTATCGAGTTGCCGGTTGGTTTCTGCATTTTCCGTATAAAAAGCGAAGGATGCCTCTGACGGGCTAAAGTATTCGGGATCCAGGCCCGAAGGCAAAAACCAGTAGGTGTCAGTGCTGTCGTTCTTAACTTCTACCCATACCGGCTGAATGTTTTTTGATGCCAACTTAACACCGTAGATCGCCTGGGCTTCTGCAATAGTCGGTACGGCTACCGTGACGGTCACATCTTCGTTAACACTGCTTTTCGTCCGGTTTTTGAAAGCCGATGGATCCCCTGACGGTGGCTTTGTCGTCGCGCATCCCTGCACAACAAGGACTACAACCGACAAAGTAAGAAACCAGAATTTGTTGGGAGTTTTGTACTTTGACCGATTCATATTAAACTCCGGGATTTTGAAAAACTGCTTGAGCAATGATCGCTCAAACTGTCCGTGTATGAATAAAATATTGCTTTTTTCAAACCATATCAAGCGAAATGATCACATGGCCCCCGGCTTCAACACCTGGCTTTATTTAAACTGTGTTTTTAATTCATACCGCAAGGGCTTATTGTGGTTGAAATGGGGTGCTCGACACAGGTTTTTGTCGGGCAACTTAATGCGGCGAATGCAACTTTTGGGCTTTGTAGATTGCTAAATGACAAATATACAATATATCCGTCCCATAAAAATTGTATAAAGCGTGCCTGCATGTAAAATTTGGAAGGGCCGAAAATTTGTTAGATGTGCTGATGGAAGGTGCAAATTCAAGCGATGATTGGTTTATAGCAATCGAACCTTTCGCAATTTTGTGGATTGCTCATACCTAATATACAATCTTCGATAGAAGGGTCAAATTAGCTATTCTATATATAGGATAATGGGTACTAATTGTTACTCTGTCTAGTTTCTTCATCACAGCTTCTGGATATTACATCGCATGGATTTAAGATTAGGAAACCCGGAGACCGGGTCTGCATTTTCTGTCCCGGTCAACTCGTTAGCATTAGCCTCTTCCCAGCCTTGGGAAATATGTATTGTATCCGGTAGCATGTTGCCAGTCAGGCAGGCCTTTAGCCGAATCTTCCCAAAGGGCGATTGTACCTCAGCCATTTCACCTTCTGAAATACCATATTGATTCGCGGTTTTTGGGTGGATTTCAAAAATCGGTTCTGAAGACATTTTTCTCAGTTTAGAAATATAGCGGAATTGCCAGTGTGTATAACAAAGAAGATTTCCACCAGTCGTTAAAATGAGTGGAAAATCATCTCCGTATTCAACGAGCATCCCCACGTTTTTCCTGATGGGTGAAGGATCAAATCCAAAATTTTCAAGTCGTTCAGGATAGAGCTCAATCTTACCTGTCGCCGTGGGAAATCCATTTTGTTCATATTTCTTGTACCTGCGTTTTTCATATTCATAGATTCCACCTTTAGCGATGAGATCCCGATAGGTAATGCCAAGTTCCTGGAGCAAGTAATCGATACCTTTCTCACAGTTTTGCCAGGGGAAGTACTCACCAAATCCCATATGATGGGCTAATCGTACCCAAATCATTTGATCGGGCAGTCCGTGAACAGGTTCCACCACCTTTCTCCTTAAGGTGATACAGGAGAGGTTCTGGTAAATATTCACCCGATGTTCATCTCTCTCTAAAAAGGTGCAGGCAGGAAGAACCATATCTGCATATTGGGTGTCCGGAGACCGAACCACGTCTATCACCATAAGAAATTCCAGTTTTTGGAGTGCCAGGCGAGTGCGAAAACTATTCGGCCATTCCAGGGTGGGGTTCCCTCCAGCAATTATCATAGCTTTGATGGGATAGGGGCGTTCATCCAAAATCGCATCCGCAAGACTAAGTGCATGGGCTTCCTTGCGTGCCTGGCAGAAAAGAGGAAACTTTTCCGAACCTATTGGTGGTATCGAAGGTTCGGGCAGAGGCGCGGTCATGTCATTCAGCCTGGGTCGGGGTGTAAAAAGGTCGCCGCCGGGAACATCCAGGTTGCCTGTTATGGCTTTTAAAATAGCCAGAAGACGCATCGTCTGCACCCCGAAACTCTGGTGCTCCAAACCGTTTCCGGTAAAAATTCCGGCGGGTTTGGTTAGGGCATAGGCGCTGGCGACTTCCCGGACCAGATCGGGGGAGATTCCGGTCACGGCCTGACCATTCTCAGGCGAAAAGCGGTCGGCATATACAGTTTCAAAGAGATTATTGAATCCGTTAACCCACTCGGCGGTAAATGCTTTATCCCATAACTCCTCACGGAATATGACATGCAGCATATTCAAGATGAGAATTTCATCGCATCCAGGCCTAATCGGTAAGTGAATATCTGCCTTGGAAGCGGTTTCAGTCTTGCGGGGATCAATAACAACGAGCTTGCCGCCTCTTTTTTTGAGGCGGCCAATTTCTCCGGGTGTGAAAGGTTCGTTGGAGATCAGGGGGTTTCCGCCCCAGATGATTAATAACAGAGTATTGGGAATATCCGGCTTGGTCAAGCTGCCGATGGTAAGGGTTTCCGCTATGGTTCGGGATGCGTTGCACAGGGAACCGACCCCCATAAAGTTGGGCGTACCATACACATTGGCAAAGCGCTTCATATAATACTTTATTTCCTGATGCCCGACGCCCTCTCCATGATAAATGGCCAGACTTGCGGGACCATATTGATCTTTGAGCCGATTCAGGGTTTCCGCAGCAAAATCCAGGGATCGGTTCCAGTCGGCAGGAACAAATTTACCCCCTTTCTTGATCAGGGGAGTTGCGAGTCTTTCGGGATGATGGAAAAAATCGAGAGCCGCCCTACCTTTGGCGCAGAGCCAACCTTTGTTGTAAGGGTGTTGCTTGGCGCCTTTTAAAGTCACCGGTTGACCCTCTGCAACGCCAACCTCAATTCCACAGCCATGATCGCACATCCGACAGATGGTGGATATAGTCTCAGTCTTTTTCATTGAATTTATAACCGCAAGGACTCTCCATCCTGCCTTTGCCGGGAGAACAAGATATAATCTGAATAAAAATAAATCGCACCTCTATTTCCAGATCTCCTCCATTTTCATCCTTTTCCCGTAGCCAAGCAGATCATCCATCCATAGAAAAAAACTGTCGAACCGGGGCAGATTCTTGACATGCCATCTAACAAGGCTATGAAACCGGGTATTCGGCTTATTGAACACACAGACCCGAATGCAGTTGGCGCAATCTCCCTTATTCCGCACCCAGAATTGAAAGCATTTTTCAGGATTGATATACCATTTATAAATCCCGTGGTTATTGGATATCGTGAGTCCCTCCGTGGTTGGTTCGTCAAAACTGATGGCCTGTCCCGGGCATACCTTGGCACACTTTCCACAAACTTCGCACATCTCTCTGACGCCGATTTCAATGGGTTTATCTGGTACCAGCGGCAAATTTGTAAGTACCTTGCTGATCCGCACCCTCGGACCAAATCGGGGTGCGATTAAAAGGCCATGGCGTCCTAGTTCACCCAGACCGGCATCGACAGCCATAGGAATGCTTAGCGCAGTGTCATTACCACTGGGGATAGCCTTATAGCCCAAATCCCTAATAAAGTGGGCCACAGAAGAGGCCATGTAGGCCATCGTTGAGTAACCCCGGCCTGTAGCGGCATTCTCGCCATAGGCCGGTGCCGTCCGCATTAAAGTGTAATCCATCTCGTGAAGCATGACAATGGCGTATTCAAACGTATCGGGGATATTATCTATGGCAGAATGATCGAGCGTACGGGGATCAAAACGATGAGAGTAGGTCCAGCGTCGATCCACCTTACAGATTCCAACCGACGATGCCCCCATGTAGATTGCCGCCTTTTTTACAATTCGCGTCATCTCCACCGGGTCTGAGACAACCCACTTTTCTCCCGGCGGTATACGGTCTCTGGCGGCAATTTCTGCTGCGTCCGGGTACCATTCATACAGGCCCTCATTGCCGATAATGTTGCCAAACCCCCACCACCTCTCCAGATACCAGGAACCCATGGCGAAAGCCCAGTCCAGCAGGGTATAGCCTTCATTGTCTTTGAAGTTACGCACCCCATAGTGCTTTTTGCCCATCTCCAGTACTTCAGCATCGGACCATTCAGGATCCCTAGGTCTGGAAAACATTGTATTTCTTTGATCAAATTGTCCAACTTTTCCAGAGCCTATTTTCTGCGCATGTTTTTTCATGACTACCTGTCAATTTTCCTTTTCACCTGAATTGCACTTGGCCTCGGTCAACGCTGCATGAGCCATCTCCTTGGCCTCTGGTGTAAAGAGCCAATCATCTATCACAGTACCCAGCCATTTCATGTAGCTATCGCGCAGAATGCCGAATCGGGTGTGATCAATGTCGACACCGACCGGGGTAAATCGCCACAACTTATCGGCATCTTTCACTAATTGATCATTGAGGGAAAGCGCCTCTTGTCTGGTATCGTGGCCGTCAATGATGGACAAAATTTCCAGGGTTTTTTCTTTATCGTAATTGAGGAGTGTTAGAATTTCCTCCGCTATTTTTACTCCTTCTGTCTCGTGAATCCTTTGAGTCTTTTTATCTTTGACCTTGGGCCCAAAGGCGCTTAACTGCTTCTCCTCAGGCACCATCTTCCATCCCACATCATGCAAAACGATGGCCGGCAAGACAATCTCTTCATCGGCACTTGGGAAAAAGGCCAGTAATCGGCGGGCAAAATCATAGGACAGGGCTACGTGGACATCGTTCTGACGCGTGTCCAGGTAAGGCTCGGCCTTCCTGTAAATCTCGTTGTACACAGAATCGGGTTGAGTTTTTATTTCCAAATATCCTCCATTGGTTAGCTGACTTTGAGTGTCTCCATATAAGCCGCCTTTAACGCTTTTGACAACTCCGCGCCTCCTTTGGTTGCCTCCTGTTCCAGTTTTTTATTCCAGGAGTGCAGGCTTCTGATTGTTTGCAGGATAGATTTTAGTTCCTGAAGGTAAATTCCGGCGGTTTCCTTTCCCTCTTTGACCGACCGTGCAACAGAATCCGCAGCCAAAGTCCCGCTCTTAAGAGCCGTGCCAATTCCCTCAAAGGTTATCGGAAACAGCAGCCCGGCGGCATCTCCAATGAGTAAAATATTTCCTTTAGCCGGAGAGAAAGAGCCTGTAATTAGGGCTTCGTGGAGCCGTGGTATTAAGCAGCCGTCCTTCCAAATGGCTTTGCTCTGGCTATTAAAGCCATATTTAACTAAAATTTGATTGATCTCATTCCTGAGCTCTTTTATACCACTGCCTTCAATCAGAAAGCAGTCACCTTTATGGTTAATCCCGAAGCGAGGGCGGGGGCGACATTTTGGAAAAAACCAGTGGAAGTAGTCCTTTTCAAGGTCCAGTGCTCCGTCATAGCATTCCCGTAGCGGCACAGAATATTGAACTTTGAGCAGGGGAAATAAAGATTTCCTGACAGCCGAAGCGCCACCGTCAGCCCCAATGACAAACCTTGATTTAAGCTCCTGCGCCGTCTTCCCCTGCATCATCGTAACGGTGCAGGCACCGGCCTTTTGATTCACCTCAATTACCTTGGCCCCTTCCCATATTTCGACACCGTCTTCCTGGGCCATCTGAATCATCCAGAAATCCAGATCTTTTCTCCAGGCCAGCGCAGTTTCACACAAGATAGGTCGTGGTTGCGTCCCGGGTACATGCATCATATGGCCGGATAATTGACAGGGGTCAACCAGAATCTCCAGCGGGATTGACCCGAATTCCTGCTGAATAATGTCATGGGCCCACGGTCCCATCACCATTCCGGAACACACCTTATCGCGTGGCAGCTTTTTTCGCTCTAAAAGCAATGTTTTTAAGCCGCTTTGAACACATCTTTTAGCGGCGACCGAACCGCCGGGGCCACCGCCAACCACGATGACATCATACATGATTGAATGCCTTTATAGTTATAACTGCTAAAATGTGGAATTTCCGACGCGTATTAGCGGCCTTCAATTTCACGCTCCGGCTCGATCAGGCGCAAAAAATCCAAGGCGGGAGGCGAGAGGTCCGCTTCTTTGGGATAGACAATATCCGTTTGAACCAGGATAGGTCCTTCCTCGACATCGAAGAGTTTGAGAAGCCCCATCTTGGCCTCAAGCTCAACTTCAGGTTTATAAAGAAACGAAATACCATGTCCTTTGATAATATACTCTTTGATAAATTCTACACTTCCTGCTTCCACAAGCACAGAAGGTTTCACATCAAAAGAATTAAGCATCGAAAGTATGGCATGCCTCGAACCGGAGCCACTTTCCCGGATAATGATCGGCTCATTTTTCAGGTCACGGAGAGAGACGCTTCCTTTCTTTGCAAATCGGTGCTGGGGTGATACCACCAGACAAAACTCCTCGCGCTTATAAGACACGACCTTCAGTTTGCTTAAGCCCGGTAACCTACCAATAATCCCAAGATCGTATTTAAACACCATCAGCCCGTCAGCAATCTCCTGGGAGCTTCCCACTTTCAGAGAGACCCTGACGGTGGGGAACCGCTCCTGGAAGCGCGAAAGCAGTTCCGGCATAAGGTGTCGCGCAAAGCTTCTGGTTGTGCCAATGGTCAGGGATTCCCGGTTCAGATCTCCCCAGCTTTTCAAGGCATGTTCCAGTTCCCTGACAATCAAAAAAATCCGTTCGGCATAGCCAAAAAGAGCCGTACCGGCGTCAGTCAGCTGAAGCTCATTGCCGTACTTTCTGAAAAGTTGGATGTCAAGATTCTTCTCAAAGGACTTAATCTGCATGGTAACTGCCGGCTGGGTAACATGAAGCGCCTCGGCAGCTTTGGTGATGCTTTTTTCTCTGGCGGCCAGGTAAAACGCTCTGAGCTGGTTTAGATTGATGTGCATATGCGGGACTCGGAATAGATATAAGAAAATCTTATACGCATATAAAATTAATTGGATTGACATGTCAATCAAAAAAAACTAACAAAAGTCATTACAATTGATTCAAATTAATGATTTTCATTCACCGAATTACCAGGAGATGGAGGTGGAGATGGCTGAATACGATGGAATTATCATAGGTGCCGGACCCAACGGTTTGCTCACGGCTTCCTACCTGGCGAAGGCTGGCCTAAAGATCCTGCTGCTCGAGAGAAGGTTCGAAATGGGCGGTGGATTGTGCTCGGAGCAGATCACCATTCCGAGCTTCATCCACAACACCCATGCCATCTATATGCCCATGGTGGATTACGCTCCTTTTTTTCAAGATTTCAAACATGAAATGGAGGAAATCTTTGACCTGAAGTTCATCCATCCCGATCCTGTGATGACGCTGACCTTGCAGGACAATCGCACCTTATCCGTCTATCAGGATGCAGAACGCACCGCCCGGTCGATCGCTCAGTTTTCAGAGAAAGATGCGCGCACCTACGTCAATGCCGCCACAAAATTCAAAGAATATATGGATGTGTTTATCGCGCCGGCCACATACTATCCGCCGCATCCGGCCATGGAAGCTATGACCAAAATGAAATCCCACGATGTCGGGCGGGATCTTCAGACACTGCAGCCCATGTCTCCCCGGGCAATTGTGGAAGAACTTTTTGAAAACGAACATGTCCGCACCCTTTTTCTCTATGCGGCCTGCATGTGGGGGTTGGATTATGATCTGGAGGGGCTGGGCTTTTTGGTTCCGCTATACTTCAACCGGGCAGCCAACTATCGCCTGGTCGTTGGGGGAAGCCACCATCTGGCCCACGTGATGAGCAAGCTGCTTTACAAGAACGGCGGGATGATCATCGGTCCCAAACCGGTCAGCAAAATCGTGATCGAAAACGGCCGTGCCAAGGGGGTGGAAACCGAGGACGGTTATTACTACGAGGCCAACAAGTTTATTGTCAGCAGCCTCAATCCGCATCAGACATTCCTAGAGCTGGTGGGCGAGGACCACCTGGAGTCAGATTTTGCAACACGCATCAATGATTGGAAGTGGGAGAAAACCAGTTTTTTTCATGTTCACCTGGCCCTGACGGAATCCCCGCAGTTTAAGGCAGCTGAAAAAAACCCGGATTTGGCCAAAACCTTTATCCACCTCTTCGGGTATGACTCCTATCAGGAGTTGATCGACCATTATGACGCCATTCGTAAGGGTGAATTGCGCGATTCGGGATTCAACAGCTGCTACCCGACCCTGCACGATCCCTCCCAAGCGCCGGCCGGCAAGCATACCGGTCTGATATCCTGCCACGCACCGTATAACCTGGCCGATGGCGGTGCCGAGCAATGGTATGACATCCGGGATGAAATCGCAGATCAATGTTTGAACAAATTGAGAGCGTATGTGCCCAACATCGATAAAGATACCATCATGTGGCGTTACATCACGACCCCCAAGGACATACACAATAAATTTGTCGACATGCGGGAGGGATCCTACAAACAGGGAGCCTATCTGCCCCTGCAGATGGGTTATCTGCGGCCCAACGAACTCTGCGCCGAGTACGCTACTCCGATCAAAGATTTATATATATGCGGTTCCTGCACCTATCCCGGCGGCACCATCCTGATGGCCAACGGATACAACGCCGCCAACCGGATTGCCGACGACTACGGCATCCAGAAATGGTGGAAAAAGCCGGAATCCATCGTGCGGGCCGAGGAACTTGGCCTGCTTTAGGCCTTTAAGCATTTTTTTCTGACAGCATGTTGTCAGGAACTGAAGTTTCATATGGGGTGTCAGGAAGTGGGGGTGTTGAACCTTATACACAGCGAAATTAACATTACGGTATCCTCAAGAAGGAGTCACGTATCATGAAAGTCCAGTCTACCGGTCTGGGCAAAACAGTCATGCTGGCCCAGTTTAAAGAGCTTTTGAATACCGAATTCGACAACCAGCAGGTTTTACAATTAACCATGGTGTCGACCGAACCGCTGCATTGGACGATTAAAGTATACATGGAGCCCGGTGACCTGCGTAGGGCGATCGTCATGGGACTTAAGCCTTCGGTGCTATGGAAGGCGTTGCTGGCGGTTGTCATGGGTCGATTTTCACTTTTTAAAAAACCCAAGTCAGAGCTGGAGGAACCGTCTACCGAGGCCAGGGAGCAAACGGCTGAATCATCCAGTGGTTCGGCTGAACCGAAGTCCGGGACATCCTCCAGTCTGCTGTCGGGTCTCAAGGAATCCGCAGACAGCAGCGAACCCTCCAGCCTGTTGTCGAAGCTGAAGGGATAGCGCTTTGTATCAAGAATGAATTGCTCTCAAGATAGATTATAATTTAATCAAAAGAATTCCTCGCAGCTCTGCTGCGGGGAGCTTCATTAATTAATGCAAAATGATTACCGGTGAAAGGAGCAACGATTATGGCCGACATGAGCTTTGACGCCGTCGTCGTCGGAGGAGGACATCACGCCACCATTATTGCCAACTACTTGCAAAATGCCGGGCTTGAAACAGGCGTTTTTGAGCGACTTCAGGAGGTTGGCGGAGGAGCCTGCGGTGACGAGCTGCCGGCTCCGGCTTTTTTGCAAAATCCCTGCGCTCACTTCACCCGCATGTTCGGCAATCCGGCCTATCACGATTTTAATCTGAGAAAATTCGGGCTGCATTATGTCTTTCCAGAAGGCAACGAGGCCATGGTTTTTCCGGATGAGACCTGCTTTGTCGGTTACACGGCGTTTCCCGTGGTGGATCCGGATTCGGGCCGTGAAGAGTTCTCCAATGAAAACTTCAAAAAAACCTATGACGAAATTGCCCGCTTTTCAAAACGCGATGCCGATACGTATGAATGGATCACCGAGCGGTATGAAAAACGATGGCGGATGGCATTCCGCAAATATCGTTACAGCCCGCCGACGCCGTGGGGGGTACCTAATCCCCTGGAAGAATTATTCACGGATGATAAATACGGCTTCGATCCCGTCTGGCATTACATGAACGGCATCCAGGTAGCCCGGGATCTTTTTGAAAGCACCGAAATGCGGCTTCTCTTCATGCGGGCGATTGCAACTTCTTCGGGCTCTTTCCCGGTGGATGCCATGGGTGTCTACCAGGTGGTTCATATGCTGGGCCTGGTGCTATCAATGGAATCAGCCTCGATTGTATCCGGAGGGACCCATGCCATCACCCATTCCCTCCAGCGATCATTCAGCTCAATGGGAGGTCAGTTCTTTGTAGAAAGCGAAGTGGACAAGGTTCTCCTGGACGGAGACCGGGCTGTGGGAGTCAAGCTGGTCAACGGGGCTGAAATCGAGGCCCGCAAACTGGTGGTCAGTGACCTTGGCGTGCCGCAAACCATGCTGCGCATGCTCCGGGACACCAAATTGGCTGATCGACTCGTGCACCGCATCAATAACATAGATTACGATCGGGCCCAGATATTCTGGGGCAATGTCGCCCTTCATGAACTGCCCGACTACAAGGCCAAGAGTTTCAACCCCGATCTGGGAGAGCAACCGCGACTCTACATGGGACCCAAGGATGAGGATTATCTGTCCTACAATTATATGTCCGAAATCTTTATGCAGGGTTTCCCCAGCCCGGGGAAAATGTTTCTGCTGGCCGCTCCGGACAGTATCTGGGACAAGAATCGGGCCCCCGAAGGCAAGCACACGATTCTGCTGGAAGAATTTGCCGCACCGCTGCGTTTTTTCTCCGAGAGAGAATGGCTGAAAATGAAACGGGAAATTGTGGACCACATGCTCAAGGACTGGCAGATTTATGCCCCCAACATGACCTGGGACAATGTGATCGCCCATAATATCCAAACGCCCCTGGATGTGTCCTATCGTCATCCTGACATGAAGGAGGGTGGCTGGGCGGAAGGCGCCATGATGCTCTCGATGCAGGACCGCTTTCGTCCGGTTCCGGAAATTGCCAATTACCGCATCCCGGATGTAAAGAATATGTACATCTGCTCTTCCAACCTGCATTCCTGTGGAGGGATCGGTCGCGGCAGCTCTTACAATTGCTTTAAAAAAATTGTTGAAGATTTTAATCTGCCCAAGATCTGGGAGGAAAAAGGCCGGGAATATTAAACTGAATGCGGAAATGGGAGGGTGGAAAGAGGAAATCGGAAGTGGGAATGCGGAAAGCGGAAGGTGGAATAAAAATAAAATATCTGTTTAATCTGTGTTTATCCGTGTCCTATTGATAAAAAGCTAAGGAGCCTAAATGCGCTTGAAGGACAAAGTCGCCATCGTAACCGGAGGTGCCAAGGGGCTGGGCCGGGCGTTTGCCGTTAAAATGGCCGCCGAGGGCGCCCGGGTCATGGTTGTCACCCGCAAGGATATGGACAATCTCAAGGAGACGGTCCGGCAAATCGAAGATCTCGGCGGGCAGGCCGCCTTCTTTCAAGCCGACGTTTCCAAAGAAGCGGATACGCTGGCCATGGCCCAAGAAGCCGTCAAGGCTTTTGGCCGGATTGATATTCTGGTCAACAATGCCGCCGTCTATGACGGATTAACACGCAAGCCTTTTTATGAAATCGACCTGGCCGAATGGGATTTGGTGATGGCCGTCAATGTAAAAGGCGCATTTCTGACGGTCCGAGCAGTCTTTCCCTATATGAAAGAACAGGGTTTCGGCAAAATCATCAATCTGGCCTCCGAGGTCTTTTTTACCGGCTCCCACGGCTTTGCCCATTATGTATCTTCCAAGGGCGGAATTATCGGCCTTACCCGGGCTTTGGCCGTGGAATTGGGCCCTTACAATATCTGTATCAATTGCGTGGCACCCGGCTTTACGGACACCGAGGCCAGCAGAGGTCTGGCCGACGTAAACAAGTACGACACGTCCAAAACACCACTGCGGCGGCTTGAAAAGCCGGACGATCTGACGGGTGCCGCTGTATTTCTGGCATCGGCTGAAAGCGATTTCATAACCGGCCAAACCCTGGTGGTGGACGGCGGCCGAGCCATGCATTGAGAAAAGGCTCAAGGAATAAGGCGGAATCATTTCTTGTCTTGTGCCCCAAGCCGACCGTGGCCTGGGCCTCATAATTGGTGATACCATGACCGTAAAATTCATTCAGTATTGGGATGTGCTTTCCGAGCGGGAGGACGAATTCAGCAAGTTCATGGCCAAGAGCTACATCCCCGGAATTAATGAAACCGGATATCTCAAGATCGTTGGTTCCTGGCATGTCGCCTCCGGTGAAGGCCCCTACTACATCATGGAGGGTGTGGCAGACGCCGTTAAAAATATTCACAGCCTGTTGCAGCTGGATGAATTCAAGAAACTCAGTCACCTGTTGCATTTTTTGATCACAAACTACAAAAGCAAACTTCTGGTGCCGACCGGCCCCATCGAGGGGATCGTTCCCAAAGACAAAAACTATCGCTTCAACCACCATTACGATGTCATCTACGATAAATATGATGACTATATAGCGTTTATGAAAGACGAACACCTCCCGATCATGGAAGAGCTTGGAGTCAGAATGATCGGCGCCTGGTATGTGGCCATCGGTCCGGGCCCCAATTTAGTCGTTGAGGGTGCCTGTCCCGGCGTTAAAATAATTATGGATGCCATCGGCAGTGAGCGCTATCGCCTGCTCACGGCGAAGTTGCTCACCATGGTCAACGGATTCGGCAGCAAAATTCTGGTTGATACCGGACTCCTGCGCTGAAGAGGAAACACAATGCCGGTCAAACTGGTCCAATACTGGAACATTCTGCCTGCCACCAAATCGGAATTCGATGCCTATTTCACCCGGGAATATGTGCCCCGCATCAATGAAACCGGTTTTATGAGGATGGTGGGCTCCTGGCATGTCGCCTCCGGTGAAGGCCCCTATTTTATCACAGAAGGTGTTGCCGAAACCGTGACCGAGGTGGAAAGTCTGATCATGACGCCGCTTTACATCGATCTTCGCAACCGCCTATTGCAGCTGGTACGAGATTTCCAGTCCAAACTCCTGGTCTCGATTGAATCAATGGAGCCGGATGTTCCGGATGTCGAGCATGGATATAAATTTAACCGGCACTTTAATATCAATCCCGCAGATTATTATGCGTTTCTGGCTTTCGAAGAGCAGGTTCACCTCCCGGAGATGAAACGCTTTGGTCTTACACTGGTGGGTGGCTGGAATGTTGCGGTGGGCGCCACCCCTTACAGGATCGATGAAACCCGGGCCGATAATCTGGTAACGATCGGTGAAATGCTGGAAAACCCGGCCTACCAGAAGTTAACACTTAAATTGCTCCAATTGGTCTCCAACTACGGCTGTAAAATTCTCGTGC
Source organism: Desulfobacterales bacterium (assembly GCA_049669725.1). GTDB lineage: Bacteria > Desulfobacterota > Desulfobacteria > Desulfobacterales > JAFDCJ01 > JAFDCJ01. The sequence goes on from JBATKU010000734.1 coordinate 13,384, forward strand.
CCTCAGGACATATCAACACCTGACCGGGGCAGCTCAGCCGCATGTGTACATTGTCGAAATAACACGAAAAATCGTGTTGCAGATAGGCTGACAAACCAGGTCCTAATCGAGTTTGTGCTAACAACATGTTATCGGAAACTGACGGTTTCAGGTGTCAGGGAGTGGAAATGCTGAACACTGAAACCTGACACCTGAAACCTATAATTAGGAGACCCATGAGCACACTCACCGGCAGGCTTCTCAGGATTAACCTCAACGATTCTTCCTTTGGGGAAGAAGAAATTCCCCAGCGACACGTCACGCGCTTTATTTCAGCCCGGGGGCTGGGTGCCAAATATCTCTATGATGAGCTCACGCCTGCCTTAAACCCGCTTTCGCCAGACAACAAATTGCTGCTGCTCATCGGAGCCCTGGGCGGCACCGGGCTTCAGGGGTTTTCCAAATGGGCGGTGATGTCTAAAAGCCCTTTGACCGGCACCATTTTTCGCTCCGTCTCGGGCGGAAATTTCGGCGTGTGGATGAAGCACGCCGGGTATGATCTCATCATCCTGGAAGGCAGGGCAGCGGCGCCGGCTTATATCCACATTGACGCAGACGGCGTTCATTTTCATGATGCGGCTGATCTCTGGGGACTGGACTACCGTCGATTACAGGCGAAGCTGAGAGAAAAACACGGCAACCGCACCGAAGCGGCCTGCATCGGACCCGCGGGTGAAAATCTGGTCCGCTATGCGGTCATCCACTCCGGCGAACGCACGGCTTCCCGGGGCGGCATGGGAACGGTGATGGGCTCCAAGAACCTGAAAGCCGTATCGATCAATATCCCGATCAAAAAACCGACCCCGTTCGATCCTGCAACCTTCAAGGGGTTGATCAAAACCCAGGTCGACATTTTAAAGGAGCACCCCCGCAAACAGACCATGACCACTCTGGGAACGCCGTACATCACCAAAATCGTGAACATGATGGGCATCCTGCCCACAAAAAACTACCAGGCAGGGAGCATCCCGAACATCGAAGACCTGTCCGGAGACCGATTCTTTGAATTAAAAAAGGCCCGGGCCGGGTGTTACGCCTGTATGACGCGCTGCGGCGGTATGCGGGAGGTCGCCCACGGGCCCTTTGAGGGCTCACAGATCGACGGTCCGGAATACGAAACCATTTTTGCATTCGCCCCCCTGCTCGGTCTCTCCGACCGGCAGTTCGTGATCGATGCCAACGCCCTGTGTGACGCCTACGGCATCGATACGATCAGTACCGGAGTTTGCATTGCCTTTGCCTGCGAATTGTTCGCCCGGGGCATTATTTCATCTGCCGATGCCGACGGTTTGAAACTCACCTGGGGCAATAAGGAAGCGGTTTTTTCTTTGATTGAACAGATCGGCAAAAGAGAGGGCTTCGGCCGTCTGCTGGGAGAAGGCGTCAAAAGGGCCGCCGAACAGCTGGGTGGCGGTGCCGCTGGCCTGGCCATGCATATCAAAGGCCTGGAGCTTCCGGGATATGAGCCGCGCGGGGTCAAGGGCTATGCCCTTAGTATGGCTACCTCAAACATCGGCGGCAGTCACATGTACGGCCGTCCCCGGGAGGAATTTTCAGGCCAGGCAGATCCTCTGGCCGAGACAGGCAAAGGCGATTTAATTGCCCGGGTTCAAAAGGAGCAAGCCCTCGAGGATTCTCTTATCGCCTGCACCTTTGGCAATACGGGGTTGGACGCCGCCATGTATGCCCGCCTTCTTCTTGCTGCCACCGGCATCGACGATTTTGGGGATGTCGCGAATTTGCTTAAAATCGGAGAGCGCATCGTCTGTATCGAACGCTGTTTCAACGCCCGGGACGGGTTTGACCGCAAAGACGACACGCTGCCCGAACGCATGCGCAAAGAACCCTTGCAGCAGGCCGGACCGGCCACCGATCAGGTGGTCGGCAATCTAGAGCATTTGCTGGACGAATACTACCAGGCCCTGGGCTACACCTCTGAAGGCATACCCGGCATCGATCGGCTCCAAACGCTGGATTTGCCTGAGGCGGTTGAAGATATCAAAACACACCCGGCAACCAATTCATCGGATTCGCCGGGCAAAAGCGGTCAGCCGTAGCTGCACCCGCATCTTGCAAGGGTATTAACCACTCGTAAGCCCCGCGGGACCGGTTGAAATCTTTTTCCGATCGCGTCCCGGCGGCCGGCAATTCAAATGCGTCAACCTACAAAAAGGAGGCCAATATGAAAGTGTATGATGTTGTTCCCGGTTTGGAATTCGACCCCGAAAGGGATTTCGAGCAATCACCGGCCTGGTTTTTGGACGGCACCCATTCCGTGCCGCCCTGGACACCGATGTTCGGTTGGTTCTGGATAAATTTCTGTCGACACGGCATGCAGTACGGAGCCGAAAAATTGAGCCTGCCAACCGTCAAAGGGTGGGACTGGCGATTTATGAACGGAGGGGGTTACCTGACACTGCTCCTGGTGAAGTCGGAGGAGGAAAAACAGCGAAGAGAAAAACGATTTCGCAAAGCAATCTTGCCTTTCATACAGGACTATGACGGTTTGTGGAACGGTTTTGTTGATGAGATTTTAGGGCGTTATGAGAACCTCAAAGCCCTGGATCTCGATGAAGCCACCAACATAGAACTGCTGGACAATTTTGAAGAGACCATCAACACCTGCCGCCGCATGTGGGAAATTCACATGTATATGATGTACGGAACTTACACGGCCTATATTCTTTTTGAAAATATGTGCCGGGAGCTGGCCGGTATCGATGACACTTCCCCGCTTTTCCACAAACTGGTCTCCGGCTTTGACAACAAGGTCTTTCAGGTCGATCGCCGCCTGTGGGAATGTTCCAAACGAGCCCAGGAAGATGGTCTGGCGGATGTATTTCTTAAAAACGATCCAGCCAATATCGCGGCTGCCCTGGCGTCAGTGGAGAAGGGCAAGGCGTTTCTGAAGGATTTTATGGATTTTATGAATGAAGACGGTTGGCGCATGCAGCGCATGTCGGAAATAAATCTGCCTTCCTGGGTGGAGGACCCAGCGCCGGCCCTCGGTAATGTTAAGCAATTCCTCTTAAAAGGCGGGGATTTCAACCTCGACAAGGAGCGTCAGAAGATTGCCGGAGAACGGGAAGCAGCCGAAAAAGAGGTGCTCGCGAAGGTTCCCCAGGAGCAAAGAGGCTGGTTCGAGCAATTGATGCGGCTGGCTCAAAAAAGCGGTGTTTTCAGCGAAGAACACGACCATTACCTGGATCTGTATACCCATGCCATGATGCGGCGAAGCGCGCTTGGCCTGGGCAAACGGTGGGTTAAAAAAGGGACCATCGATGATCATGAAGACATGTTTTTCCTGATACCCGACGAAATCCGGCGGGCCGGCATCAATCCCGATCAGTTTGACCTGCGCTATATCGTAGAGCGCCGAAAGGCGGAGTGGGAAGAATGGCAAAAGACGCCCAATCCTCCTGCCATGTTAAAGGAGGGATTCGATATGGATCAGGCCATGGGCGTACTGGTACAGTCCAATGACCCCATCGCCCTCAAGGTGGTCGTCGGAGCCATGCCGGAGGTGCGCCCCGAACTCAAAGCCGATCTTTATGGAACCTGCGGGTCCCCCGGGGTAGCCGAAGGCCCGGCGCGGGTCATCATGACCGAAGATGAGCTCCACCTGGTAAAGGAGGGCGACATCCTGGTGGCGGCCACCACGTCGCCCAGCTGGACGCCGATTTTTTCCATGATCCAAGGCGTGATCGTGGATCGGGGCGCCAGCCTTTCGCATGCCGCCATTGTCGGCCGGGAATACGGTATCCCGGTGGTCATGAACGTCTTCGAAGGCACCCAGAAGATCAAGTCCGGCCAACGGGTTAAAGTGGATGCCAACCTTGGGACGGTATACATTATGGACAAATAACGGTTAAACGGCGAAAAGGAGAGCCCCCTGAGTTAATATAGGGGCTCTCTTTGCCGGGAGCGGAAGGAAGTCGCCATGGCAGAGAAATGGATCTACTGGTTCGATGAACTGCGCAGCGAGCACAACGACATGGTGGGGAAAAAATGCGCCAATCTTGGTGAAATGGTTCACCTGGGAATGCGGGTTCCACCGGGATTTGCGATATCGGTCGCCGGTTACGAACAATTCATGGAGACGACCGGAGCGGGCGCTGAGATACGCGAATTTGTGCAGAAAAACCAGAAGGAATTGATCAACAAAGTTGAAAAACAAATTGAAGCCAGTCGCTTTATCCGGGGCGTCATCGAGTCCAAACCGATGCCCGCAAATATGGCGCTTGAGCTCTGGAACCACTATGGCCGGCTGTGTGAGCAAGCCAGCTGTATAGATTTACCGGTGGCCACCCGCTCCAGCGGGGCGGTCAGTATGCCGGGCCAGATGGAAACCTATTTGAACGTGCGCGGAAAAAAAGATCTCATCGACAAGGTCGTCCGGGTCTGGGGCAGTGCCTTTACCACCAGGGCCATCGCCTTTCGTCTAGAAAGCGGCATGGCGCTGGACAAGGCTCCCATAGGAGTGGCGGTCTTGAAAATGATCGACGCCCGCTGTGCCGGGGTCACGCTGACGGTGCAGCCCACAACCGGGGATCTGTCCAAAATAGTGGTGGAGGGCAATTGGGGCCTGGGCGAAAGCGTTGTCAGCGGTGAGATTACGCCGGACAGCTTTGTCGTTGACAAACAAAGCGGTGAAATCGTAAGCACCATCGGCACCAAAACCAAGATGGTCGTTTACAAGGATTCCGGCACCCGCACGGTCAAAGTTCCCGCGGATATGCAGAACAACGTCTGCCTGAGCAAAGAGGAAATTGAAGAAATCGCGCGGATCGCCAAAACGGTTGAAGCTCATTTTGACACCCCCCAGGACATGGAGTGGGTCTTTGACCCGAACCAACCCTTTCCTGACAATCTCTACTGGGTTCAAACCAGGCCCGCAAAATATGTCCGCAAAAAGGAGAGTGATGACGAGTATCTGGCAGAGCTCATGACGCGGGTGTTTAAGATGTAGGACTGGGGAATTATGAATGTCGAGTGACGAATGTCGATTTGAGGATGTCGCTTCGCTCCGTCATATTCGTTGAGGTAAATAGAACTATCGATAGAAATAGTAAAATTTTCAATCGACAATCGTCATTCGTCATTCCATAGGGAGGTAGCAGATGACCATACTTTTCGCTCAAAGTTGGGATGTCATTCCCGGCAAATACGACGAATATTCAGCATTTGTCACCAACGAATACAACCCGACCCTCGAAAAACTGGGCCTTAAATTGCTGGGCGGATATTACGTGGCTGTGGGGGAAGGCCCCCGCGTCATCGCCGTGGCGACCATCGAAGGCCAGGCGGGGCTGATGAAGATCCTCGCCGATAGTGAGTACCGCGTCATAACGAATAAACTCTCGCAGGTGGTCTTCAATTACAGCAACCGGGTCTGGGTTCCCAGCGGTCGGATCCAGGATGAACCGTATCGCATCCAGACCGGTGCCTGGAAGTTCAACCAATACTACAATCTCATCCCGGGCCAGGGTGACGCGCACTACCGGTTTGTCAAGGAAGAATGCGTCCCCGGCATGAAGGCCCTCGGGGTTCCGATAACCGCCGGCTGGCGTTTGGCCATCGGCTCGGGTCCCCGAATCCTGGCCGAATGCACCGGACGCGATATCGAAAAAATTGCCCAGTCCATCAATACATCAGAGTTCAGGCGCCTGGTGCGGCCCCTGAAAAAATATTACGCCATTGACTACAGCAGCCGGATTCTGGCTCCGACCGGCCGAATCGAGATTCCGTTTATAATGAAGGAAATGATGAAGGGATTTTAATCGACCCATGTTGCTCGAAGCCGACTGTATTCCCTGCATATTGAGGATGTCCGTCGCGGCCCTCCGCCAAATGCCGCTGGATGAAACCACCATCCGGGAACTTTCCACCGAAATCCTTGAAATCCCTGCCCTGCGCGGCCTCGACTGGAACACGACCAGCGCGGAGGTCATCGAGGATATCTGGCGCAAATTTGTAAAGAAAACCGGCTCCTCGGATCCTTTTCGATTAGCAAAATCAGATCAAAATAAAAAAATACTGGATTTGTATCCCGATCTGAAACAGATGGTCAATGAGGCTGTTGATCCGCTCTATATGGCTGTTAAGCTGGCCATCCTGGGAAATTCTCTTGATCTCATGGTCGCCGATTCAGCTGTGACTTTTGAAAATTCAATCAAAGACAGAGTCGATACCCTGCTTCCGCTTGAAATTTACTCATCCTTTGAGCAGCAGTTAAGAGCGAGCAGACATCTGGTATATTTGGGAGACAATGCCGGCGAAATTGTATTCGACAAATTGCTCATTGAGACCATAAAAGAATTGCATTCTCCCGAGATCGTGTTTGTGGTCAGAAGCGTTCCCGTCCTCAACGACGCAACCTTTACCGAAGCCCGCTCTATCGGTATGGATAACATCGTGCGGGTTATCGAAAACGGCATCGATGGTCCCCTGCCGGGGACCATGTTGGGGCGCTGCTCGAATGAAGTCAACGATTTGTTGCGGCGCTCCGATCTGATCATTTCCAAGGGCGGGGGCAATTTTGATACCCTGGATGAGGAGAGAGCGCATCTGCAAAAAAAGATTTCTTTCTTACTGCTTTCAAAATGCGAACCGTATTACCGGCATTTCGGAGTTGAGATTTATCAACCCATCCTGGCCAATTATTTTTGAAAATAAATTATAGGTTGGTATATGGTTATAAAATGATGGCGGGCACGGTTGATGAAAAACGGGATTAAAAATCAGGTTCCTTTGGATTACGTATATCAAATGTAGGAGAATTTTAACAAAATTTTTTGTAGGTTATATGTGGTTCACCGATTCCTGCGATATTTGTTTCATATCCAAATCCAGAACTCAAGAGATTTCAAAAAGAGTACACCACAATATATAGCTTTCTGCCATTTTCGGGTTGAGTTATGGATTGCGCACGACAAACCTTTACTTTTTTAGCGGTTCGTTTTGTTTACATAACGTGCCCTCGAATTTGGAGGGGTTGGATTTCTTCTGGATATCCGGATGAAGTATGGAAACTTTGAAATTTAGAGTTATGTAATTAATCGGGCGAGGCAGCAGTGTGCAAAATAGCTTTAATGATAAAGCACTACAAGAGGGTGGAAATAGGGATGAGTAGCCTTAATAACATTTTTGATTCATCTGACTTTGAAACCATGGTCCTTTTGCCAGTCGGGACCGAATTTCCTTTCGCAGTAATCCGCCAGGCGGTCAAACCAGCGCCACCACAGGTTTTTACCTTTTTCTTTGGCTTCATAAATATCGGTCAAATAGGTTGTAATATCGGCCATCTTTTCCTTGGGCACAAATGATGCCGCTCCGTTTTCATAGGATCTTTTAATATCTTCAGGCGTCACGGCATAGGCGGTCAGCATAACACCGATCACCCGTTTTTGGTTGCATAATTCCAACAGCTCATAACCTTTAACACCCATGATATCTAAAATGGCCATGTCAAAATATTGATTTTCCAACAAATCTTTGGCCTGTTCAAAGGTGGCGGCTTTGGTAATCTGGCACATGCCCAGTAAGTCTTCTAAAATATCCAATATGTCCGGTTCATCATCAACGATGAGAAGTCTTTTCCCATCCAACAGATTCTGTTTTTCCATTAAGATATCTCCCTGCTAATTTTATTTAGCGTTGGGCCGCCTTGGTCTGCTCAATGGCCTGTATTCTGTATGTTTTACTCATGTTCCCATTAGAATTGGAGTCTTTCAAGGCCTATAAAATAAAAAGTCGATATTGAATGTAAAGGAAATAAAATAGGGAAAATTACCTATCCTTGAGATACCTGGCTGAAAAGGATTTTTATCATTTTTTTTTGATTTTTCTGATTATAGTTCTTTCTTCTTCGGGAATAGGTGGCGGAACAGGTTCCCCGGAAATCTCTTTCACTGCACCAAAGCGAGGGGGGCAGGCTTCAAAGCAGGTACCGCATTTTATGCACTTGTCCTGGTCAATGACATGGATTTTGTTCTTGCCACCTTCAATCGCCTCAACAGGGCATCTCCTGAAGCAGATCATACAGGCCTGGCACTTATCCGGATCAATGTAATACGAGGTTACTTCACTAAATAGCTTGTTTATCTCGTCGCTGGTGTAAAATCCGTCGTATTCGTCTTTGTTTTCAAGGCGTGCCGCCAGCTTCTTCCTTTTCTCTATCTTAATGTAGGGGATCAGCTTTCTGACTTCCTCAAGTTTGGACTTTAATTCATTTTCGTCGATTTCTTCGCCTTTGCCAAGTGGTCCTAGCTCCTTAACGTTCTTGGAAAATTCATCTACAACTTCGGTAAAAAGGTTTCCTTCACCGGAAGTCATAAATTCGATTCTTAATCTTTCCGGGTTCAGCCCTATGTGCGCCATTATTTTTTTACATAGAAGCACCATGTTGAGTGCATCGTAATTTCCATGGGTAATATAATTACATTCATTAAGGCGGCAACCGCCAATAAAAACCCCATCCATTCCATTTGAGAAGGCTCGGAGTACAAATTCCAGGTCGACCCTACCGGAACACATGACGCGAACAAGCCTGATTTCAGTTGAATATTGCAGTCTGGAAACTCCAGCCATGTCAGCAGCACCGTACGCTCACCAATGGCATACAAAACCTAATATTCTTGGTTTAAATGTAAGTCCTGTGCTCATTCGTTCTCAACTCCTTATAAATCATTTGGCGCCGCATCAATTTGGCTCAATAGATCTTCATCGGTAAAGTGCTTTAAAAAGATCGCCCCTGTTGGACACTTTGCGTTGCAAAGGCCGTCTCCTTTGCAGAGAACAGGATTAACCACCGCCTTTGGGCCCTGGCTTGTCTTTTGAAACTCTATGGCATTATAGGTACAGGCTGAGATACATGCCCCACAGCCCATACATTTCTTCTCCTCCACCTCGCAAACCGAACCCGAGACGGTGACGATGTCATGTGAGAGTAGGGTTAAAGCCCGACTTGCAGCTCCGTAAGCCTGGTTTATCGTTTCCGGTATATGCTTGGGATAGTGAGCCGATCCACACAGAAAAACGCCTTCGGTACCAAACTCAACGGGTCTTAATTTGACATGGGCTTCCTTGAAAAATTCATCCGGCCCCAAAGAGACTTTGAACAGTTGAGATATTTCCCTGTTTCCTGCAGGGGGAATAACAGCCGCAGCCAAAGAAAGGAAATCAGCATCGATAGCTATCTTCCGACCCAGGATGGGATCATCCACGGCAACCCTTAAAACAGGCCGGCCTTCGGCCGTGACAGCTTCTACCTGGGGTTTGTTATCAGGCTCGTAGCGGATGAACTTTACATCACTATTGGACGCTTCCCGGTAATAATCTTCAGCGAACCCATACGATCTTATATCCCTGAAAAGAATGTAGATATCTATTGCGGGATTTATCTTTTTCAGTTTCAAGGCGTTCTTTATAGACTGGTTACAGCATATCCGGGAGCAGTAATTTCGATCTTCGTTTCTGCAACCGACGCATTGGATCATCACCAGGTTCTGGGCCTTTATCAGCTTTTGATCTCCTTTGATGATGCGGTTTTCCAACTCAAGGTTGGTCAATACTTTTTCATCTTCCCCGTAAAGGTATTCGGTGGGCTCATATGCATCCGCACCTACAGCGATGACGGCTGCTCCATGTTTTATTTCTGTGTCCCCTCTTTCAGACGTCACCCTGGTTACGAAATTGCCGACATAACCGGTAGCTTCTGTGATGACAGCATCCGTATACACATGTATGGAGGGATTCTGATAAACCGTGCGCACCAGATCACTTAAAAAGGCCTGAACATCCATCCCATCCACAGTGTAATGGATATTTCTTGCCATTCCCCCCAGGTCTGTATCCTTTTCCAGCAGGTAAACCTCATGTCCCTGGCCGGCGATGGAGAGCGCACAGGTCATGCCGGCGATCCCGCCACCAACCACCAGTGCCGTCTTGTTTACCGGCAGGTCAATTTCCTTTAAGGGCTGCAAAAGGCCCGCTCTTGCCACCGACATCCGGGTGATATCCTTGGCCTTTTGGGTGGCATCTTCCTTTTCGCGAAAGTGGACCCAGGAGCAATGTTCTCTGATATTGGCCATGTCAAAGAAATACTGATTAATTCCGGCCTCCCGCAGCGTGTCCCGAAATAACGGCTCAAGAGTTCGGGGAGAGCAGGCAGCCACAACCACGCGATTAAGGCCCTTTTCGCGGATGGTCTCTGTTATTGATTGGGCAGAATCCGTCGCACAGGAAAACAGCTGTTCTTGAGCGTGGACAACATTGTCCAGGGTCTTGGAATATTCCACTACGGAGGGAACATCGATTGTTCTTCCGATATTCGCGCCGCAATGACACACAAAAACACCGATTCGGGCCTCTTCTTCCGAGACATCTTTTTCCGGTGGGTATATCCTCTCTGTGGACAGCTTTCCTCGCCGGTAGTCAAGAAATTCCCCACATTGGGAGCCGGCGCCACTGGCGGAAAACACCGACTCGGGGATATCCATCGGACTCTGAAAGGCGCCGCTTACAAAAATCCCGGTCCTGGTGGTCTCCATGGGATTGGAAGGAACTGCTTTACAAAACCCGTGTGAATTGAGCTCGATTCCGAACGTATCTGCCAGACCTTTATAATTAGCAGGCGGATCCAACCCGACGGACAATACCACCATTTCGAATTCTTCCTCTTTTACGCCATCGTCAGGAGTGGCATATCTTACGATTACATTCTTGTTTTCCGGGTTCTCTCCCACGATCGAAGCGTAGCTTCTGATAAATCGAACCCCGGGAAGCTGTTCTGTTCTCTGGTAAAATGGTTCGAAATCCTTGCCATAGGAACGAATATCGTTATGGAATACCGTGCACTGAGTCTCGGCATCATGATCTTTTGTCAAAATCACCTGCTTCTGGGTATAGGTGCAACATACGGCCGAGCAATAGCTGTTGCTGCCCGGGGTAACCCGCCGGGAACCGACGCATTGAAACCAGGCGATTTTATGGGGATACTTCTTATCGGAGGCACGATATATCTCACCTTCGTATGGACCGGTGGCGCATAAGAGCCGTTCGAAGTCGAGACTGGTAACCACGTTCTGTATCTTGCCGTAGCCATATTCTGCCTGCGCCCTGGGATCAAACGGCTCAAGGCCGGGAGACAGAATTATCGCCCCGACTTTAATTTCCTTCTTTTCCGGTGTTTGCTGAAAATCGATGGCATTGGTCTTACAGACGCTTTCGCAAATACGGCATTTTTTCTCTTTCAGGTAAATACAGCTTTCATCAATATAGGCGACCAGGGGAATTGCTTGGGAGAAGTAGATATGGACGGCTTTATTCGTCGATATTTTCTGATTGAACTGATCAGGGTATTCGACCGGGCAGTATTCTGCGCAGGTCGTACAACCCGTGCATTTGTCCTCAATAATGTATCTGGGTTTTTTGGTCAGGGTTATATTAAAGTCACCTGCTTCCCCTTCGACACGGTCAACTTCAGTATACGTCAGAATCTCTATGTTTGGGTGCCGGCCGACCTCGACCAGTTTGGGGGAGAGAATTCACATGGAGCAGTCATTAGTAGGAAAGGTCTTGTCAAGCTGGGCCATATGACCGCCAATGGCAGGTGATTTCTCAACCAAATAAACCTTAAAACCGGCAGTGGCAAGATCAAGCGAGGCTTGAATACCGCTGATCCCTCCACCGACAACCATCACGTCTCCAAAATTTTGGTCTACAAAACTTTGACAAAGCTCTTGAACTTGTTCTTCTATTAACGGTTCCTTTTCCACTTTCTAGCACCTCATCGGTTTTCTTCAGTTCGCTAAGACATTTTTGGGATCGCTTCTAAATCACTTCTGCGATTATCTCAGTAATATCCTTAATATCTAAACTTTCACTATCCTCCAAAGTGAGCCTGCTTTCTTCAAAATGGGTAATGCAGTATGGGCAGGCAGTAGCCAGCACCTCGGCCCCCACACCCACAGCCTGTTCTATTCTAAAGTCAGAGAATCTTTCACCCTTTACCGTCTCCATCCAGATTCGGCCGCCGCCACCACCGCAGCACAGACTGCTCACCCGCGATTCAGGCATCTCACCCAGCTCCAAACCGGGTACTTTTTTTAAAGCCTCCCGCGGCTCGTCATATATGCCATTATGCCGACCCAGGTAACACGGGTCATGATAAGTCACTTTCTTCCCATACTCCTTGGTAAGCTCAAGCCTGCCCTCATTAATCAGCTCGAATAAATATTGGGTGATATGAACCACCTCGAAGTTGACCATAAATTCGGGATACTCGTTTTTGAAGGTATGGTAGCAATGAGGAGAGGAAACAAGGATTTTCCGCACCCCCTTATCGATAAAATTTTTGATGTTTTCCCTGGCCAGGCGTTTGAATAATTCTTCGTCGCCCGTCTTGCGGATGCTTTCGCCGCAGCAATTCTCCAATGAACCCAGTATTCCAAAATCGACCCCGGCCTTATTAAGAATAGCGGCTGTGGCTCTGGCGACCTTTTTTAATCTGGGGTCATAGCAAAGGTAGCAGCCGGGAAAATATAAAATTTCCATTCCTTCGGTGAAGGCTTTGACAGACAGATCTTTGGCCCAATCCGCCCTTTTTTCGCGATCTTCACCCAAAGGATTGCCTTTACCGAGAAGGCTGGCGCTTACCCCGCGCACGGGTTTAGCAGTCGTGGGAAATACGCCATATTCGGTGGCAATCCTGCGTAAGGCAACCCCGGATTCTATTTGTTTGACGTCCCTGGGGCACTGCTGAGGGCAAATGCCGCAGGTGGTGCAGCGCCAGATATCATCACTTTCGATATCAGTTAAACCGAATGAGGCCTCTCGGACTATCCTGCGCATACTGAAGTTTCTAACCCGGTTCCACGGACAGACAACATCGCATAACCCGCACTGATAGCATGCTTTGAAGGCTTCGCCACCGCTCTCCTTGATGACATCGGCGATCTCTTTATAGTCGGCTAGGTTCTCCACTGTTTTTCTCAAACCTCTTTTTCATTTTAAGGTTATGAAACGGTTACGATGTTTTATTCTTTCTTTGACATTCGGGCAATGGTATCCAATATTTTCTGCAAGCCATGTTTGTCTGCCAGTGCTTCCAGTCCGGTCTCCAGTTCTTCCTTTTCTTCCTCTTCGTCGACGTCCTCTTCTCTTTCTTCTAAAACCAGGGCATCAGCCAGGCACCACTTTACACACAGGGGTTCGTCTTCGCCTTCGCACATATCGCATTTTAGCGGGAGTCCGGAGTCGGGTTCTTTGAACTCGTCCCGGGATGGGCAGGAGGCACGGCAGAAGGCACACTCGTCGTATTCCTTGCCGTCAATCGTGTATTTGTCCCGGCCGGCACATTCGGCGGGAGCATAATCACCCGCGTATACAGGAACATATATGTCCTTGAGTGGTTCGCTAATCACGCGAATACGGGCCCTCGCCGGATTATTGCTGCTATATTTTGGCGCCGCGTGAAAGGCGGAGCAGACTAATTCACATGCCCGGCAACCATTGCATTTATCGACATCAATTTTTATTGTTTTAATAGTTTTCTTTTTCTTCTCACCCGTCACGGCTGTACTCCCTTCGCCTTATGCCTGCTCTGTTTCCGCCGAGGTCTCTCTGGCAGGATCATCTTCACCATCCGTCAGGATTCCTCTCTTGATGAATTCTTCGCTCACGTAATCCAACCCCAGTTCATTTAAGGATTCTTTAGTCGGAATGCCGTCACTATTCCACCCTTTGAATTGGTAATACGTATCCAAGAGTTCCTTTTCAAGTTCGGGAAATCTTTTTTTCCAATGGTTCTCTGGCGGCTTGTCATCTTTTCTGCGCATGCCTCTGCTGATATTAATGGCTCGTACTAAAGTCCGGTACCTTTTGGCTGCCTGCGACAGTTTCTCTTCATCCATATCGATCCCGGCCCCGGCTGAGATAAATTTCGGGTAATTGTGGATATGATACGGAGGCTTCAGGGGAAATGATGACAAACCAGCACACATGCCGAGGGCATCATCGATGTAGTGCATCTTCTCCTGCCAGTCCACAATGTCACAAGACATCTGAACCGTCGGGTAATAGGGGTTTGAGTTTTCTCCCCGCGGTTCCCAGTCCAAAAAATATTGCTTGAACTTTTCATCAGGAACCTGGAACCAGTCCTTTACAAACGCTTCGCGATGTTCTCTTTTGGGGTAAGGCGCCTGGGGGAACTGCCCTTCAATCTGGGTAATGTTTATCTTTTCGCCGGTGGCATACATAAGGAAATAAACGGGATTCAGCATCGACAGTTTGAGAGGCAGCTGCTCATGTTTCTTAATATTATTATGGGCATATTCTTCGGCGCCGTTACCAATCTCCTTGGCCGCCCAATAGGTACCATTGGCCAAAACATCTCCGATTCCTTCCCGCCGGACAATTCTGTCCAACAACCAGTAAAATCTTCCCTCGTTATCGGAGGGCATCTCCGGAAAGTCTTTATCCGTTAAAATGCCGTTTTCGTATAGTTCAAGGGCGAAGGCCATCACCTGCGGGGTTGAAAATCCGTCCACGCCATATTCCGTGGCATGCTGGGCGATTCTTAGGCCAAAATCCAGGTCTGACATGGCCGCCATTGTATAGGTCAGTTTGGAGAAACATTTCATCATGTAAGTTGGCTGTCCCGGGGGAGAAATGGTTGCCGCGCATTTCATGGGACAGTTATAGCAACTTATCATCCGTGTCCGCATACCCTCAAGCGTCTGCATCCACGCCCTTTTGACTTCATCGGTCCAAAAATCCCTTCTACGCTCGCGGGAGTTTCCCCACATAAAATTCTCGGTATGCCACTTTTCATCATGGGTGGCCATCTCCTGCGGTGAGCCAAGCCCCTGCAGGATGGTCATTACTCCGGGAATTGGATTTTGATTGCGGAATTTTATATATTCCAGCACTTCGTTGCAAAGCTCCAAATATTCGGCCGGCTGGGCAATATTGATATCCTTTGTTCCACGGACAACGATGGCCTTTACCCCTTTGTCGCCCATGACGGCACCGATTCCCAGACGGCTGGCACTGGACCTGCCCTGCTCAATTGAAGCAAAATAAACCCTGTTTTCACCGGCCAGGCCGATGGCAGCCACCTGGGCTTTGGGCTCATTCAACTCCTGGCGAAGCAGTTCGGCTGTTTCAGTCGCACCTTTACCCTGCAAATGGGATGCATCTCGTATTTCTATCTTGTCATTGTTGATCCATAAATATACCAGATCGGGGGACTTGCCGCGCAGGATCACTTTGTCATAACCGGCATACTTCAATTCGGGTGCCCAAAAGCCCCCCATCATTGAAAATGCCATTAATCGGGTCTGGGGAGAAATGGTGGAAACAATGGTACGGTTGCAACCGGTAGCCGGGGTGCCGCATAAAAGGCCGGCACTGAATATGAGTAAATTCTCAGGAGAAAAGGGTTCAACTTCGGGGGGCACCCGGTCCCATAATATCTTGGCATTCGTGCCCAGACCCCCCAGATAAAGCTCGGTGTCTCTTGGGTCCGTTTCGACCCTCTCAATGTCACCTCGGGTAAGATCAATTTCTAAATTAAACCCTGTCTCTGCGTACCTCATTTTTTCCCCTTATTACCTGAATCCGTGGCATATTTTTTAATGTTCTGATGGGCTCTAATTAATCATATCGATTTAGCTATAAATTAACTACAATTTAGCTACAAAGTAGTTATAGGGAGTTCTCCGGAATCTGTCAAGAAAAAAATCATCGGATGGGAGGTGCGGAATTAAGGGATCAACGGCGAAATTTTTAGGAGCCGAAACCAGAGTTTTTAGGAATCATGCTCCCGGATAAGCGCCCGTTCGACTATCCTTATTTATCTGTTTTCATTGACATTCGGGCAACAATATCCATTAACTTTTCCAATCCATATCTGTCGGCCAATGATTCCAATCCTACCGCCAACTCCTCTTGCATCTCTTCTGCTTGGCCTTCCTCTTCCCTTTCTTGGTAAGTCAGGGCATCATGGGTGCACACCTGAACACACATGGGCTCTGATAGTGGTGGATCGTCTTCACACATATCACATCTTAGAGGCAGCCCGGAATCGGGTTCTTTGAAAAGGTCCCTGGACGGGCAGGAAACCCCGCAAAAGCTACATTCTTTGTATTGCTTTCCGTTAATCGAATACGTATTTCTGCCCGTGCATTCGGCCGGCGTATAATCACCGGCACGTATCGGCACATACACATCATTCAGGTCATCGATAACCACCCGAATCCGAGACCTGGACGGATTGGTGCTGCTATATTTCGGTCTGGCGTGAAAGGCGGAGCAGGCCACCTCACATGCCCGGCAACCAATGCACTTATCAAGATCAACTTTTATGTCTTTAACTATTTTCTTTTTTGACCCATCGCTCACGGTTACGACTCCATTCACTTTATATTTTTTTCTTTTTTCGATGAAGTCTCTTTGGAAGGCGTACCTTGACTATCTGTCAAGATCCCCCTCTGCAGGAAGTCTGCGCTCACGTAATCCAGGCCCAGTTCGTCCAAGGTCTCTTTGGTAGGAATGCCTTCATTATTCCACCCCTTGAAATCATAATACGCGTCAAGCAGCCTGGTTTCCATCTGAGGGTCTCTTATCTTCCAATGGTCCTCAGGGGGCTTCTCATCACTCCTTCTTAAGCCCCTTCTGACATTAAGGGCTCTAATCAGATTTCGGTTCCTTCTACCTATTTCCCATAGGGCGTCTGGATCAAGATCCATCCCGGTTGCATGCGAGATAAAATTTGGTAAATTATGAAGGTGATACGGCGGCCTCCCGCCAAATTGGCCTCTAAATGAAGACAAAAAGGCGCAAGTCCCGATGGCGTCATCAATGTAATGCATGGTCTCATTCCAATCACAAATGTTGACAGATGCTTCAATAGATGGATGTGAACGCGGCTCCCATTCCAAAAACCATTTTTTAAACCTCTCAGGGGCGGCGTCCCAATTCTTTACAAATTTTTCTCTCTCTTCCTTATCAGCAATGGGTATCTGGGGATAAGACCCTTCAGTTTGGGTAATCGTCATCTTCTCTCCAGTGGCATACATAAGGAAATAGGGATAATTTATCATTTTCAGCTTGAGGGGCAGCTGCTCAAATTTTTTAATGCTATTATGATCAAATTCTTCGGCGCCCTTACCAATCTGACGGGCTGCATGATAAACACCATTGGCCAAAGCATCACCAATGCCTTCCCGCCGAACAATTTTTTCAACCAGATAGAAAAATCTTTCCCCGGAGTCGGACGGAAATCCAGGCAGGTCCCTGTCAGTTAAAATGCCGGTTTCGTAAAGTTCAATGGCAAAGGCCAGGATTTGCGGCGTTGAGTATCCGTCCAGCCCATGCTCCTGAGTAACGCCAAGGATATCATAATTAAAATCCAGTTCTTTATAGGCCGCCATCGCATAGGTAAGTTTACTGTAACATTTTTGAAAATATGTTTGCCGTCCCGGGTAGGAAATCGCTTGATGGCAATCCTTTGGACAGTTAAAGCAACCCGTCCATCGAAGCCGCACGCTATCAGATATTGCCTTCCACTTCCCTTCACGTTCTTTGTTCCAAAAATCTTTTTGGCGCTCACGCGCATTGCCCCAGGCAAAATTATTGACATGCCAGCCTTCGTCATCCTCGTGCAAAAAAGCATCCCCACAATAGGGGTTATCATAAATTTCCTGATACATGGGGTTGCATATCTCAAAAAGTTCGGCCGGTCGGGCAACATTGATGTCCTTTGTTCCACGGACAGCTATCGCCTTTAGCCTTTTATCTCCCATGATCACCCCTACCCCTCGCGAGGCGCTGGAGTTGGCATGTTCGATGGTTGCCATATAGACCCTGTTTTCACCGGCCAGACCGATAGCGGCCACCTGGGCATCGGGATCGTTCAACTCCTCTTTAATGAGTGCTCCAGTTTCTAGAGCGCCTTTGCCCTGAAGATGGCCGGCATCACGTATTTCGACTTTGTCATTGTTTATCCACAAATAAGCCAGACCGGAGGCCTTACCACGAATAACGATTTTGTCGTAACCGGCATGTTTCAGTTCCGGCCCGAAAAATCCTCCAAATAATGAATGCGAATATAAGTTTGTCTGGGGAGAAAAGGTATCAACAGCGGTACGGTTGGCACCGGGAACCGGCGTGCCATGTAAAAGACCGGTGCTGAATATGAGTAGATTATCGGGAGAAAAGGGGTCAACTTCAGGAGGAACCCTATCCCATTGTATCTTCCCGGCCGTACCCTGCCCCCCCAGATAAAGTTCGGTTAATTTAGGGTCGGTTGCTACCCTCTCAACGTTTCCGCGGGATAGATCAATTTCTAAATTAAATCCTGTCTCTGCGTACCTCATTTTTTCCCTTTCCAAATTACGCTTTCTGTTCCGATTTTGTTTCTGATTTTACCGACGATCCAGGCAAGCCGCAACAGCTATAATTTAGCTATAATTTAGCTATAAGATATTTGTAGGAGGTACCCCGAAGTTTGTCAAGAAAAAACTCATCGGACAAAAGGCGCGGAATTCAAGGATCGCTGGCGGGATTTTTCGGAGGCGCATCAAAAACAATATTTTCTTGTCCGTGGTAAACGAAGAATCTTCTTCCTTTTGCACGGGCAATCAAAGTTATTCCAAGGTCCTGGGCAAGCTCCAAGCCCATACGTGTCATTCCTGATCTTGACAGCACTACCGGGATTGTCATTTGGGCGGCTTTCATCACAATTTCGGAAGTTAAACGTCCCGTCGTATATAAAACCTTATCAGCGCCCGTTATGCCATCAATCCACATCCTCCCCCCGATTGCATCGGCGGCATTGTGTCTGCCCACATCTTCAATAAATATTAAAACTTTGCTATTTTGACAGAGGCCGCAACCATGTACAGAGCCCACTTCTTTATAAATCTGATTGTATTTGGTTAACTCCTTCAGCAGCGCATATATCGTCGATTGCCGGAGTTGGAAATTGGAAAGTTTGATTTCATAAAGTTTGTCCAGGCTGCAACTAAACAGGGTCCCTTGGCCGCATCCGCTGGTTACGATTCGCTTTGATAATTTTTCTTTTATATATTTTAACCCCTTGCGGGAGTTGGTAACAACATTAGCCCTTTCGCTCTCCCAATCCACCTTTACTTGAACAATATCTTCGATGTCTTCGATCAATCCCTGATTGCGCAAATATCCCAAGACCAATTCCTCGGGGTGAGTCCCAAGCGTCATAAGCGTTACAATTTCCGTGTCATCCACCAAAATGGTCAGGGGAGATTCACCTGCTATGGCAACTTTTTGTTCTCTTCCGGCCTGATCTGTTGCTACCACACGATATATCGGTTCAAGGCCGGATTTGCTCATATCGCGCTTAGGGCTTTTATATTTAATTTTTATTGTCATTGATTTAATAGAGGAATTGTCAAAATAAAATTCGAGAAAAACCGGCTGCGGAAAACATTCCGTGCCGGTTTCAGTCAATTGATTCAATTCCGGGTTAATGGTCGGGTTTTAGGCACCTGCCATTAGATCCCCTACCAGTTTTGAAAACCTGGAAGGGTCACCCACCTTGCCGCCTTCGCCGATAACGGCGAGATCAAGCAGTAGGTGGATGTAATCGTTTAGCCTGGTGTCTTTTTTGTCTGTTTCAAACATGGCATGGACTTTTTCCATGACCGGGTGGGCCATGTTAAGTTCCAGCACGCGTTTGTTTTCCGGTGTCGGTTGACCGGCGGACTTGAGGATTTTTTCCATGTAGCCGCTCATGTCATAAGTGTCGCCGGACAGGCAGGCCACGGAGTCGGTCAGGCGTGTGGACGGGCGAACCTCCTTGATGGTGTCTTCCAACTGGGCCCGTATATGTTTGAACAATGTCTCGTACTTGTCCTTTTTGTCTTTATCTACTTTGTCGAGATCGAGATCGCCCTTTTCAGCGCTTTTCAACTTTTTGCCGTCATATTCGGTAAGCGCCTGTGTCACCCACTCGTCAATTGGGTCGGTCATCAGAAGAACTTCAACGTCCTTTGATTTGAGTTGTTCAAGCAGCGGACTGTTAATCAAGGCCGATAGGTTTTCGCCGGTGATGTAGTAAATTTCCTTCTGGTCCGGTTGCATGGCCTGCACGTATTCCTGCAGTGACCGCCACTTGCCGTCTGACTTTGTGGTCTTGTATCGCAATAGGTCGGCAATTTTGGTCTTATTTTCAAAATCAGTTTGCACACCGACTTTAAGCACCGCTCCGAATTCTTCCCAGAATTTTTGATAGGTTTCCTGTTCCAGACCGTTAAGCAAGTCAAACAGTCTCTTCACCAGGTTACGTCGAATATTGCGCACCAGACGATCCTGCTGGAGAATTTCTCGGCTGACGTTAAGGTTGAGATCCGGTGCATCAACCACCCCTTTGATAAAGCGGAAATATTCAGGCATTAACTCCTGGCAGTCATCCATGATGAATACCCGTTTGCAGTAAAGGTGCACGCCGTGCTTGCTTTCCGGGTTAAAAAGGTCAAACGGAGCCTTGGATGGGATATACAGCAGCGCCGTGTAATCGGTGGTGCCCTCCAGCTTCAGATGGAGCTTTTCCAAGGGCGGGTTCCAGTCGTGGCTGATGTGCTGGTAAAATTGGTTGTATTCCTCATCACTGACGTCATTTTTATTTTTTGACCAGATGGCCTTCATGGAGTTTAAGGTTTCTTCCTTCACCACTTTGCGGGTGGTCTCACCGATGGTCTTGCCGTCTGAATCCTTGATTTGTTCCGTTTCGGGGATGGGTTCGTCTTTTTCCACCTCCATAACGATTGGATAGGCCACAAAATCGGAATGCTGTTTAATGATATGGCGGATAGTCCATTCATCGGTGAAATCCTGCTCGCCCTCTTCCTTTTTTTTCAGTTCCAGGGTAATAACCGTTCCTCGACTTTCTTTTTTGGCCTCCGTGATTGTAAATTCTCCGTCCCCGTGGGATTCCCAACGGACAGCCGTATCACTGCCGGCAGCTTTGGTCAGCAGCGTAACTTTTTCGGCCACGATAAATGAGCTGTAAAACCCGACCCCGAACTGGCCGATCAACTCCGGCGTAAGCGTGGCCTCCTTATTGAGCTTCTGCACGGCTTCCATGAATGCATCGGTACCGCTTTTGGCAATGGTACCGATGTTTTCCATCACCTCATCGTAAGTCATGCCGATACCGTTGTCTTCAACCGTCAAGGTATTTTTGATTGCATCCCGTTCGATTTTGATTTTAAATTCCGTATCATCACCAAGGATGCCGTCCTCGGTCTGGGCATTAAAACGCAGCTTGTCGATAGCGTCCGAGGCGTTGGATATCAGTTCCCGCAAAAAAATTTCCTTGTTGGAATAAAGTGAGTTGATGATCAGATTCAGCAGCTGTTTGACTTCGGTTTTGAATTCATGGGTTTCGGTTTTGACGGCCATTTGCTAACATACCTCCTTGTTTATTGAACGTACTGGAATTTCTACAATGGAACGAAAATCTAGGGTATTTTTTAAGGCCTGAGTTTTGGCCTCAATCTTTTATTATTGGGCATATAATGCGTGCTAATTTGGAATTGTCAAGATGGGTAACTCACCTGTATATTTGATTTTTTTCCTTGAGGGGGCTCTCATTTTAAGAAAATCTAATTAACATCAAGCAACGCAATTGAGTCACGGCAACCCTGAACCGGGAACCGGGAACCTTTATACCCTAACATAATTTTCCTATTGTGAAATCTAATTCAGAGGAATTGTTGACTATTTTTCCTATCGCTTTTTTCCCCGCAATTCTCTATATGCTACAACTATCTGTAAATTTTACCTATTTAAAAAATACTGCAAAAAACACTAGTATTGCACACTTTTTGCTCCTGGAATTGACTATCATGAAAAAATTAATGCAAATCATCATATTCCTCTCCTGGATCTCAAGTTTAGTGTGGGCGGGTCTTGAGTTGGAAAAAATTGAATTTTTTCATTCATTGTACGCCATGCTCGAATTGAATTGAAAATTGGGTTAGACGAGAAACGGGGGGATAGACGATAAAGGGGCACCGGTGAGGCGGCATATCCGGCTTTGGACCCATATGCCCGACGGTTCAAGCTTGGCGCTGGCTAGTATTTTTATCGGCAGGCTTTAAGTTGGGTTGCCCTAATTTAATCTGCCTGCAGCGGGTGCTTTAGCCAGGCAGATCTCCAGATCACACTGCAGGCACCGGTGGCATTCTGCTTTGGCCTGCTCATCGCTTAAACACAATTCAACCTCGTCAAATCCGCCGGTTCTATCAGAAAGGGGCAGGGATGGTACCTCAACCCTTTTCAAATCCGCAAATCCAAATTCTCTTTGTCCGCTATAGGGCTGTCCGCTTCCGCACTCCCTCCGGGGCGCGAGCCCCGCCGGGCCGGAGGCCTCATTGAGCTTTCCGCATTTCCCATTCCCCATTCCCAATTCAATCGAACCATCCCCGCCTATATATTCATCAATCGAAACGGCCGCCCGCCGCCCAGCCGCAATCGCTTCAATCACCGTCGCCGGACCATTGGCGGCATCGCCGCCGGCAAAGACACCTGTCATCTCCGTTTGTTGGGTATCGTTATCAATCGCAATCAGTCCCCTGTCGACCGCTAATGATCCCTGATCATCCAGAAAACAAAAGTCCTGGCAAAAAGCCGTTTCGCTGGACTGACCGATGGCCAGAATGACCTGGTCCGTTTCAAGTGTTTTCCTGGTGTCGTCAAAATAAGGGCAGAAATTGCCCTCGTCATCAAAAACCGATGTACAGCGCACCAGCTCAAGACCGGCGACTTTCCCGTCATTTTCAATAATCTTGTCCGGACCCCATGAATCCAGGATTTCCACCCCTTCCTCCCGGGCCTGTTCAATCTCCCAGGGATTGGCCGGCATTTCTTCCAGGCTTTCCAGGCAGGCCAGGGCTACTTTTTTAGCTCCCAGCCGCATGGACGTAAGGGCCACATCCACCGCCACATTGCCGCCCCCGACCACAATGACGTTTTCTTTGATGGCAACATCACTGCCGTCGGCCACAGACGATAAAAACTCCACGCCCCATTGAACACCGGGCAGTTCGGCGCCATCAAGTTCTATTCTGCG
Source organism: Desulfobacterales bacterium (assembly GCA_049669725.1). Lineage (GTDB taxonomy): Bacteria > Desulfobacterota > Desulfobacteria > Desulfobacterales > JAFDCJ01 > JAFDCJ01. The sequence goes on from JBATKU010000734.1 coordinate 36,539, forward strand.
GCTTATCTGGGCGCCCACGGCAATAAAAACGGCCTCAAAACCATCATCTTTTAATTGTTCAATTTCATAATCGATGCCCAGTTTCTGATTGGTTTTAAGTTCGATACCCGTGCTCAAAACCAGATCAATCTCTTTGTCGAGTATTTCTTCCGGCAAGCGGTAAAAGGGAATGCCATAGCGCATCATTCCCCCCGGCTTAGGCCTGGCCTCCAGGACGGTGACCTGGTGGCCTTTTTTTCTGAGATAAAATGCTGCGGTTAACCCGGCCGGACCGGCGCCGATGACCGCAACTTTGTGACCGGTATCTTTTGCGGTGGCCGACATCCAGTCGGAATAGTCACCCGCCTTATCCGCCGCATACCGTTTGGCAGCACAGATCGAAATGGACTCGTTGACTTCGCCTCTTTTGCAAGCGTTTTCACAGGGATGGGTGCAAACCCTTCCCAGAATACCTGGAAATGGCGCCTTTTCGATGATCAGTTTGCAGGCTGCATCCATATCCCCCCGGGATATAAACCGTAAATAGCCCGGGATATCAATACCCGCCGGACACGCCTGGATGCACAGTGGTGTTTCGGGAACCCGTTCCCGGGGACCTTCGGCACGCAACGATCGGGTAATATCTAAAATTTTAATTCCGTTGGGGCAGGCATCCTCGCACCGTCCACATGTGGCGCAAAACCAGGGCATCGATGTGTCCGCAATTTCCTCGATTAAATCCAGTTCAACATGGCGGATCAGGCGACGGATGTTAAATCCGTTAATACCGGTAATGGGGCAGGCCGAACTGCAGCGTCCGCACTGTTCACAATATCTGAACATTTCGATATCGTTAAATCTAGCAGCGAATTGTAATTCATCGCCCATATTCATGGCCTCACATTAAAGCAAGTCAAATTATCAAAGATAAAATCCGAATATCGAAATCCGAAATCCGAAACAAATCCGAATAGTAAATGACAAAAATTCAAAACAGTTTCGAACATTCGAATTTAGATATTTTGATTTTGTTTCGTGCTTCGAGTTTCGTATTTCGATTTTACGATCTCTAAATAGCAACTTTTTTACTTTATTCTAAATCTAAATCTTTAACCATTTCTCGCATAGTATTCGCAAATTTGGGGCCATCGGCGGCAGAACACCAGACATTCCACAGTTTTTCCGGTTCAAATCCGGCTTTGGCTATTTTGCGTTTGGTGCGGTTCACCCGTTTTTCGGCCGCATAGTTGCCTGTAATGTAGTGACAGGTTGGAAACTCACAACCGGCCACCAGCACCCCGGCAGCGCCCAGCTCAAAAGGCCGCTGCATCATTTTCATGGAAACCCTGGCCGAACACATCACCCGGATCAACCGTGCATTGGACGGGTACTGCAGGCGGCTTACCCCCGCCATGTCCACCCCACCCAGCGCACACCAATGGCAGACAAAGGCAATGATCTTTTTCTCGGGATTTTCTTCCAGGGCGGCCTCCACCTGGGCAAAGACCTGCTCGTCGGAGTAATGTACGATGCTGATACACTCCCGGAGACAATCGGCCGCACACAGGCCGCAGCCTTTGCAAAGCGCCTTGACGACTTCGGGATTCTTGTCTTCATCCACGGTAATGGCACTGTAAGGACAGCGCTTGGAGCACAAACCACATTGATTGCAATCCGTCAGATCGATGTCGGCCACAATACCTTCGGCCTCAATATAGCCCTTTTTCATGGGTATGGACACCTTCATGGCCGCTCCGATACCCTCTTCACTGCTTTCTTTAAAAGTCATAGGGGCTTTGGCACAGCCGGCCAGTGAAATGCCGTCGGTGGCAAATTCCAGTGGGCCCAGCTTGACATGAGATTCCTGGAAAAATCCGTCCGGATTGGCCGATACTTTCAGATGTCCTTTAATCTGCTCTACGGTATCATTGCCTTTGAAAGCCGTGGTTAACACCAGTAGATCGGTCGGAATTTCAAATTCCCGGCCCACCAGAAAATCAAAGACTTTTACAATCAGCCGGCCGTTTTGGTTCACCACCTCAGGATAGCGATCCTCCGGGAATCGCAAAAATTTTACGCCCAGCCGTTTGGCTGTTTGCTGAGCGTGGCCCTCTTCTTTGATCAGGCTCATATCACGGTAAAGCATGTGAACGTTGATATCTTTACTCAGATATTTCAGGGCCACGGCATTTTTAACGGAAGTGTGGCAGCCGACATTGCAACAGCCGCGGATTTCATTTTTAGAGTTGACACAGCTGATCATGACCACATTTTTTTGATTGCCGATCTGCTTATCACGCAGCATCCTGTCCAACTGCAGTTGGGTGATCACACTGGGATGATTGCCGTATTCAAATTGGCCCTCCGGCTCAAGCTCCTGCATTCCGGTGGCCACGATGACCGTCGATATATCCAGGTTTTCGGTAGTGCCGTCGCCGTTGCCCTCCAACGAAACTTTATAGTTCCCAATATATCCCTCAACAGATTCGATCCGGGTGTCGGTATAGACTTTTATTTTGGGGTGGGCTTGCACCTGGTCCACTTTGGCCTGAACAATTTTGGCCGCCGGGGATCTATGATTGTCATGGGAAATAAAACAAAGCTCGTTTAAGATACCCCCGAGTCGGGGTCCTTTTTCCACGAGGAAGGCATGAAATCCCTGATCGGCGACACTCAACGCCGAATTCATGCCGGCTATGCCGCCGCCGATAATCAGGCAATCGGTTTTTACCGGAAGCCTGATCTCCTGCCCCTCCTCTAACAGGGCCGCTTTGGCCACACCCATTTTAATTAGGTCTTTGGCTTTCTCCGTTGCGATCTCGGGCTCCTTCATGTGAACCCAGGATACCTGTTCGCGGATACTCACAAATTCCAGAAGATAGGGATTGACTCCGGCCTCTTTGGCTGTGCGCTTAAAGAGCGGTTCATGGGTCCTGGGCGTGCAGGCCGAGATCACCACCCGATTGAGCTTCTGCTCCTGAATGGATTCTTTCATCCGGACCAGGTAGTCGACCGAGCATGACCACCGGCCCTCATCGGCAAAGACGACATGATCCAACCCTTTGGCATATTCAACCAACTGGGGAACGTCCACCACCCCCGCGATGTTGGTCCCGCAATCGCAGACAAAAACGCCGATTCTGATGTCCTCACTCATAAAGTCACCTAACAAATTCCAGATCGACCGATACTATTGGGTCTTTGTCAGTTAATATTTTCATTAAATCCGAAACACGAATATCGAAATCCGAAACAAATTCAAATGACCAAAATTTTTAAATTCAAAACCCCGTGAAAACTCCGGCATAGAAATTAAGCTAAGCTCCGCAATCGGCCCAGTTTAGAACATTTGATAATTCGAATTTCGGATTTGTTTCGTATTTCGTGCTTCGTATTTCGAAATTAAAACTATTTTGAAAGGACAGCCTTCATACTCGCCGCTGTCGCCTGCACAACCGACTCCGCTATATCTATAGGCCCCGTAGCGCCCCCGCAAAGATAAATACCTTCCACCTGGGTTTCCAGCGGCGACAGAAGCGGATCTTTTTCCTTAAAATAACCGAGTTCATCCAGTTCCAGCTTCAAAACCTTGGCCAGACGCTTGTTACGATCATTGGGGATGACGCCGGTGGCCAACACAAGCAGTTCCACTTCGTGCGTGTGCAACTCGCCGGATTCCAGATCTTCGTATCGCAAGGTCAGATTTTGGGTTGCCGGATCTTCGGTCACCTCATAGGGCCTGCCCCTGACATAGCGAACGCCGTTTTCGTTGGCCTTGCGGTAAAAATCCCAGAAGCCCTTACCGTAAGCTTTCAGGTCGTTATAAAAAATGGTGGCCTCCACCGAGCCATCGTGTTCCTTGGTGATAATTGTTTGCTTGGCGGATATCATACAGCAAATCTTGGAGCAATAAGGTGTACCCTTGTCTTCAGCCAGACCGCGGCCGGCACACTGGATCCAGGCAATTTTTTTGGCATGCTTTTGATCAGAGGGCCTGATGATTTCTCCGGTCGTTGGACCCCCTGCATTCATGAGACGCTCAAACTGGGTGTTGGTAATGACGTTGTCATAGATATCGTATCCGAGCAAATCACCGGTCGGCGGCGCATCTTTGATTCCGGTGGCCACCACAATGCTTTGTACCTCGAGGTTCAGGTTCTTGTTCGACTGCCACAGCGTAATGGCGTTTTTACCTTCCTTTTCGCAGGCCTTGACGCACAGGGCTATGGGACATTCGCGGCACTGGCTGCAATCGACGGCACAGCCGCCGATACAGGCTCCTGCTTCACGCATCTCACCAAACCGACAGCTGGGATCGACCCTGACCACATTGGGAACCGCCTGGGGAAAAGCCAATGAAACCAGTTTGCGCATCCCACCGATTTTTCCGTCCATTTCATCGGGCACACTGACCGGGCAGGCCTCCACGCAGGCCCCGCACCCGGTGCATTTTTCTTCATCGACATACATGGCTTTTTTGGCCAGTTTGACCTTGAAGGAGCCATTTGCTTTTTTGACCTTGCGAACTTCGGTGTTGGTCATAATCTCGATGTTTTCGTGATTATCAACCTCATACATCTGGGGGGCTTCGATGCAGATCGAACAGTCATTGGTGGGAAAAGTTTTATCCAATCTGGCCATCATCCCGCCGATACTGGGAGTATCATCGATCAGATAAACTTTGGCCCCATATTTGGCGGCATTCATGGCACAATTAATTCCGGCAATTCCGCCACCGATGACTAAGATCGAGTCGCTCATATTATCACCTCAAAGTGAGAATTCGGAATGCGGAATGTTGAAGTCGGAATTTTCACCAATATTAGATGCCGATGCTCAGAGTTTCCGCATTCCGCATTCCCACTTCCCAATTGTCTTTTATATTTCCGTAATGATAATGGCCTTTGATTTACAAACCGCCGTGCAGGTGAGACACCCCAGACAATTTTGGGGTCTTACGGGGACAGCCTTGTGCGGCATTTCGAAAACATCCGTCGGACACATTATGACACATTCCTCGCAGGAATCGCAGCGATCTGCATCTACGTAAACCAGGTAAACTTCATAATCTCTCAGGACTTTACCCATTAGCCCTCCTCTTTTATCTGTTTAAGATTTCGTACCTCGGGTTTCGCTGATATCGGCTGTAGTCATTAAATCCGGCTCCAACGAAAATTTCAGCTCAAGCTATTTATATTTTCCAATGGCCCTTTCAAACCCCGGCATGGCGTTTTTAATGGTGTTGTCATCCACGCAAAATGCAATGCGGAAATAGCCGGGTCCGTTAAAACCGGTACCGGGGACCACCAGGATGCGCTCTTCTTTAAGCGCATCTACAAATTCAACATCATCCGGAATTGGTGAACGGGGAAACAAATAAAAGGTCCCGGGTGGTTTTACGAATTCGTATCCGAATCCAGCCAGCCCCTCACACAGCATTTCACGTTTGCGGGCATATTCGGAAATATCAACGCTCATCCCCTGCATGCAGGCAACCACGCGCTGCATCAAAGCCGGCGCATTGACATAGCCTAATATTCTATTGGCCACCGCCATGGCAGCCAGAAGATCGTTCTTATAGGTTGCGGCAGGATTTAACGCCACAAACCCGATGCGCTCGCCGGGAATCGATATATCCTTGGAATAGGAAGTGCCGATAATGCTTTCTTTGTATGATGCAAAAATACTGGGGACTTGAACACCATCGTAAACGATTTTTCGGTAGGGCTCATCCGATATTAAATAAATGGTCCGGTTATACTCCCGACTTTTTTGCTCCAGGATCTCACCCAATGCCTTCAGGCTCGTTTCAGAATAAACCTGTCCGGTGGGGTTGTTGGGAGAATTTATCAAAAATGCTTTAGTCTTTTCCGATATTGCCGCTGTGATCGCGGCCAGGTCCAGCTCAAAATCCGGTGTCGTTTGTACGGTTTTCAGAACGCCGCCGTGATTGTCGGCATAAAATTTATACTCGACGAAACAGGGAATCGGCGTCAGGACTTCATCGCCCGGATCGAGGATGGCTTTGAGGGCCACGTTAAGGGCTCCGGAAGCGCCGCAGGTCATCAGGATCTCTTTTTCAGTGACCGGGGCCTGCTGCTCCTCGGACAGGTATTCCGCCACCGAACCGCAAACCATCGGGTAGCCGGTATTGGGCATGTAGCAGTGATCATCAAGTCCGCAGGTGCTGACGATATCCCGCAGAATCTCATTAAACTTTTCCGGCGGCGGCACGTTCGGATTTCCGAGACTGAAGTCAAAGACATTCTCAGCCCCATACTCTTTCTTCAATCGCGCTCCCTCCTCAAACATTTTGCGAATAAAGGAAGACCCGGCAATAATGTTTTCAACCTTCTTTGATATAGTCATGGTATCACCTTTTGCTATTGGCAGCGAATTTCGTTTTATGCGTTGCGGATTACAAGATTCGAGCTATTTAGATAATGTTGCGAGTTGCGCGTTACGCGTTGCGCGGATTCATAAGGAATTCTATCGATTTTAATCCGGAACACGAACCCCGTAACTCGTAACCCGCAACCTGTAACACGCAACCCGAAACCCGTACCTCGCACCACGCAACCCGACTTACCGTTCCTCGAACTCCCTCCACTTATAGTCAATGAGTTCCAGCAAAACGCCGTTCATCTTTTTGGGGTGCACAAACGCAAATTCACAATCCCGAAACGGACGGGCGCCCCCGATAAAGGGATAATCTTTTTGCTGCAAATCGCCCATGGCCTCACGGGTGTTGTCAACGTTTAAGCTGATCAACATGACGCCTTCGCCTCTTTTCTCAATAAACTTGGCAACATCTCCATCGGGTGTAGTCGATTCCATCAATTCAAAACCAACTTCCCCCACCCAGTATCTGGCAACCTTGATTTTTTCAGGTTCATCAATGTACTCATCATCCGGTCTGGATTTGCCCAATACCGGCTCCCAGACTTTGCGCGCTTCATCCAGATTTTTAACCGCAATGCAGATATGATCGACCTTGTTTACTTTCATTTTTGCCTCCTCATCCGGATATAAATTTAAAAGGTCACTTTTTCCAGCGGAACTGTAATGGCGTGGTCCGGGCAAACACAGCCGCACTCATTGCAGTCTTCGCACAAAAACTCGGTGACCACCGGCCGACCGTCCTGCACCCTGATGGCGAGGTCCGGACAGATCTCAACGCACAGGGGCTCGGTGAACCCACCACACATGCCACATTTATCTAAATCAATTTGAGCCGCCATAATATATCTCCTAATTAATCGTTTTGTTCGTTTAGATGGTCAGGATCGCTTAACCAGTCGAGGTTATTGAGTTGATAAAATCGGTTGAGATAATTGGGTTTGCTGAACTATTCCTATCAACTATTCAACCATACAACTTAATCAAACACTAACCCAGCTATCAACTATGAGCTATCAGCTGGCACCGCAGGTGCCACTATTCTGATTTGTATAGCCGCATCACGGTCTCGCCCTGGCCGCGGGGAATGGCTTTTTGCAATTCAATTTTCAAAGGAATGTTCATAAACACGCTGACATCCTCTAAAACGGCCTGATACATTCGTTCGCGGCACAAAGCGACTTCTTCCATGGAAACGCCAAATTGCTTAGCCCATGACGGCCATGGATCCCGAAAGCATTTGATAAATACTTCGCCGGGGTTTTCGCCTTTTTCTGCGGTGGCCTGTCCGCCATCGGTGTTCCAGAGCCCGGCAAGGGCTCTGCCCAGAATCATCATAAAGCCTTCTTCTCCTTTCAACCAGTTCATCCGGGGAAGGATGCTCTTGCCGATATCCTTGCCGAAAACTTCGGCGGCCCGCAGGGCAACATCCTGCGGATTGGTATCGGCTCCGGCAAATTCAACGGCAACCTGTCGCCATCGGTAAAAGGTTTTTCCGATTTCATCCTGGGCGCTGTGCAACGCCCGGTACAATTTGGTAATTTCTTTTTCGGCATCAACTGGCATTGTTAACCTCCTTGTTATATACGCATCCCGATGCGGTAGCCGTCATGAACGGCACTGGAAAGGTTGCGAGGAATCAGGGCATCACCGATGACAAACAGTTCGATCCCCTCGGATTGGACAACTTTTTTCAGACTTTCGTTGGGTTCCCGCTGGGCTACGACGATGGTGTCGCAATTCACCGGCCAGCGATACCCATCATAGGATCTGACCACGATGCCCCCAGCATTGACTTCCTCAATATCAACGTCATTATAGGTCACAATGCCGTTTTGCCGCATATAGAGGACATAGCGCCATTTAAAGGACGGGTTCACATCGAAGCCGGCGGTTTTGTCCTTGCCGACCAGGGTCACTTTTTTGCCCTGCTGGGCCAGATGAAGGGCACAGCCGATACCCGGTTTGCGGTTGCCCCACACGACTACTTTCTCACCGACCTCGGCCTGGCCGTTCATCACATCCAGCAAATTCACCAGCTTGGCCGAACCACCTTCAGCGCTTTCGATCTTTGAATAGGATGGACCGGTGGCCAGCACAACGGAGTCCGGCATTTCTTCTTCGATCAACTCGGCGGTGACTTCGGTCCCCAGATGGAAGGTGACACCGGCTTTTTTACACATAGTCTGCTGGTATTCAACGCAGGTCATTAGCTCATCATCACCATAGGGCGCATTTTTGGCCTCGTTGAGGGTACCGCCGATAACATCCCGTTTATCATAAACGTGGACTTCGTGACCGCGTCGGGCGGCTGTGTAAGCACATTCCAGACCGGCCGGCCCGGCACCGACAATCATGATTTCTTTTTCTTCTTCGGCAGCAGGCGGGTCGGCAAACTCAGGATTGGCCTCATGGGCACAAACCGGATTGATATAGCAGGTCATGGGGGCATCCCTGAAAAGCCTCGCCAGGCAGAGGTTGCAGGCCACACAATGCCGTACTTCGTCTTCCCTGCCTTCAGCCACTTTTTTGGGCATCAACGGATCGGCGATCATCGAACGGCAAATTTCCCAGAAATCAAGTTCATTGGCGCCGATTTTCTCGTTGGGCAAATCCGGCTTAAACATGCGGTAGGCCATTTGGATCGGAATCTTGACATGTTCCTTGGCCCGTTTGGCCAGATGGACCCAGTTACCCATGGGGATATCACGGCTGATCACCGGGTAGATGGACTCTTGCCATCCCAGGGTACAGCTGATGTAATCCGCACCGGCTTCCTCGGCCATCTTGTATGTTTCCATGGATTCTTCCGGTGTATTGCCACGCACGTCATCCAGCAGTTCTTCGGAACACAGGCGGATGCCCACCGGAATATCGGGCCCGCAAACCTCTTTTACGCCCTGGATAATCTCAACCACCGCCTGCATCCGACCCCGGATATCCCCGCCGTATTCATCGGTGCGCCGGTTGGTGTAACTGGAAATAAAATTAGAAATCAGATAGCCGACGATACCGGAGATCTCCATCACGTCAAAGCCGGCCTCAATTCCCCTGCGGGCTGAATCCACATGCTGCTGAATCATCTCTTTGACTTCAGCGTTGGTCATTTCATACATGGGCTTGAAAATCCTCAGCCGTTGGGGAACGGTGGAAGGACCGTGACCGGATTCGACTTCCACCGCACCGACACGTCCGCAGTCCATTAACTGGAAGCCGGCAATCGCTTTTTCGCCATGGATCGCTTCGGCAATCCGCGCCAGACCGGGAATAAATTTATCGTCCCAGGCGGCCGCCTGTCCGACGTATCCCTGGCCTTTGCCGGCCTCGTCCATGTATACTCCCTGCATAAAGCACAGACCGCCGACCACCCCCCTGGCCCTCTGCCGCATGTATTCCACCCCCGAATCGGTAATGAATCCGTCCAGTCCGTTGAGGTTCTCCTCGGTGGCGGCATACTTGATGCGGTTGGGCACAAAGAGATTGCCGACCTCGATGGGCGTGAACAGGTGCGGGTAACTCTTGGCGCCCGGGTATTCCGAGTAATCCCATTCAAATAAAGTTTTAGCCATAATTAAACCCTCCTACTGGTTAGAATGATTTACCTTAAAAGCATCTACCAACAGTTCAAAAATGTTTTCCAGATTATCAAAAAGGGAATAGGATCTGTCTTTCAACAGCCAGCGGCTGATAATGTGGTCCATGGTTCCCACAAAAATATCGCGTGCGAGACGGGGGTTGAGGTCCGGCTTCATTTCTCCGTTCTGGCGGCCTTCCTCGAAAATATCGACCAGATGGGAATAAAGCTTTTTAACGTTGGAATAAACTTCGGTGTTTAAAAAATTAGCGTTGGTTTTCAAAAAGAGGTAGACAATCTTGGCATCCAGGGGCGATTGTTCTACCCGGCGCATGTACCACCAGAGATATTTGCGCATCTTGTTGACGGCGCCTTTGATACCGAACAACTGCTCGTCCAGGTCCTGCAGAAGTTCAGATACCCACAAATCGGGAATCATCTGCAGCAGGTCTTCTTTTCCCTGGAAATAATCGTAGAGTGCGGCTTCAGACAGTCCGGCCTGTCTGGATATGTCAACAATGGTGGTCTTCTGGTATCCCTGCTCGGCAAAAAGCCTTTTGGCAGAGTTTATAATGCGGTCGCGGGTATGTTCTTTGGAATTATTTTTGGAGTTGTTTTTGGCCATTGGCTTTGTGACCGGCATGCGTTAGGATAGTTTATCTCAAATGACAATAGCTTCTAATAACATATTGTTTTTATATTGCTTAATAAGTCCTAACGATATTAATATTCCTTTTTAGTATAGTTCAATATAGGGGCAGCAAAATATAAATTAAGGCGCTAAAACCCAAAATGTTAATTATTGGGTTTATGAATGCAGTTTTTAAAATCGTCATTAGGCTTTTAACTTTTTGTTATTTAACCTAAAATTTATATAAACTTATTTTTTATAATATTTACCTAATAGCATTCGGAAAATTGTCTGTCAAGTAATAATGCCTGACTCGACAGAAATATACATATAAAGGTAAGCTACAATCGAAAATCAGAGAAGCGGTTGAATCTGTTCGGCCAGGGGGAATAATCCGAAGATACCGCCGGTGTGGATAAATATAACTCGTTCCCCGAAGCAGGTCGGATTGTTTTTAAGTTCCTGGACCATACCGAAGAAAGCCTTACCGGTGTAGACCGGGTCAAAAAACATGCCTTCCGTCCGTGCCACTTCATACAGGAGTTCAAGCTCTTCGGGACGGGACAAAGCATACCCGCGGCCGACATATCCGTCTAAAATCTCGATATCTGTGTCCCGGGAAAGATCAACTTCAATCTGATAGTCAGCGATTGCTTTTTCACAGATATTGCCGATGGCATTTACAAAATAATCCCGGTCATCGCAAACATTGACACTAACAATTCGGGCCTTGAGTTCAAACATCTTGGCGCCCAGAATCAGACCGGCTGAGGTCCCGCCGGAACCGGCGGCAGTGATAATTGTGCAGGCCTGGTTCAGCCCGCCCGGCAGGTTGGCAATATCATTAACCAGTTCTTGCGTCGCCCGGATATAACCCCAGGCACCGAGGGCATTGGACGCCCCCTCAGGTATTAGGTAGGGTTTGCGCCCCGCGGCCTCAAGCGAGGCCCCTTCCCGATCCATAAATTCATCTCTCCTCTTATAATCCTCAGGGGAAATCCATACAATTTCGGCCCCTGCCATGCGGTCCAGCAAAATATTGCCATCGGCCGATGGCGGACGGGACGGATCCGGTGTTCTCAACAGCAGTCGACAGTTAAGACCCAGCATGGCGGCTGCAATCGCCGTCGCACGGCAATGGTTGGATTGGGCGCCGCCACAGGTGATGATGGTATCGGCCTTCTGGGCCAGGGCATCGGCCAGAACAAATTCTAATTTGCGAACCTTGTTGCCTGACAGGGCGGCTCCGGTCAGATCGTCTCGTTTAACATACAGGTCGGCACCAAGTTTTTCTCCGATGCGCTGCAGTGATTGGACAGGAGTCGGTAATCGGGCCAGGTTGATCTGGGGCGGAAATGACAGGCTGCATGTATTCATTTTTAATCCTTTCCGAATATACAAATAACACTCAATACCTATTTCGATGCTGCGGATTCATATCCCAATTTTTTAAGATTGACAAGGGAGTTTAAAGTTGATAGCAACCTTTTCCAGTTGCAGGCATACACAATGATCCGGGCCGTTAGCTCAACTAGGCAGAGCACCTGACTCTTAATCAGTAGGTTGAAGGTTCGATTCCTTCACGGCCCACCAGTAAAATCAAGGGTTTAGGCGGAGGTAGTCTTTAGGGGTTTTAAAAAAGTAACCATTTTGTGACCATAAGCTTTCAAAGCGGCCAATCCATTCAAGAGATTGACCGCTTTTTTTGTGGTTTTCTGCCAGGTGATCATACTGACAGGGTTTGAGAAGTGGATAACTTTTAAGAATAAGAAGCAAAGGGGGCTAAGATGGAATGGGTAAATATTATCGCTATTTTATTATCTCCACTGATAGCCGTCCAGGTTACACAACTGCTAAGTTATAATTTTGATAAAGTGGCGATTTTGCGAGGGCATTATTTCCCAAAAGGGTTAGGGGATGAGAGTATCACCAAAACGAAAAACTTGTGAAATGATAAACTATTAAAACTTTTTCATGGCTTCGAAAACATTGAATAAGTTGGATATATCAAGGTTTTATTTTTGTCGATTTATGGCTGAAATTAAGGGAGCTATCACAAGACCGACTCCTATTCCTATGAGAATAGATGCAACAAATATTAGGCCTGATGTCTTAAGGAATATGAATCCAACACCGAGACCTATAAGTGTCGTTCCACCGATGACCCATGTACTCTTATCGTCTTTTTTATTCATTTTAATTTACTCCCTTTTTCCCCTTTCGCTGTAATAATATCAAATACATATATACTGAGATTCTCTGAATCTCGGCCAAATTGATGATATGCTCTAAATTCGTCCTAAATTTGACGGAACTCCAGGTTAATGTAACTTGAGTACCTGTATTTCGACAGTTATCGAAATTTATGGTTATAAAATTCGAGTATCACACGGTTTTAGGCTTTTCAAGAGGCCTGACTCCTAAAAGCAGTTATAGCTGCTTGCTGATGAAAAATAATCTCTTAGCTCAATAACCCATCGCCGTTTAATCCCAGAAGCTTATAAGAACCTTTTTGAGTGGCTCTTACTCAGCAGGTTGAAGGTTCGATTCCTGCACGGCCCACCAGTTAGAATATTATCAACGCCCTAACAAAATTACCTATCGTTTAACATATTGAATTCATATCAAATTACCTATTTGTCAATTAGGATTTGACAATATTCTCAATTACCATTCTTTTTGAATCCTTTCTTCTCCCCTTCTCAATCGAATCCAATAATCGTATAAACATCTAAAAACATAGTGTTTTATTTAAAAAAATAATCTAAATGGTAATATTGGCACGTTCGATGCACTGAAACCTGACCGTATCGATAACTATAATTTTGCGGGGAGATTAGCAAGGAGACCGGAAAAGAGATGAAAAAATCTATTGAATTCAATGTAAAACCAGATTGGGATGAAATTGAAAAAGTTAGAAATGAAAGTGCAGATTTTTTGCAGTCCCATGAACTTTCGGATAATACCATCCATTCGCTGTCAATGATAATCAGTGAACTGATCGAAAATGGACTCAAATATGGCGACTTTCGGACGGGGAAAAATAAAGTTGTTGTCCTCATCAATGTAGCAACCAATACGGTCACCGTAGAGGTTGCAAATCCGGTCGATGAAAGCGCTTATGACCATTTGTCTAAATTGGATAAAACCATACAGTGGATACGCGGTTATCAGGATCCTTTTGAAGCATACATTGAAAGAATTAAAGAGGTTTCAAAAAAGCCGCTTCATGACATGGAAAGTGGTATTGGACTGGTAAGAATCGCCTATGAAGGAAACGGACTGCTCGATTTCTTCGTAGCTGAAAATAACATGCTGAATGTATCCGTTGTTTCAAACATAGAAAGGGAAGATAGGGTATCAATATGAAAAAACTAGAATTATTTACAAATAATTTTTTGACCATCCAGGTAGTAGAGCATAGGGACACCATCGATGTGAGGTGGGAAGGAAAAAGTGTCGATCGTGAACCCAGCAAATTCATTTCGCCGATTTTGGTCAAAGTACTTGAAATGGCTAGTGACTTGAATAAAAGAATTATAATGGACTTCCAGAGCATGGCATACATGAATTCGTCAACCATTACGCCAATAATTAAAATTCTTGAAAGGGCGAATAAAGGCATGACCAAAATAACCATATTCTATCAAAAATCCTTGAAATGGCAGGAGTTAAACTTTTCAGCCTTAAAGATATTTAGAACCAAAGATAATCGATTAGAAATAAAAGGGTTATAAAAATGATTGATCGGGAACCCATAAAATTTGCGGCGCATCTCATACAGGGTAAGGATAAGATTTCGATTGAGGCTAAATACGCGTCTAAGTTCTCTCTTTTAATTCGCTTTCTTAACGGACACAACGCCGAGCCGGGATCTGAGTTCAGCAAATTAGTTTTTAGCAAAAATGCCAAGGAAATAAAGATCGGCCCCTGTCAATATATTGCTGAGCCCAAAAAAAATGGTTACCAGGGGCGAATAGTTTTCAGCCAGGATGTTTATGATCTTAACTCTTTATTCTTCGAAGACAAACTCGAAAAACTGCAGGCAGAATTTGTTAATCTGCCGCTTGTTTTGGCACACAAAGATGACATCGAAAAGCCGTTCAAAGATTATATCGCTAATTTAAATTATGACTTGAATGTATTTAAAAACCTGTTTGATTCCCTTGACGCAAGATATGCGGATGAACCGGAGGTCATAAAGCAGCACGTCCAGGATGCCATCATTGATACCGAAGGGCGAAAATTCATGGCCTTTATGGATGAGAAACTAGAAGAATTTGAAAACATCATTATTAACTACAGAAAAAAAGAACACGAGCGCCACGGGTATTACCTGCGCAGGCAATTATGGAATTTCATCATGTGCTCGCCCTTTATGACCCGCACGAATCTAAAACCGCGAGGATACAGTGGGGACTCGGAAATGATGAAAATGATCTATGATAATAAATATGAGGGAATTTCAACCTTTGGCAAACTAATGCATAAGCATCCGAGTGAGCACCCCGCAGCGCAGGCCGTAAGAAACCGGCGAGACCTCGTCGCCAAAATGCTGAACCAGAAAAAATCCACCGGCAGGAAAGCGGGTTCTAAAAAAATTAATGTTTTATCAGTGGCTTGCGGCCCTGCATTCGAAATTCAAGATGTGTTGACTACAGCTGAGGATTGTTCAAGATTTCATTTCACCCTGCTTGATCAAGATGATACAGCCCTTTCCGAAGCTGCCTCCCGGATAACCCAACTTGAAGAAAAATTAGGAACTAAAATAGAAGCCGAATTTTTTAACGAATCGGTACGGACAATGCTTGCAACCCCCAAGCTTGATAAGATGTGGGGGCAATTTGACTATATCTATAGTATGGGCCTTTTTGATTATCTCACGACTCCGGTAGCAAAAGCCGTATTGGAAAAACTGTATCAAATACTAAAGATAGGTGGCGAAATGGCCATCGGCAATTTTCACATTTCCAATCCCAGCCGATTCTATATGGAGTACTGGCTTGATTGGGTTCTCTACTATCGGACGGAACATGAGTTTATTGATTTGTTAAAAAACGCTCACTCTGCCGGAACAAAGGTTTTATTTGAAGACACGGGAAGTCAGATGTTTCTGCAAGTAAGAAAATTCGAAAATTGAAATAAAGTGATAAATGAAATTTAAACGGTTACCTAAACCATGAGCGAATTATTAGGAAACAAACTAGGTTTTGAAGAACAGGCCATTATTGATTCCAAGGATTTTAATCAATTCCTAAATGGCATCATCCATGAGT
>JBATKU010000735.1:0-82307 GCA_049669725.1 Desulfobacterales bacterium
AAGGCCAAACAGGTAACGATTCACTAATCTGCTAAACGATACAGCGGTCATAATTTTTCACAAGGGGTGACATTAAAATATGTCACCCCTTTTTTTTGTGTTAAACTGACATATATTGTATTCAAAAAGGTTCTATTTATGAAATCCTTATTTTCGGCCATCGGCTATTTACTACGTGGTTTTTGGCAAGGGTTGACAGCATGCCGCGTCATTATCGGCAATTTAATTTTCCTGGCATTGATTGTCTTCTTTCTTTCAATCATTTTTTACGACAGTGAAAAAGACCTTCCGGACGGGGCCGCCCTGGTGTTATCGCTGCAAGGCGATATTGTGATTCAAAAAACTGAAACCGTGCTTTCAGGGCGTTTGTTTGGCGAATCGACCCGGGAAGAAACATTGCTCAAAGATGTCACCGATGCCATTGACTATGCTGTCAATGACAAACGAATTCAAGCCCTTGTACTCGACCTGCGCGATATGGGCGGTGCCGGAATCAGCAAACTCCAGAATATCGGAGAGGCTTTGAAACGGTTTAAAGACAGCGGTAAACAGATAATTGCCGCCGGCGATGTTTTCAATCAAAGTCAATATTACCTGGCCGCTCATGCCGATCGGATATATATGCACCCCATGGGAGGGGTCTTTCTTACCGGATTTGGACTCTATCGCAAATACTTTAAGACGACCCTGGAAAAACTGTTGATCCAGTTTCACGTCTTTCGCGTCGGTACATACAAGTCTTCGCTGGAACCATTTCTACGCGATGATATGTCCCAATATGCCAAAGAAGCCAATCTAGCCTGGTTGACCGTGCTGTGGGATGCCTTCAAAGGCAACCTTGCCGAGATGCGAGGTATGGATCCCAAGGGCATTGATGACTATATCAACAATATTTCCGAACACCTGGCCGGGGTTGAAGGAGATACGGCACGATTGGCCCAGGAGTATGGCCTGGTCGATGAACTCAAAACGCGTGACGAAGTAAAGGATGAGTTAATCCGGCTGGTCGGCGAGGATGAAGATAAGAATTCGTTTAAACAGATTCAGCTTGATGAATATCTGGATCTTATCAAACCGGAACTAATGCGGACCGACCCGGATACGTCCAAGATCGGAGTTATCGTTGCCAGAGGGATAATTCTTGATGGTCCTCAGCCTGCAGGGAAGATCGGGGGGGATACTTTGAGCGACTTAATCCGCAAAGCCCGCCGTGATGACAATATTGCCGCAATTGTGCTTCGTATTGACAGTCCCGGCGGCAGCGCCCTTGCTTCGGAAACCATCCGTAAAGAAATCCAACTCACCAGACAAGCGGGTAAACCGGTGATCGCTTCCATGAGTTCCATCGCCGCTTCCGGCGGATATTGGATTTCCTCGGCGGCCGATGAAATTTGGGCGTCTCCCACCACCATTACCGGGTCCATCGGGATTTACGGGGCCTTTGTAACTCTTGAAAAGAGTCTCGATTCTCTGGGGATTCACAGTGACGGCGTCGGCACCACACGATTGTCCGATGCTTTTGATCCCGCCCGCCCGCTCAATACCGTAGTGGCGGATTCTATGCAGCAGAGCATCGAAAATATTTACCGTCGTTTTATTCAACTGGTGGCGGAAGGCAGAAATCTGGAGGCCAAAGATGTTGAAAAAATCGCCCAGGGCCGGGTGTGGGCCGGAAAGACAGCCAGGGAACTGGGCCTGGTGGATAATTTCGGCAACCTTCAGGATGCCGTCCAGTCGGCAGCTGATCTGGCGGCCATAGAGGAATACGATGTCATTTATATCGAGAAGGACCTGACGGCCAGGGAAAAATTGATCAGGCGGTTGAATCAATTTTTGTTGAGAGTTTTCAACAGCTCCCTGGGTGAGACCACCCATCCGGTGGTTGAGCTGTATGGTAATTTCGGTAGGGATCTGGGGCAGATTCTGGAATTAAATGATCCCAGGGGGATTTATGCTTACTGCATGATGTGTGAAATTCAGTAGAAGCTGTCTCAAAATCCTATTTTTGAGATCAGGTTCTAGTACATTCTTGTTGAATAAAAAAAATCCCGGGATTTCCCCGGGATTTTGTAATTTCTGGATTGTGCCGAATGGGTCTTTCAGATATCAAGCTCCTTATCAATGGCAACCCGTAGATGCTCTTTGAGCAATTTATCGGCTGCCTTTTCGGCGTCTACGCTGTACGTGCCGTTTTGGATTTGATTTCTAAGCTCGGCGACTTTGTCTTCGCGTACGTCCGGTATTTCGTCCAACTGCGCACGCGCTTCCTGTATTCTTTTGGCAGCATCGGAAATAACCACCGTATCGGTCTTTGGCGCCGCCTTATCAGCTTGGTCAGCGGTCGGACCGGCCTTATTTTTATCGTGAACCTGATTCACATAGGCATCAACTTGAATACCCTGGTTTTTATCTATTTCCATTGTCACTTCTCCTCTATCTCTGGGTCTCAGTAAATAAGCTTAACTCAGTTCCGAATCTGTGTCAAATTTGTTTTCATTTATATTATCGGCTATTTCAGCCTGAACTTTAGCTTTTTTTTAATTCGGGTTTACGATATTTACCAAATAAGGTATCTTCATTATACGACGCTGCCATATATTTTAAATTTTTTTGCCGGGTATTCTGACGGCACTCTATCCTCTTGGCCGCTAGAACAATAACGCCACCAAACCCTATCAGAAAGGCGCTACTTTGGAGATGGACAAATATAATCCTGAAAAACTGGCCGTTTTAGCCGCCACCCGCTGGTTGGCCGATCATGGGTATCTGGGAAAAAGAAGTAGCGGGGGAAATATTTCTTTAAGAATAGCGAATCAGGGCGCCATTGCGATCACACCTTCCGGAATATCCTACTTTAAAATGGCAGTCGAGGATGTCTGTGTCGTTGATCTTGACGGCCATTCGCTTGGCGGTAATCTGAAACCTTCCATTGAAGCCGGCATGCATCTCGGCATTTACAGGCATCGCCCTGATGTAAACGCCGTTATTCACACCCACCAGACCTATGCCAGTGTCCTTTCCGTCCTGAACCGGCCGATTCCAGCTTTATTTGATGAGATCATCGTTGAAATCGGCCATGTGGTCGAGGTTATACCCTATGCTTTTTCGGGCAGTGCCGAGCTTGTGCAAAATGTCGTCGGCAAATTGAACAACCAATGCCACTGTTATCTGATTCAAAACCACGGGGCCCTGAGCCTGGGATCCGACATGGAGCGGGTCCTGAAAAATTCCGAATTGCTGGAAAATGTGGCCCGAATATATTACCATGCCTTGGCAACCGGTCTGAATGTTGATATCCTGCCGGAGGGTGCAATCAATTACTTTGATGAAATGAGGAAGCTTCGGTTTCTTTCATAGCTGTTACTCGATGCTCGATACACCGCGCTGGATTTTGACTTCCAGATACTTAATCAACCAATCTACTAAATAACTTGCAACGGGGAGAAGGCTTGATATTGTACGAAAGCAGTCAATACAAGGGCAGCCGGGAATTGTGTAATGAACCTAATTGAACGACTAATCGGGGAGAAAATCACCAGGCGTAACTTTTTAAGCTGGCTGGCCAAGGCAACGGCCGTATCGGCCCTGTCTACGGTGGCGGCCTGCAGCAGTTCGCCAAAAAAAAGAAGACCAACAGACTGGAAGCCGGTTGCGCCCCAGAATTGGCAGCCATCCCCACGGGCGCCGGAAGTAAAGGTTGAGGGCACCGGTTCACACCTGCTCTTAAAGAATGGTTTAATCGTAGACGGCAGCGGCAAGAGCGCTTTTTACGGTGATGTGTTAATTAATGGAGAAAAAATCGAGGTCATCACCCCCCGGGAGGTGGCCTTCGACGGTAAAACCATTGATTGCACCGGTAAAGTGATTGCCCCCGGCTTCATCGATATGCATTCCCACATGGACTGGGTCATGCCGGTTAGAGGCCACAGCCGGATGAAATCACCTTACACGGCCCAGGGAATCACCACCTTTGTCGGGGGCAACTGCGGCTTTGGTGTGGCAGCTTTCCGTCCCCGGAGTGAATTCCGTGATATGCTCGAAATGAGAGTAGACGGCTTGTATCGTCTCGATTGGGATACCATGGACCAGTATTTCACCCGCATCAGCCGCCGGGGAATCACCCACAATCTGGTCAACCTGGCAGGCCACGGTACCACTCGGACTTCGATGCGGGGATTTAAGCCAACCCCTCTCAGCCTTGATGAAATGCGTGAAATGCTTCTGTTGCTCGAAGAGGCCATGGAACAGGGCGCCTACGGCGTTTCTCTGGGTTTGCAGTATGAACCCGGTATATTTGCCACCATGGATGAATTAAAGCAGGTGGCTGACCTGGTGAAGCGCAAAGATAAAATCCTGACCGTTCACATGAAGGCCTATTCTTCTCTTTCCGGTACCTATCCGCTCAAGTTGTTTGGTCGGCCTCACAACTTGCTGGCCATCGAAGATATGTTGAACCTGGCCCGGGAGACGGGCGTAAGACTTCAATTATCCCATCTTATCTTCGTTGGCTCGCGAACCTGGAACACCTATGAAGAAGCACTGATGCTGGTCGATCAGGCGATTGCCGAAGGTCTGGATGTTCAATTCGACACCTATGCCTATCACTGCGGAACTTCCATCATCAATGTGTTTTTTCCGGAATGGTTTCTGGCCAGAATTCCCAATGCTTACGACAGTCAACAGGATCGTTCCCGTTTGTACTGGGAGCTTCAATTGATCAAAGCCTTGCTCGGATTCGGTTATGAGGATATTCAAATAGTCGAGGCCAACCATCCGGACCTGGAGCAGTACAATGGAATGTTTTTAAAGGACATTGCCGTCCGGCGTAATATGAGCCAGTTTGCAAATTTCGTGGACGTTGCCAGGAAAAGTAAGGGCCGGGCAAGGGTTCTCAATCATCGTTACAGCAACGCCGAAATTGTCAAAGAGCTAATGAAACATCCGGCATCTCTGTATATGACTGATGCAACAATCTTTGCCAAAGGTGCACAGAATCCTGCTGCCTACGGTAATTTCCCCAGATTTCTAGAATTTGCCCGGGACTATCGTCTTCAGACACTGGAAACGGCCGTGCACAAGATGACCGGTGCTTCGGCCGCACGATTTCAAATCAAAGACCGGGGTTTTCTGAAAAAGGGTTATGCTGCCGATATTGCCGTCTTCGATTGGCGTACAGTCAAAAATAACAATACGCCGGAGGCTGCCGAGCAGGCCCCAACAGGGATAAAAGCAGTATTTGTAAACGGACAGCAGGTATTAGCCAACGGCCATTCTGATGATTCCAAACTGGCCGGAATGGTTCTTTAAAACATCACTAAGCCGCTGTTTGGAAAATGCCCGGATCGTAATGTTTGAGGGACCCCTGGATCCTGAGAATATGGCCAAGGTCGTCAACAGCGGAGTTGAGCATGAAAGCGGCTATCATCTTTTTGACGACCTCGATCGTAAAACTATCGATAAAATAACGCGTGAGCTTGCGCCGAAATGTCGCGGCAGAGATACTTTTATGGTGTTAAACTTCCGCAAATTCCGGGTAGTAAATCCGTTATATGACATGGTAAAGGGCATGAAACCCTGGTTGGCCTTTTTAAATCGGGTCGACCAATGGCATGAACTGGCCCGGGGTTATGCGGACTGCTACCTGGCCGGAGATCTGGCAAAGTTAAAATCCCAGGGACTGCGGTTTCCCAGTCGCCATCATTCCGTCATCAACCATCGGGACAAAATATTTTATAAGAAAATGCTGGGACATTTTGAAACCGGCGATGCCGTGGCTTTCGTCGGCGCACCTCACATGCGCGGGGTGAGTAAACTGCTGCGGGAAGCCGGATTTCAGATTAAAGGGCCGGCTATTCCAGATGGCAGATGACGGATGACCGATCAAGGATGACCCGCTGTCGCTTTAGCTCTGGCGCGGCAAGCAAAAGGCTAACATGGACTCATCATTATTTTGCCGCACAACTAATACCCTTAACCTTAAACCATTGATATCCTGTGCCTGAAGACAAACCTGATACCCAATTAGGTCATTCCCGGAAAAGAGCACTTGATACTGCCCTTCGCATCCTTACCCGGAGGGACCACTCCAGATATGAGCTTGTTCTGAAATTAAAACGGCGTGATTTCAGCAAAGAAGATATCGACGATGCCATCTCATCCTGTGAGCAATTCGATTATATTAATGATGAACGAACAGCGCAGGTGTATATCCGGGAGCTTAAGCGCAAAGGGTACGGGAAAAAGCGCATTCAGCTTGAGCTCAACAAGAAAGGCTTAAAAGGTGCTCGCATACAGGGTATTCTGGATGAAAGCGTTTCCAAGACTGACGAACGGGAGAGTGCCGAACGTATTTTAGTAAAGTATATCAAGCGCTTTGAAAGAGAAAAGGACCGCTTAAAAAGACGGGATAAAATTTATCGGTTTCTGAATGCAAGGGGGTTTTCCCGGGAGGTAATTGCTGAAAATTTAAAAAGACATGATAAAACAGATGCATTGCTTTGAGCAACACCGATATGGACGCTGTATGGCAGACCGTCAATCCCGGCACTCCCATCGAAATCAAGCCGTGATAGAAACGATGAGGGAGATTACCGGCAAGATTCGTTCGGCTTATCAACCGGGCGGCCGAATTATGTGGGATCTGCCGTTTATGTTCTGCCGGGAATCATAAGTTCGGGACAACTTTTTCGCAGGTTGGGTGTAATAAGGTTTTCATTTGATAGTTATGACCTATCATTTAAACCCTATTTTATTCCTGTTGCCAGATTGTCCTAATGCCTTAGCTTAACAATAGCTCGAACTGAGGATTAAATTTTAGTTCAATTGGAGGTAAATAATGGCTGAGAGTATGACTCAAGACTATTGGGATGACAATGACGACGGGCATGAAAATACCCGTGAAAAAAACTTTGAATGCGAAAACCCTGACGAACATCTTGGATGTGACATGGGAATCGATGTTCCGGGATAACCAAAAGGGAGGTAACCCATGATTGGTATTTTAATCACTTTTATAGCAGTTGCCTACTTTATAAATAAATGTATCAGCTCGGCCAATGCCTCATGCAGGTTGTAAAGTTCTTAAAGGCAGAGTTTCGTTGGCATAGGTCATAGTATAAACCACCATCCGCCCGGCGGAAAATATATCAGGCAGGGCCTCTAACGAGGCTCTGCCTTTTTGGTTAACCGCCATTAACCGGTTCAACTTGTTATTTCATATACCCGCGGTTTGTTGCTTGTAAACAACTGGATGTCTTCTCGTTGCTTTGGGGTTAAGCGATTGAACTTAATCCCAGATCCATGGCTGTCACTCCAGACAACTTCTCCTGATAAGATGATCCGGTTTCGAGTGTGCGGCAAGAAAAACACCAGTTTTGAGGATTGACCCGACAACCCCTCACTGCTGTCGACAAATGCACCATAGGCGTTGATATCCAGTATGAAGCAGTCTGAGACCCGATTGGCAATGCTGATTCTGGCGTTGATCAGGCAGTCCTTGCGAACGTATTTTCTTTTGTCGGCATTCGGCGCCCTGGAGGTGATTTCCTCCAGTTGTTTCATGAGGACCAGGCGCTGATTGTCTGGCAAGTCTACGATGAGTTTGAGTATATGGTCGACGGTTTTGTCCCCCAATAATTGCTGCAACAAAATAAGCTTTTGTTCCTCTGCCAGTTTGTCTAACAGAAAATAAAGCCTACCGATGATATCATATCTGGATGATTTCTCGCTGCGATCACGCAGGGCAGCCTCTTTTTTGACACTCAAAAATTGATTTAGTGTGGAAAGCATAATTTTCAGTTCCTGATTTATTCTAAACTGGCAGTGCAAAATCTATGCAAAATTTTAAAGTATATACATTTTTGAAGAAATAACAGATAGTTAGGATTAGCCACTGCCTCACAACCGGTTATAATTGTGAAAAATATTTGTCAACCTTTGGGTAATTTACTTCCTACACGATTGAGGCTTGCCCACCAAGCAAAGCAGTCAGTTGATTCAGTGAGAAGTGTCCCGGCCCTTGACTTTAGTCACACAGGTTTTACACTAGAATAAGTTTAGAACAGTCTATTCCCGGTATAAGGGCACCATCGATGTCAGTTAATAAGGCGGACTTCTGGCCTCTGACGCACGCGTCTTGCCGAGGTTGAAAAAAGGGAGTTATGAAACCATTTCCAAGAAAGGGGTCAGACTGGCACTTTTCGGGACGATTTTTTATAATGTGAGGGACTATGAATATTATAAAAATAAATAATATCAAAATCTTATGGGCGGGCATGTTGGGAATTAGTATTCTGGCCCTGGTTGCCGGTTGTTCCGGCAAATACGGAAGCTACAAACGCGATACAGCGGTTAAGCAGGCCTTTGAAACCAACCAGGTTCCGGCAGAATATAAGTATTTTTATTACGGGTTTGATACCCGACCCTATGTGATTTTTGGTATTGAACCAAAATATGAAATGAATTCGAAGATGTGGAAGGAAGTAAGTGCGGACACATCGGAGTTTAAAAATATAACCCGCTGGGTCTGGGAGGATTACGGTTACGATAAATTCGGTGCCGACATTCTGGATCCCAATGGAAATAAAGTCGGCGTTTTATATACGGCGATACGTGAAACCACGTTGAAATTCGGTGATAATAACCAGATCAGCGTAATTCCCAACTCCCCGTTTCTATGGGGACCGGTAGCCATGGGGGGCGTGAGGTCGCCGTAGTAATTTAGTTGAGAGTTACTCACTTTTATTAAAAAGATTTTTCAAAAGGTTTTGGGCGCCTTTTTCAAGGTTTTTTTTCAGGGCTTGCTGTATCAGGTCGCCGGTGGCCTGCTGGAATGCGGTTTGGTCTATGAGGGGCTTGGATGACGTACCTCGGATCGGAACGTTGAGGGTCGTCCCCTGCAGGAATTGATAGGCATCTTTGCCGACCATTTTTTTGGTGACCGGAATTTGGGCGACAAAATCCAGGGTTTCGTCAAAGCCGACGGATCCGTGCATTTTCAGTTGATAGCCTTCGGCATCCAGCGTCATGGGAGACAGGGAGATCCGGCCGTTTTTAGCCTCAAAATCTATGTCCTGATCAGCCATACTTAACTGCCGTTCGCTAATACCCATCATTTTCAGAAGCCCGGCCAAAAAAGGCGTGGAATTAAGCCGCACCCCGTTTAACTTCAATGTTCCGGCAAAGGTTGCCCGGTTCCTTTCTTTTTCTGACAGAGGCCAGCGAAAATTTTTCATATTCAGGCCCAGCAAGCCTTCCGGAAGGACCGAGTCTTTAAACAGCGGATGAATCGCGGCCAACAACCCATCGATCAAGCCCTGGGTAACCTGGACATCCTTTAAAATGTCAATATTTTCTTTAAAGGAGATTATATACGGTTCCGTCCGCATGTCGACGGTGGGCTGAAAGTCCAATTGACCGCCGTTGGCCGGGGATTCAATTTTGGCCCCGGCGGATGCCCCGGCGACCCGGATCGGCACGTCATTCGGGGCTAATTTCAGACCATAGGCTTCAATGGACGTTACATGAACCGCACCGGAAAAATCCAGGTGTTTGAGCGGGTCCTCCCAGCGGTCTCCCTTAGAAACCAGTTTGATGGTAAAAGGGGTTGCTTTCTTTCCCGAAAAAGCCACCTGGGATTGTCCTGATTTTTTTAAGTAATCGGACACCAGCTTCAAATCCGGTTTCATGGTTCCTTTGGCCTCCAGGACCTTATTTTTTCCGACCTGGTTCAAGGTCCCGGTGGCGTTCAGCGACAGGGAATTTGAATTCAATTCGAGATTGGTGATGGTCATATTCCTGCCGTCCGGGCTACGGGTCACATTCGCATTTAAGGTGACTATTTTCTCGGAGATGGTCGGCAGGGTTGTAGATACCAGCTTGAAGGGCGCCACATTTCCCTGAATTTTTAAAAACTGTTCTTTGGGGTTGGAAAAATCCATATCAAAATCAAAGCGCCCATCACCGAGAAGTTGAGTTTTTTCGGGAAGCTGAATAAAATCGCCGTAGCCCTGGGCCAATTGATTCAGGTCCAGGTCGGCCTGGCCGTTAACTTTCATATTTTTTGTAGCATTGGTCCAATCCCCAATAGCCAGCTGCGGGATGTGGACCTTACCGGCCTGGCCGTCGATATCAACGGGGGCTAGCAGCAGGGATCGGTTATTTAGATCGATCTGCCCTTTGGTGGTGAGGATGACCCGGCTCTCCCGGAGGCTCTTATTCTCCTGCTGGTAAACAAATTTTTTAGTGTCAATCAGGGTATTATCAAGCGCCAGCCGGCCCTCTTTTAAATTCCCCCCGGTTTTAATGGTTGATTGACCTGCCAGCAGGGTTTGGGCAGAGAGAATACCCAGGTTCTTTAGCAGGGATGACAGCTGCTGCAGGTTGATATTTCCATCCAGTTTCAAATCCGTTACATTCGGAAAAGAATTCGAGGCGGTGCCTTCCACCTGTTGTGCCGTAACTGTTCCCGAGGCAACCGAGGACTGAATAGTCAATGTCGGTTGGAGTAACTTGCTGTTAACCATAGCATCAGCCATCTCGACATCGGCGGATCCATCCGCACGGATGGTCTGTTTGGCCAGGATGGGAAGCTGATTGCGGGTTAGCACAAAGTCATCAATATTTAATTTCAAAGTGGCGTGATTCAGATTCTCCGTTTTTGCCTTTAGATTAAGGTTAAGCTTAAGCTTGCCGCCGCCGTCCCATTGTTTAATCTCAATAAATTTTCTTAATTCAGCCAGAGCAGCTTTCAGATCGGCCGAAAGGTCAACCCGCATATTGCGCATGTCGCCCCGGCCGTCGGCCTCTAAAAAAGAAGAACGCAGGGATAAATTTTCCAGCTGTAATTCCTTCCCGCGCATTTCCCCCCGGGCGTGTACTGTCACCGGTTTATTCCAGGAGACTTTTTTGCCGGCGCTGATTCCCTGCAGTTGATCGATACGGGCGTCACCGTCAAAGGAGACCCCTTCCCTGGCGGTTTCTATATTGGCGGAAAGCGCCATCTTGCCTTTGGTTATTTCCGTACCTTCACGCAGTTTAAGGGTTGTGGGAAACTGGGTGAACACTTCGGCCAGATCAATATCTGTCTTGCCGAAAAGATGCTTTTGATCCTCGTCGTCAACTATCCCTCTGGCCGAACCATCGGCCAGCGAAGAGCGAAATGCCAGGTTATTTAATGATAACGAGCTGTTATTTCCGGTGGCATCGAGGTTGATCTCAATATCATTGATCACCGGGGTATCAGGTCCCAGCGGGCCGCCCTGCAGCTGAAGCTTTTGCATGGCCATCTGGGCGACCATTTTAAGACTTTCCGCATTGCTGCCGGTTAACGACACACTGGCGTTCAAGCGCCCTTTAGCCGACGGGAAGCCGGCCCGGGTTGCGATAATGGCAAATATGTCTTCCAGCTCCCAATTTTCGACATTTAGTTTTGAGTCCGATTGAATTTTTTGCATATTCAGCGGATCATCTGCTGGCAACACCAGGGAGCCCTCCCCGGAAGCACGACCGCTGCTATCGCCGGATTCTGTAGAAAAACGGTAGGTTATCGGGGTTTGTGGGCCGGGTGCCTTTAGTATCAGGTCCAGGTTTTTGGCTACTATTTTTTCGTTGCCGTCTGCCGTGGCGGTCAATATGGAACCGTTGGTGATTTTTAATTTACCATAAAAAGCGGGGATGAGGGTATCGTCTTTTCCGGCGGGTATTGATTCCGGTGACGGGGCGGCCGGCAGGGTCTTTTGTGAATCCCGGGCTTCGGCCTTATCTGAAAGGAAAAAAACCACCGCAGGATCAAATATCTCAACATCACCCAGTTCGCCCCCGGCCAAAATCAGGCCCAGAAGTCCTTTTTCGGTTTTTATTTCAGATACCCGGGCGAGAAGGCCATCCGTTCGGTTGTCATAGACAATTCCCAGACTTTCGATACCGCCAAACCAGCTAACGGACCATGATTCCAGCTGCAGCTGACCTGGCAATTGCTGGTTTAGCTTCTGGATCACAAACGGTTTCATCATGTCGCTGGACACAATGGCCGGCAGCAGCCCAATGATTATCAAAGCTACCACCAACAGACCTGCAGTGACGATAAGGACTACCCTTGATTTTTTCATGGCATTTACCCAGAGATTATTTCTAATCCCATCCTTTAAATACATTAAGCTTAGATTTGAATGAACCTCATATGCGCATTGTAAGCATTAGACGCTGAATCACAAATCAAATATCCGGTTCGATCTGCACCAGGCAGCTGTTGCAGGCAAAGGCGCCGCAGGGTGAACTCTTATCTCTGGTAAGCACATTCACGCAGCCGCCATCATCAATACCTGCGAAATCAGGTTTGTACCAGGCACCGGCGTCCAGGCTGGCCACACCGGGCATAATGCGGCCGGTGACCTTTGCAACCGACCGCAGTTTCCCGCGATCATTATAGACGATCACATGGTCGCCGTCGGAAATATTGCGATGACGGGCATCGTCGGTATTTATCCAGATTTTATCGTCGCATTTTTTCTTTAAACGGGGAATGTTATCAAACTGGGAGTTGACCCGTGCTTTGGCGTGGGGGCTGATCAACTGAAGGGGGAACTTTTCAGCCAGTGAATCATGCGGGCCTTCCCAGGGATCGATATATTTGGGAATGGGAGGAAGCAGGGCATTGTTCAGCTTGGCGATTTTCTGACTGTATATTTCGATCTTGCCTGATGGGGTTGCAAAGGGGTGATTTTGCGGGTCTTCTATCTGGCTGCGAAAAGCTACCCAGGGTTCGTCGAGTTTTATGCGGTGGGCGTCCTGGTGTTGGAATTTTTTATCCGGAAGCCCCGGTGTATTTGCCACCATTTCTTTAAGATATTCCTGGACCGATTTTGGATTGTAACCCTCCACGCCCAACCGCTTTGCCAGCATTGAAAAGATTGCCAGATCCGAGCGGGTTTCGGGCAAGGGGTCAATGACCCGGTTCATGTAGATATTGTAGGGGCCGCCGGTCCAGGGCGTTCCAATATCTTCTTCTTCCAGAAAGTGTGTTACCGGTAGAATCATATCCGCATAACGGGCCGTCGGGGTCATAAACAGCTCGTGAACGACAATAAATTCGGGGACCTTTAAGGCCCTTACCCCCTTGTTGACGTTTGAAAACTGATTTAAAAGATTGCATCCCACAATATAAACCAGCTTGATATCGGCGGGGTAGCCACCGCTTTTGCCGGTCAGCAGGGCATCGTAGATTGCGCTCATATGAATTTGGGGATTCGGTCTTTCAGGGACACCAAATGAGGTTACCAGTGCCCCCAGCTGCATGCGTCCGGCGCCGCCGGCCACATTCCCGCCCCGGATGCCGATGTTGCCGGTCATGGCGGCCAGGGTAATGGCCGCCCGGTGGTATTGCTCACCGGCGGCACTGCGGCCGGGCGCCCAACTAGCCCACAGGGCAGCCGGCTTGCTGGTTGCATATTGCCTGGCGAGCATTCTGATATCGTCTTCTGGCGCACCGGTGATTTTTTCCGCCCATTGGGGTGTTTTGGGCACCCCGTCTTCATTACCCATCGCATAATCTTTAAAGATTTCAAAGCCTTCTGTATAGGTTTCAATAAAATCATGGTCATAAAGGTCTTCGTCAATCATCACCTGGGCCATGGCGATCAGCATGGCGGTGTCGGTGCCCGGTTTGACGGTTATCCACTTTTCCGCCAGCGCCCTGGCCGATGGATTGAAGCGCGGATCCACGCAAATTATTTTTGCACCGGCCTTTTTGGCCAGGGTTAGATGGGACACCGTATCCGGACCAAAACGGGAGATCAGCGGGTCCCAGCCCCACATTATTATCAATTTGGAATGGCGTAGATTATCGCGGGTGTTACCGGTAAATGTTGTGCCCAGTGTGCTGCGCGATGCAAAAATAGCGGCTTCCATGGAGGTGTTACCGCTGATGACGCTGCAGCCGCCATTTAAGTTAAAAAATCTTCGGGCGGCAACGCCGGTGCCGTGCAGGGCAGCTTCGTTTCCGGAATAATCCATCAGAAAAATGGAATTGCCTCCGTATGTATCTTTAATTCTTTTAATCTCACAGACCACCCTTTCCAGGGCCTGCTCCCACGAGATCGGTTCAAACCGGCCGCTGCCCCGTTCGCCGATTCTTTTTAAGGGCCGGGTTAACCGCTCCGGTGAATACACCACATCCATCTGGGAAAGCCCTCGGGTGCAGGCCTTTAACCCGGGCCCCCGCTGAATTTCCGTTCCGATTCGGGTAATTCTGCCATCGGCTATATACACCTTCAATAGGCATCGTCCCCCGCAGTCATATGAGCACGTCGTGGTGATTATTTTTGAATTGCTTTTAGTACCGCCTGCCATAATAATATTCCGCAATAAGGAGTTGTGGTATGAGCGGTTGTAGAAAAAAAGGTTAGAATACCGGAACGTTTTTTTATAACCACTATATGACCATGCGTGTTTTATCCCTGAAAATGTCTAAAAAATCAAATATATTGATCCGTACTTGCTGAAACAGGAGTTCGGTATTATCATTCGTAAGATTGTACAAGTTTCAGCCGACTGAGATAAAACTAGCATCAGATTAAGTGAGAGACCCTCGAAATGATCGCTTCCATAGAAGACACCCGTTCCAGCGACAAGGAAAACAGACGAATTGGAATCGATAGAAGGCAATTCTCGTACACTCACCATCTGCCGGAACGAAGAGACGGAAAAGACCGTCGTCGGGATGATGACCAAAACAACGCTTCTAAAGACAAGAAATAGAAGCCCCGGATCTCTGATCCGCTATAAACCCAAATACACGTTAACCAGCCTTAAAAACCATATAAAGAATCGAGCAGCTTGCGGTCATGGCACACGATATCAAACAGTCGTTTCTAAATCTGGCCCGTTACAACGAGCGGGTCAATCGAGAGATGTATGAGGTCCTTTCAGTGCTCACGGGCAGGGCTCGCAAGCGAGAAGCCGGTTCGTGGTTCGGGTCCATCCACGGAATCCTGAACCATCTCATAATTTGCGATCTCAACTGGCTCAAACGATACCGGGCGCTTTCGCCCGAGTCACCCGTATTGACTGACCCCCGATTAGACCCGCCCAATCTTTCCTGGGACCACGACCTCCATGACAACTTCGCCGGCCTGCGGGAAGACAGGAGAATCGTTGATGAGAGAATTCGCGCCTGGTTTGTGGAGTTTCCCGTCTCACGTTACGACGAGATCTTCGAATATCAAGACTCAAAAGGAAACCGCCAACACGCCACAGCGGGGACGGCCTTTGAATTTCTGTTTTTGCACCAAACCCACCACAGAGGCCAGATTTCCCAGATTTTGGACAGCATGGGGCTGTCCAATAACTTCGCGGATAACTTCGCCTACCTAAAAGATTAAGGGAGTTGTTCAGGATTGCCCGTTGATCCCCAGAACCCAGACCCTCATAAAATTTGCGGTGATCTGATGTAACCTCACAAATTTGCTATAAAACTTAAAATGCTTATAGACAAATGCGGCATTTCTTATCACTTCCCCAGATTTGACCTTATCCTCTGATCATGTCAAAATAGTAGAAATGAAAAAATTCTATGGGGTATTTTCTATGAGATTTACATCCGGTACATTCAGACCTCAGATTAAAAATTTAAGACACCTGAGGGGTCCCGGATTGGTGATCGCTGGGATCGGACCATTCAAAAAGTCGGCAGGGATAAGTTGGTTTTTTCAGGAAACGACAGCTGCGTGCTGCTTAAATCCGGATGGAATGCCTGCATCGACTTGATGTCGACCCACCGTAAATTTGATACGAAGGCACGGCGACTAATGCCTAAAAAGAACGCCTTAATTGACTTTTATTATAAAGGCCAAAGTGAAAACTAGATGATACGTCAATCGCACTTTGTGCTGGAATCATAAGAAACAAGCGCAATGATAAAATGCCCCAGATGTAACCTCGAACAGGACCAATCTCCCCATTGCGAGTACTGCGGACTTGATTTCAGAGAGCACCGGAAGTCAGCCCGAAGTTCAATGGCATTCAACTTCAAACAGATTGGATTGCCTGCCCTGATTCTGGTAATAGCCGCTGCCATACTTGTCTTTTATGGATTTACTACTTACCGGCCCAAACCCTACCCCGTCATCAATAAAAGTTCAAACAGCTCTGTGCAAAGCCCAAATAATAAGGACTTGCGAGCAGCTGCCAAAGAACTAAGCGGTGATGTCGGAATTGTTGGTGAACTTACGGGGGGGACCAATAAAGGCAGTGTTATTGCGATGGTCGTTTTCAGCATCATCGGGCTTGGGTATATGACTTATGGGAAAAAGAGCCAACAGCTCATAATGGTCATTTGCGGCATCGGACTAATGGGATACTCTTATTTCGTAGACGGCACGCTTTTTATCATTCTTATCGGGCTAGTCCTGAGTGCCCTGCCTTTTGTCTTAGGCCGAAAATAGGATAGTTTTTAAAGTAATACATTCCTTTACGATGGATATTGACGAAGCAGTGGAGGCAGCCATTGCGATTAACCCTAAGCTTTTGATTCCTATGCACCGATTCGAGGCGGATCCTCGAAAGCTCGCAGACGAATTAGAAACAAGATCAGATATCAAGTTGATCCCATTGGATATCGGTGAAACCTACTGCGTGGAAGACTAAAAATATCTTCTGTTGGCAATGAGGGATTAGGCGCCAAACTTTAATTTTGCAATATGATACTTAGGTGCATAGAATCAGATATCGATGTAATATTCGAGATTATTAACGATGCTGCCGTAGCTTATAAGGGCGTAATTCCAGATGATAGATGGCACGAACCTTACATGTCCGCTGAAGAGATCCGTCACGAAATCCAAGACGGTGTGGTTTTCTGGGGTTTTGAGCAAGAAGGCTGCCTGGCTGGCGTAATGGGAATCCAGGATAAAGGGGAGGTATCCCTTATTCGGCATGCCTATGTTCGGTCGCAGTTTCGAAGGCAGGGAGTTGGTGAAAAATTGCTCAGATATCTGGAGGGCTTGACGGATAAACCTATCCTGATCGGAACCTGGAAGGATGCTTCATGGGCCATCTCATTTTACCGCAAGCATGGATATTATCTCGTTTCAGAGGAAGAAAAGGGACAGCTTCTTCGCAAGTACTGGTCAATTCCGGAGCGGCAAATCGAAACGTCTGTTGTTTTAGCAACCCCAACAAAATTGGATAGCGCAAGTTTTTCAAAATAATCGGGTAAATTCATATAATGGATACCGGCTATGGAAAAAAAAGATAGTTTGCTAGGCTTTAAGCTAATGGGTCTTGCGTTTAGCATTCGGGATTTCATTTCGCCAAGAATCAATGTTCTCAATGAAGTCGGCATAAAACCGGGAAACACGGTTCTTGACTACGGGTGCGGTCCAGGCAGTTACATCTTGCCGCTGTCATCTCTGACCGGTGGCACGGGTGCAATATATGCGATTGATTTACACCCGTCAGCAATTCAATCTGTTCAAAAGATAGCTTTAAAGAACAAGCTGGATAATGTGAAAACCATTCATTCCAGCTGTGATACGGGATTGCCGGATCAAACGGTCGACGTTGTACTTTTATATGACACTTTCCACGATTTAGACAACCCTGACGATGTCCTGCAGGAAATAAGCCGAATATTAGAAGCAGATGGGATTTTCTCCTTTAGCGACCATCACATGGGAGACAGGGAAATAAGAGAAAAAATCTTAAGCAATAAGTTATTCAAATTGACAAAAAAGAATAAAAAAACTTACACATTTTCGAAAAATATTTGATAGCTAAATAATAAAGATCAGATTGGGAAAAAGTTATGGATGAATGGGGCCGTGATCCTTCGATAAAGGCCATGAGAAGGGTCTTTAGAGCCATGGAAAAATCTTTGGATGATCTCCTTGACCAGCTGAATATTTCCCCTTTTGACCATCGAATCAGGGGCTGGCTGGAACAGGCACTGGCCGAATATGAGCGAGCATGGGGTCAGGCGAGCCGGAAGGGGGTCCGCATGGATGAAAAAATGGCGCCGGCGGTCTATGCCCATTGCCTTGTGAGGGTCATCGGCTCGGAGAAAATTAAAATCCCCGAAAGCCTATTAGCCATAGAAAAAGATCTAGAGAGACTAATTCATGAGGTTTTTAAATGATCCGTTTGCGTTTATTCGGCCGCTGTCGTATTTATCATGATCCGGTAAGTCCTGTTTTAAAATCCCCAGCACAAATCGGGTGGGACGCCCGGTTTCGCACCATTGATCTCGTCACGCCGAGGAGATTCAAGGGTCGGGAGCTGCTTATGCGTACCCGCGGCTGGTGGACCGTCGAACCTTCGGATGTCCTGGATACGGTTGAAGCCCATGGTAAGCTTGTACTGGGTGAAAAAGGCGAATTGATGGTAGAGTTTACCGGCCAAAAGGCTGTAGACAGCCTATCATTTGCACTCACAGAAAGATTTGGCGATCAGGTGCTCCTATCTGCCTGACAACCGCCTGCCTATGCCGATGCCTATAACAGAGACCAGATCACAAATAGCCACAGGATAAATTCAAACAGCAACACGTCATATCGTGTTTGAGGAGACAGAATGAGTAACCCAGAATATATGCCTGATAAAGATTTCAGTTGGCATGACAGCTATAATAAAGAAGATGAAATTGACCGTTACGAAAATGATACCGATGCAACTGCCGATGAAGTGTACCGCAAAGTGTTTTCGAAGTTATTAATAATTGCTGCAATGGTGTTTTTAATTTTCGTTATCCTTTTCGCCGTTGTCTTTTCTCAGAGCCAAGATTTAGTGGATAAAAAGCAGGTATTGGCCATAGAGAAAAGACTTGACCGACTCGAAACCGAATTCACCGCACTCAAAACCCGCATCGCCTCAGCATTAGATCAAGCTATCCAAGAAATGGAGCGCGACAAAAATACGATGGCTACACAAAAAACGCCATCTGCAAAAACCCCACTACCCCTGCAGAAGGAGCAAAAAGACATAGAATCGAAAATACACAAAATCCAGTCGGGTGATTCCCTGTACAAAATCAGTCAGCAATATGGATTATCCATTGAGCAACTGCGCGACTATAACAACCTTGAGCCGAATGCAACGATTTTCCCTGGACAGGAACTTAAACTGACCCCATAGTCTTGCTATTTTGAGAAGGGTATTGATAGAAGTGGTTTCAAAGTAAAGGATAAGAATTTGACGATATACTCAGCCATTGGGTTTTCAGTGGCCATGCTTATTCTGGCGGCCAGCCCGGGACCCGGAGTTTTTGCAACGGTTGCCAGGGCGTTGGCTTCCGGCTTCAGATCGGCCCTGGCCGTTATATGCGGTATTGTTTTGGGAGACATTATTTATCTGCTGTTTGCCGCCTTCGGGCTCTCTGTGGTGGCCCGGGTTCTGGGGAATATGTTTTTTATCGTCAAAATCTGCGGCGGCGCCTATTTGGTCTGGCTGGGTATTAAAATATGGCTGAAGGACCCGGAGCCTGTCTCCGGAACTCAGGATTCCGACTCCCGTTCACAGTGGGCAAATTTTTTCAGCGGTCTTGTTATTACATTGTCCAACCCCAAAGTAATTCTTTTTTATTGCGGCTTTTTGCCGACCTTCCTTGACTTGTCTACCCTTACAGTTTTTGATCTGGCAATTGTGGTTGCCATCATTACCGCTGTTCTGGTTGGTGTCCTGGGAACTTATGCCTATTTGGCCAGCCGCGCTCGCAAATTGTTTACCAATAAGCGCTCAGTGCGGCGACTTAACCGGGCCGCTGGCAGCGTAATGGTTGCTGCCGGTGTTGCCATTGCCGTTCGATCGTAAATGGCGCGCTTCTGAAGATGAATATGAGAACTGCGATTCTGGTTTGCTATTTCTGCGATCCGGGCCTTGCGGCGGTCAATGTCATATCCTCTTTCCGGGTGAGATCGTCAAATAAACTTGATTCCGAATCCTAGATTATTCCTACGCACAATCCATCCTCTCAGCCGAAAATTCTTGCGGGTCTCTTCCCCAGGTATGATTAGAATAATATTTTTTCCGGTGGGAAAGATCAAATTAGTTTCAATAAAGGCTCCGCCGCGGCTGATATCTCTAATCCGCCCAGGATACTTTTGATTTTGATACTTAAGGCGAATCTGATTATCGTAAATTATTCTCTGATACTCCCGTTCATCTTCGATCTCATTTTTCCGATTAATTTCCTGGTCACAGATTTGTACTATAGACTCTTTGGGGTTGATCGATTTAGCTCCATAACCGAAGCGAAAAGATGAGTTAACAAGATCTTTTCTCCAAATAATGTAGACGTCAAACGTTATTTCCTCTTTGTTTAGCCTCCTAACCGTTACGGAAATTTCATCGTCTGGTAAAATTTCTTCATTAGATTCGAAATATATTCCTCCACTGCTTAAATTATGAATAATACCGTCATAATGGATATCAGGTATGACAATATCATGCATAATATCCACGTCGCATCTATAGCGCTGCTCTCTAATACTTCGCGGTGGGTTTAAACTCATAAATTCTCCCTTGTCCAGAATGCTATTTCGAATTTCTCTATGGCAATATATGGCTGGCAGCGCCTGCCTTGTAGCAGTCTATCCGCTATACTATAATTTGTACTTTTTATTGCTTGAAATACAATATGTTGTATAAAAGAGGTTTATAAGAAATTTTTCTTCATTAATCAAGCGGAATAACACCACTTTCAGCCCGGCCCATTTTTTGACGACAAATTGAATAATACTAAATAGTTAAAGATTAAAGTCTGAATTATTGATTTAAGTTTTTGTGTCATGGAGTTGACCGCTTTAAAAGAGCGTTTTAACTTCTTCTTTTAACACTTTGCCCATGGTGTTCCGCGGCAGCTTATCCACAAAAGCAATCTCCTTGGGGCATTTCCAGTCGTGAAGGTGCTTTTTGCAATAGGCTTGAACCTCGCCGGCGGAAACGTCAGCCTCAGGTTTTTTGACCACAGCAGCCGCTACCTTTTCCCCCCATTTTTTTTCGACAAGGCCGACCACCGATGATTCCGCGATACCCTCCATCTGATTGATGACGTTTTCTATTTCTTTGGGAGAAATATTTTCACCACCAGAGATGATAATGTGCTTGATGCGATCGGTAAGATAGTAGTACCCGTCTTCATCGATGTTTCCCAGATCTCCGGTTTTAAACCAGCCCTGCTCAAAAGTTTTGGCGGTTTCTTCAGGCTTTTGCCAGTAGCCCGGGGTGACGGCGGGTCCTTTCAACCAGATTTCGCCGGTTTGACCGGGTTTTACATCAGTACTGGTTGCGGGATCGACAATGCGCACCTCCAGCCCCGGCAAGGGGATGCCGATGGATCCCGGTTTTCTTCTGCCCCTCAGCGGATTGGAAAAATTCATCCCGGTTTCAGACATTCCTTCCCGTTCCACCGGTTCTTTGCCGAAAAGCTTATGGATGCGCTCAAAGTCCTGGGCCAGAAGAGGTGCCGACCCTGAGGTCCATAACCGCATGTGGGGGAAATCAATTTTTTTGTCACCGACGTGGTCCATCAATTTGGCATACATGGCCGGAACGGCCATAAATACGGTGCAGATATCGGGCCCGTCCTGTTTGCTCAAAGTATCAATTACCGTTGCCGGAGAAAATTGATCCAGCAACAGCGCGTGGGCGCCTGCCAGCAGCGACGTGTGCAGGGCGAAACAAAGTCCGTGCACATGGAAAAGCGGCAGGGCATGGCAGATGACGTCTGTGTCAGTGAGTTCCCAGATATTGATGATATTGCGAGCATCATGTACCAGGTTCTGGGATGTTAATACGGCCCCTTTCGGTTTACCCGTAGTTCCCGAGGTGTATATGATGAGCCCGGGATCATCCGGGCCGATTTTAACCGGCGTGAAATCTTCAGAAGCAGTGGTGAATGTTTCGATATCCTGGTAGGGCTTTCGGCTGTCAATAACAAGGGTAGTGAGGTTGGGCGTTATTTCCGCGATGAATGACTGTTTATCAGGATCAAGCAAAATCAACTTTGCCTGTGCATCTCCCAGCAGGTATTGCATTTCTGATTGTTTAAAGCCGGAATTCAAAGGTACGGCGATGGCACCAATTTTTTGCAATGCCAGATGAGCTGCCACGAATATTAAAGATTTGGGAATGAAAAGGATGACGCGGTCACCCTTTTCCACGCCCAGCTCCCGCAACGTGTTGGCCATCCGGCAGGCATCACGCTCCAGTTCAAAATAAGAAATTTCTGTTTCCGCCCGGCCATCTCTCAGAAAAGTAATAGCCGGCTCATCTTTGCGGGTCAAAAAGGAATTGGTAAAGCATTCCGTAAGTGATTTATTACTCATTTTCGTCTCCACCAAAAGACATATTTTATCGTTAAAAGTGGTTTTTAATTCTCAGATTAGGTTCAAGTTCAAGGCTTATCTCGGATTGAAAGCGGAGCGTACACGCAAGTACGTGAGCATTTCAATTCGAGATACAACGCAGAAATTGGGCCTAAGATGGGGATTTAAAACCACTTTTAGCCGATCATCTTGTTCGGCAGCCACAACGCCAGCTCCGGCCAGATGCACACACAGACGATGACTAGGGCTTCAATCATTACAAACAAGATAACGCCTATCAAAACGTGGGACATGGGCACATCCGGTGCCAGGTTTTTTCGGAGATGACCAAATTTTCGGCCATGTACCAGCTGGAGTAGTCTCTGGGTGCATTAATGTATTTGAGCACCTCATAGAGCCGATAGGAGACAAATGAAGCAGAGGATGTCAGCATGGTGTCCAGGACACCGGTGGACAGGGCATGGTAGGTTTCCGAAGACGGCATGCTGGTAATCGATGCTCCGGCTGCTCCCATCATAAATTCAAACTTTTTGCCGGCGGCCCGCAGTTTAGTTCCTTTAACATCGGCGGGCACTTTTATTTGCCTTATTTTGCTGCCCAGGCCGCCGTCAAACCAGGCCCATACAAGGTTGCGAACACCGTTGGCCTGCATCAGGGCGTCCACTTTTTTCCCGATCGGCTTGTTTCGCCAGGTGAGTCCCTGTTGGATGTTGGCCACCGAACAGGGCATTAAGGTGACGGACAGCTGGGGCACCTTGCCGGAGGCATAATCCAGCGGGAAGCAAGACATATCCAGTGCGCCTTTGCGCATGGCATCCCATTGTTCTTTCGGCTTATAAAGTGATTTGGCAGGGTAGTGGCGGAATTGAATTTCACCATTGGTCCGTTTGGTGACCATTTCGCCAAACACGCGACCCATCTGATCCCGGACATCGCCTTTTGCAAATTGATGAGAGACTTTTAAGGTCATGGATTTGGCTAAGGAAGTTTCGGCTTGGATAAACAGAAATGAAAAGGCGACGGCCAGAGTGATGCCTATGAATAATAAAGTTTTTCTTGACTTCATGTTAACCCCCTTTTTTGTAGTTTAAGCCAAAATTTTCCCGCATCGCCGTGACGGGCAATAGCTCTTTTAACAAATCGAATGCAACACCTCCTTTCGTTAACCGGCTGAATTTTCCAGTATGCTACTTTGTTTTTTCATATATGATACCAAGCAATGTCAAGCATTATTCTAATTTCCTTCCTAACCATCGCCGAATTTCAATCCAGCCGAATGATCTTAAGCCTAAAGAAGGGTTTATATTTTGCTTGACAGCAGCAGTGATATTATTCATTAGTAGTCATCCGGGGTTTATAGCTTAATCAGCAGGTAACTGATAGTCAATCTTTAAGCATTCATCAGTACGTGGCCGATGAAAGTTCTACTTGTTTATCTCAACAAGCGAACCGATAACCTGAAGTTGATGAGCCCTGCACCCCTGACCCTTCCCTTGCTGGCAGCCTACACTCCCCCGGATATTGAAGTCTCCATCGTCGATGAGGCCTTTGAAACCATTGATTATGACCAGGAAGTGGATCTGGTCGCCACCACCTTTGTTCTACCGCTGGCCTATCGGGCCTATAAACTCGCACACGAGTTTCGCAAAAGAGGTAAAACAATCGTATGCGGGGGGCCGCATGCGACCCTGATGCCCCATGAAACCGCCATGCACTTCGATTCGGTGGTGATCGGTCAGGGTGACCTAACCTGGCCCATACTGCTGGATGACTTTAAGAAAGGTCGCTTAAAAAAATTTTACACAACGAATCAGGATGTTGATATGGCGACCATCCCCTTCGCCAGAAGGGATTTGCTAAATCCCAAAGGCTACAGCATTTTAAATACTTTTCAGGCCACCCGGGGTTGTCCTTATAGCTGCACCTACTGTACCACCCATACCATCTATCCAAAATTTTTAACCCCTCCGGTAAAAAAAGTCGTTGAGGAAATCGAGCAAGTTGAAGGGGGGCCGTTTCATCGCCGCCTGCTTCTTTTCTGGGACGATAATC
Source organism: Desulfobacterales bacterium (assembly GCA_049669725.1). Classification (GTDB taxonomy): domain Bacteria; phylum Desulfobacterota; class Desulfobacteria; order Desulfobacterales; family JAFDCJ01; genus JAFDCJ01. Next base: position 24,369 of record JBATKU010000735.1, read on the forward strand.
TGGTTGGCAATCCTGTATGGGCCAGAAGGCTGTTTGAAGAGATGATGCCACTGAAAAAAAAATGGGTTGCCCAGTTAACCTTTACGATTACAGAGGATAAAGAACTGGTGCGGGCCGCGGCCAAAAGCGGCTGTGTTGGTCTTTTTTTTGGCCTCGAATCCTTTAATTCTCTTAGTTTGAAAAACAGCAACAAGAAACATAACGTGGTTGAAAAATATAAGGAAGGCATCAAATTGCTTCACGATCACGGGATTTCAGTTTATGCCGGCATGATGTTTGGTTTTGATGACGACAGGAAGGATATTTTTGAAATAACCCTGGAAAAAGCTATTGAGCTGGGTATCGACAATTTAGGCCCAAAAATTCTGGTACCCTATCCGAATATGCCTCTTTTCGACCGATTGTTCAAAGAAAACAGGATTATCCACACTGATTGGTCCAAATATAATGGCAACCATGCGGTTTTTCACCCACTGCATATGGCAGCAGAAGAATTGGAGAGCGGCAACAAATGGTTTCACCGCGAATTCCATTCCTATAAATCCATTGCCCAAAGATTGTGGAAATCAAAAGCGGCAACCTGGTTTACCCTGCCGATCAATCTTTCCAAACGGAAAGTTCTTTACCAAAAATCCGAGGGGAAATCTATTTCAGCCAATTGATGCCAGTCTTTTTTCAGCCCGCTTCAAAAATCCATCGGAACCGCAGTCTTTGAATACCTCAATGGCTTTGTTTAAGACGGCTATTGCGTTATTCCCGTTTCCTTTACGCTTGTGCAGTTCAGCGTAAAGGGCGTAAGTTCTTCCCAGATTCAGCAGCGTGCCGTTGTTGCTGTCGGCCTCAATCGCTTTATTAATCCATTTTTCAGCCACGTCCAGGTGCTGATCATCGATATTTAATAGAATTTCTGCCATATTTCTACGAATCCAACCATCCCAAATTCTCGCTTTATTTACATCCGCGTAGCCGACCAAAGTATTTAAATCAAAACCCGGTTCGTTATTGATAACCTTTATCCTCGCAATGGCTGATTTGGAAACATTTTTCCAGGATGGAATAAGACGATTATGTTCTAAAATCTCAATGGCCTGTTTGTAATTATTTTCGGATTCTTTAAAGTTTCCAATTTCAAAAAAGGCCTCACCCAGAAAAAAATGGGCCAGCCCATGAAAGATAATCAGTCTAATTTTATCGCAAAATTTGCATCCTTCGGTAAGATGCAAGATGGCCTTATCAAAAAAGCCGCGACCATAGCAGGAAATACCATGGCAGACTGAGGCCATTGCTTTGGAGAAAATATCACCGCTTTCGTTGGCGCCTTCCAGGGCCTCACTGCTGGTTTGATGGCTTTTCTTGACGTGACCTCTAAAATAATGAATAAAATAACTCAGGTTGCTTTTAATAATCGAAACCCCCCAGTGACTGTTGGCCGCCATGTTGATTTCAAGGGCCCTGGTCATGTGAACACCGGCTTTCTCAAATTCACAATTTACCGATCTGACGACGGCCAACCAAAAGTTTGAAAAAAGGCTAGATACCATATCATTTGATTCCCCTGAAATGTTTAAGGCCTCTTCCAGGTTTTTAAATGCCCCCGGAAAATCCTCTTCGACCATATATTTATAGGATCCGATGATGGTATATATTTGAGAAAGCCGGTGCTTATATGCCAGGGTTTCAGCCAACTTAACAACGGGTGCCACGGCATTGTTCGCCTCTGCATGAAAACCACTCTGGATAGAATACAGCCCCAACACCGTCCTGGCATCGATGATCTCTTTTAACACCATATCGGTTTGAGGCAATTTTTCAAGGCAGCCGATTCTCTTTTGGGCATAGTCAATGGCATCCGCCAGCAAAGCTGCCTTTTCAGCCTGTCTTTCGGCCAATCTTGAATATTTAGCCCCCTTTTCGCTGTTCTCACAGGCAATATAATGTTCGGTCAACACACCATAGTGCTTTTCAATCTCATCTTGGTAAATTTCCTCGACAGCATCGCCGATCTGTTCGTGATGGATTTTTTTTCTGCTGGTTAGTATCGATTCGTAGATGACCTCACGGGTTAAGGCATGCTTGAATATGTATACTGTTTCAGGAAATTTCTCTCTCTCATAAAGCAATTCTGAATCTTTTAAAACGGACAGCAGAGAGAGCAATACCTGTTTTTGAAGGCTGGTTACCCGCTTTAATAACCTGTAGCTGAATTCCCTTTCGATGACGGCCCCGGTCTGAAGCAAATCTTTGGCGCCCTTCGGTAAGGTATCCACCCTGGCCATGATGATATCCTGAATCGTTAAGGGGATCGTCATATCCTGGAAATCTTTTGCCAGGCAATAAACCCCGTTCTTTTTTATCGCTATCTTGAGATCTATCAGGGATCGGACAAACTCCTCGCTAAAGAATGGAATCCCTTCGGTTTTTTCCAGAATAAGGTTTGTAAGATTCTCGTCAAGTTTTTCCGTTCCCAGCAGATGAGACACCATCACTAGGGTCTCACGATTGGAAAGCCGGTTTAAATTAATCCGGCTTTGATAGGGTCGACTGCCCCAGGCCGGAACAAATTCGGGCCGGTAGGTGAATATTAAAAATACTTTTGAGTCCAATATATTTTCCAGCAGATATTTGAAGCTGTCCTCAGAGCTTTTGTCAATCCAGTGCAGATCCTCGATGGCCATAACCCAGGGACGATACTTGGAATACTTCAGTACGACTTTGTTTAGGACATCAATCGTGCGTTCTTTCTTGGCTTCCGGGCTCATCTGGATTGCGTCTATTCCGCTGTTTTTAACGGATAAAAGTTCCAGTAGGTATGGAAGGGTCGAAGCTTCATCAGCGCCTAAAAATTTAAGGGCCTTTGAGCTTTTTGCTATAATTTCAACATCGCCATCGTCCTCCCTGATACCAAAGGCGGATTTCAAAATGTCGATGATCGGATGAAAAGCGTCTCCTCTGCTATACGAAAGACATTTACCTTCAAAAAAGGCAATATCTTCATTGCTTACTGCTTTTCTGAACTCATATAAAAGCCTGGACTTGCCGACACCGGCTTCAGCTATAATAGAAAAAGCCTGACCGTGTCCGTCCATGGACCGCTCAAATCCTTCCAGCAGCAGATCGAGTTCCCGTTGCCTGCCGACAAAAGGAGTTAGTCCTCTCTCCGCGCTGACATCAAACCTTGTTATGCGTGTGCTGGGTGCAATAAACCGATAAATCGTGACCGGTTTTTCCTTGCCTTTGATCATTTTCTCCCCCAGCGCCTCAAACCGGAAAAATCCCTCTGTAAGCTTGAAAGTCTCTTCCGACACACAGGTGGTTCCAGGTTCTGCCAGTCCTTCCATCCGGGAAGCCAGATTCACGGTATCGCCGACGGCCTTGAACTCCATCCGAAGGTCATTGCCGAGGGTTCCAACAACCACCGGACCGGTATGAATACCGATTCGCATTTTTATGGGAAGGGTTTGACCCTTCTTTAGTTTCATCCGCTCACTGAACTTGGCCATTTTCTTATGAATGGCATAAGCGGTGCGAACGGCTTTTTGAGGTGCATCCTCCAGCGCAATCGGGGCACCAAAAAGGGCCATAATTCCATCACCGGTCATTTCGTTGACCACACCTTCGTAATCATGGACCTTGTGAATCAGAATTTCATAGATTTTATCCATGATAGTGTAAGTCTCTTCGATACCAAGTTTTTCTAACAGCCCCGTAAATCCCTCCATATCAGCGAACAATACCGTGACCTGTTTGCGCTCTCCTTCAATTCGGTCTTTTTGCGCAAGGATTTTCTCTCGCAGGCCTTCAGGCAGATATTTTTGGATATTTTTTAACTTTTCTTCATAAGAAAGCCCTCTGGAGATTTGCCCGATGGGTTCGATCAGCTTAAATCCGCATTTTTCACAAAATTTACTTGCGGGTAAATTGAGATGGTGGCATTGGGCACAGGTGAATTCCAATTTGTCGCCGCATTCAACACAAAAGTTAGCCCCGGAACGATTTTCTAGGCCGCAATTCGGGCATTTCATTGGTGGGCTCCTATGATGAAAAGCTGATTAACAGAAATGAGCAAGAGATAGGATGATTTTTCTATATAAAATTTGAAATTTGAAGTCAAAGTTAAAAATTGTGCCAATATTTTTTATGAGGAAATTTGAAATATGAATTAAACCTTGCAGCGATCGGGATGTTGAATTAAACAGAAAGGAAATCAGCGGCTGAAAGAACTATCGAAAATATGATTCACCTTTTTTCTCCAGAGGAATGATCATGTACACGGAGCCAAATATCCGCCGGCAGGGAATCGGCGGAAAACTCCTGAAAGAAGCGCTATCGTATTCAAAGCAAAAAGGGATCACCCACGCGACGCTGCATGCGTCCCGATCAGGAAAATCCCTGTACGAATCCCATGGGTTCAATGACACCAATGAAATGAGAAAGAAACTCTGAGGCTTGAAAGGACCTGGGTTGGAATATGACAAGCAACATTACGGTTGATGGATTGAGAAAGTTTGCTGAAAACTATGTGGCAGAGGAACAGAATCGGCTGGGTAGCGACGGGTGTTGGCAGACACCGTTGCTGGTGACTGCTCCTGCTGATTCACGCTTTGATCAACTGCCGCAGATTGCGGCCGATGACCATGCGCTTCCAGAAGATCTTCTGCCGGGGGCACAATCGGTAATTGTTTTTTACATTCCGTTTAAAAAAGAGCTGATAAAAGAAAATCGCAAAGGAGATCTGCCCTGCCGCAACTGGGGCCTGGCATATGTTCAGACCAACGATTTGATAGGACGCCTGACCGAGGCACTGGGAGACCTGTTAAAAAGGCATGGATTTAAATCAGGGTTGACGCCCGCGACCCACAATTTTGATGAAACCAAACTGATGGCCCGCTGGTCCCACAAACACCTGGCCCATCTGGCAGGCCTTGGCCGTTTCGGGATCCACCATATGATGATTACGCCGGTGGGTTGTACCGGTCGTCTGGGAAGCCTGGTGAGCGAGGCGGAGCTGGGAGACCATCCGCTGATTGAGACCCATGAGGCCTGCCTGCTCAAAGCCGGTAAAGAATGCGGCCAGTGTATCAAGGCCTGTCCGGTGGCGGCCCTCAGCGAGGAGGGCTTTGAAAGACGGCTTTGCTGGGATCGGCTGACTGAAAACCGGCGAACCCTGGATTATTTGGCTGATCTTCCTGATTCTACACACATATGCGGCAAGTGCGTGGCTTTGATGCCCTGCAGCTTTAAAAATCCGGTGGCGCAAAAAGATGCCGGATAATCAACCCGGGAGAGAACATCCCAAATACATCCCCCCAATTGCGATGAACTCAGTAAAGGATAGTGGCTCCGGCCACAGCCATAAATTTGTTTCCCGGGGCATGGCGGCCGCATGGCCCATTTGTCTGGGATATATGCCTATCGGTCTGGCCTTTGGCGTGCTGGCCCAGAAGGCGGGGCTGTCGTTTCTGGAAATCGGCTTGATGTCCATATTGGTTTTTGCAGGCAGTTCCCAGTTTATCGCCGTGTCCATGCTGGCAGCCGGGGCTTCGTTATTTTCAATCGTTGCAACCACGTTCATTGTTAATTTAAGGCATTTTTTAATGAGTTCGGCCCTTGCTGTTTTTCTGAAAAATGCCGACAGAAAAAAGCTTTCCTTTTTTGCCTATGGCGTGACCGATGAAAGTTTTGCCGTCAATCTTTTCAAATTCAGGGATTCCCAATGGGATTTAAATTCGGCTTTGGTGACCAACTACACGGCCAATTTTGCCTGGATTATTACCACGGTGCTCGGGGGCATTGGAGGTCAATTTATTCCGGCCCATGCCTTTGGTATTGATTATGCCCTTATCGCCATGTTCATATGTTTGCTGGTTTTTCAACTAAGAGGCTATCTTTATGTCTTCACGGCCGTGATCGCCGGAATAATCGGCGTATTCCTGTCGATGTTAATACCGGGAAATTCATACATCGTTATCGCCTCGATGACCGCTGCTGCCATCGGTGTGGTTTTAAAAAAGAAGCTGGGTTCTGGAGAAAAACGATAGGATGGTGTCTACAGAATATATGGCAGTCATTTTGGGGATGGGGCTTGTGACTTTTTTGCCGCGCTGGCTGCCGCTCATTTATCTCACCAAACGAAGTCTGCCTTCATGGCTGGTTGAGTGGCTGGATTTTATTCCGGCGGCAATCTTAAGTGCGATCTTGCTACCGGCACTGGTAACCGACAGCGCCGCCCGATCTGTTGACCTTTGGCGGCCCGAGTTCATCGTTGCCATCCCGACTTTTGTGTTCGCCATTTTAACCAAATCCCTGGGCGGAACCGTGATCGTCGGAATGGTGCTCTTTGGACTTGCGCAGAAGTTCTTCTAATCATATTCATAGATTTCGTATCTTGTCTCCTCCCCCAGCAACTGATCAATTTTGTCCTGAATTTCAGCACGTTCTTTGCTCTGCAGCCATTGATTCCAGTAAAATTCTGATTGCCATTTGGTGACCACCAGGCTTTCGGCGGGTTGGTCGACCCGTTTCAAGGTTTCACCGGCGACATATCCCGGCGTACCCATGGTCACCCCCCGTAATTGATTGATCAATAACTTCAAATCATCAACCTTGTCTGCGGGTACGTTTCTTCTTATATGAATCTTGATCATTGCCAGAGCTCCTTAGCGGGTCTTTATATACCTGTAAATAAAGTAGTCGGTGGTGACACCCGGGATAGAATCTATCCTGGATTGAATTTTCTTTCTTTCCTCACTTTCATACCAGGCCTGCCAGCTTTCTAAGGTGAACCAGGAGCTGATGGCAACTATTTCATTGGTATCGTCGATGGATTTTAAGTATTCTCCTGAAATATAGCCCGGTTGCTGGGGGACCTGGCGTCTAATCTCCTTGATGCTGCGAAAAAGTTCCTTTTCCTTGTTTTTCGGACATTTTCGTTTAATTAAAACTTTAACAGCCATTTTAGCCCTCCTTCCTCGCTTTTTAGTTAGCGATTAAAAGATTACAGCATCAGTTATTTGGGAACATAGACAATCAGTTTTGCGATAGTCAGCAGTTTAAATTTAACGTTCGCTGTCAGAAGAGTTATAGCGTACGTGAGACACTGTGCAGAAAGTTTCGCGGTGGAGTCATAGGAAAATTAAGATCGAACTGTCATAGGTGCAAGCCGTGAACCCACAGTTAAACAATCTGGGTTCATTTGTCAACTTCTACACCGCTATTGCCATCTGGCGCTTGTACAGCTGACTATAAAGACCGCCTCGCTGCAGTAACGTTTCGTGTTTGCCGGTCTCAACAATGCGGCCTTGATCGAGGACAATGATTTTGTCGGCGTTGCGAACCGTGCTCAGACGGTGAGCGATGACCAGGGAGGTACGACCCTCAAGCACCCTTTCCAGGGCCTGTTGAATTAAAAATTCGGCTTCGGCATCCACTGAAGAGGTGGCTTCATCTAAAATAAGAATACCCGGGTCGGCCAGGATGGCCCGGGCCAGGGCCAAGCGCTGTTTTTGCCCCCCGCTGAGTTTAACCCCCCGTTCACCGATCTCGGTGTCATACCCTTCCGGCAACTGCATGATGAATTCGTGGGCATTGGCGGCGTTGGCGGCCTGGATAAGTTCGTCGCGGGTGGCATCCGGTTTTCCATAAAGTAGATTTTCAACCACGCTGTTGTTAAACAGAAAGGAGTCCTGCAGCACCACGGCGACCTGTTGTCGCAATGAAGACAGCTTGATTCGGCGCAAATCATGACCGTCGATCGTAATTTTTCCCCTGCTGGGGTCGTAAAAGCGGCAGATGAGATTGGCAATACTGGTTTTACCTGCGCCGCTGGGACCGACCAGCGCCACCATTTCTCCGGGAGCCATCTCAAATGCAATATCGTGCAGGACCTTATCACCGGTGCCATATCGAAAGGCTACCTCATCAAAAACCATCTTGCCCCGAATCATGGGCAGGTCAATGGCCTCGGGGGCATCCCTGACTTCGGTGATTTCGTCCAGAATTTCGAAAAATCTTTCACCGGCCGCAATTGCTTCCTGGAAAATATTGTCGACTTCGGTCAGACGATTGATGGGTTCATAAAAGGAGGTTGTGTAGGAGAGAAAAGCTACCAGCGTTCCCAGGGACATTTCTCCTTTTACTACCATAACTGCGCCGACACCGAGCACGATCACCGATCCCATGGCCCCCAGAAATCGTATGGCCGGGAAAAAGACGGACCAGTAGCGGATGCCTTTCACCCGCGCCTGGTAATAGCGCTCACTTTCGGTCGTAAAGCGCTGGCGTTCCATCTCCTCCCTGGCGAAAGCCTGAATCACCCGGATGCCGGAAAGATTGTCCTGGAGTTTGGCATTGATGTCTCCGAGACGGGCGCGGACACTGCGATAGACGGGACGGATTTTGGTGTTGTAATGCCGCAGGGCAACAGCCAGGATCGGAACCGGTATCAGAACCAGCGCGGCCAAGCGCCAGTCCAGCACAAAAAGTATAATGGATCCGCCGATCAAACGGATCAGATCGACGGCCGTCAATGCGGAACCATGGGTAACAAAATGCTCCAGGGCACTAAGATCATTGGTCACCCGCGACATCAACTCGCCGGTGGAAGTGCGTTCAAAAAATGATAGGGACATTTTCTGCAAATAGGCATACAGCCGGACCCGCAGATCAAATATAAATTTTTCACCCAAGGCATGGCGAATGTAATTATCACCGATCTGAACCAGCTGGCCCAAGGCATAGATACCTACCAGAGCAGCAATCAGAGCCCCCAAGTATTTGAGATTAAACGCGCTGATGACCCCATCGATAATTTCTTTTTGAAAAAGCGGCGGCACCAGCTCCAGTCCCGCCCGCCCGACGAGTAAAAACGCACTTAGTATCAATGTTTTCCAGTAAGGCATTAAAAGAAGAAAAAGTCTTCTCAGTATATGCATGTGTTACTCCTGTGTGCGAATATCGGCGAAAGATTTACATTGGCAAAGGGCGGACAAGCCCAAAGATGCGGCAGGGAGTATAAAAAAAGATGATCTGAGTGTAAAGAGTTGTTTTTTTACAATACTATCAATGCAATAGGTTCATGACGATATGTATTTTTGGGGATCTGCCATAAATTCCCTGTAAATCCGATAGTGGTCCGTATCTTCATAGGCAATTTGTTTGACCGGCGCGTCGTCAAAGGAAAGGATCCGGGTTCCGGGACACGCCAGCAAAATAGGTGAATGGGTGGCGATGATAAATTGGGCCTGACCGCTGCGCCCGGCCTCCTTGAGCAATTCCAGCAACTCCAGCTGACTTTTGGGAGACAGCGCTGTTTCCGGCTCATCCAGGATATACAGCCCTTTAATTTTCAAGCGTGATTTAAAAAAGGCCATCAGGCTCTGGCCGTGGGACTGAGCCATCAGGGACTTGCCGCCGAAATATTCCAACAACCCGGGATCCATGGTCAGCCACTCATCCAAAATGCGGGCAAAATTGTTAAAAATGTCCGAGCCGAAAAAGGACCCGTTCACCCTGCGGCCGGTGGCCCATTCAATGCTGATGGTCTGGTACAGAGCATTTTCATAGGGGCTGGCATTGTAGCGCGGCCGAAGAATTCCCTGCCAGATATAGATGCCGCATTTGCGGGTGATGGCTTCCACCAGAGTCGACTTTCCGGAGCCGTTTTCGCCCACAAAAAAAGTCACCGGCGTGTCCAGCTCAATACTGCGGGTTTTCTGGAATAGTTCCAGATTAAAGGGATAGTGGTCCCGGGTCGGGTATTTATCAGGGTTTAACATTACTTTTTTAAGATGCACGGGAGAATCTCCTTTTACACTTTTTGTAGTTCTGCAGACTTACGGTTGATGGTGAAACTCGATCGGACATTTGCCAGTTCATGCCTCAGCCAGAGTGCCACCACCACTGTCTCGGCGGCAGTGGTGGCCAGCTTGATCCACCATACTGATTGAATCCCCCAGCTGAAATAGACCGGCAGCGTAAACACAAGGCCAGCAAACAGGGCATTATCCGCCACCGCGCCAACCAGGCTGGGATAGGTTTTCCCCAACCCCTGAAAAGCCGTCGACGCCACCATGATGGTCCCCACCATAACAAACCCGATGGCAAATATTCTTAAATATATTACGCCGAATTGAATAACCTCAGCATTGCTGCTGAAGATGCTGATAAAAGTGTACGGATACAGCAGGCAAATTGCGGTGCAGCCTATCATGAAAATCATGGAAATCAACCAAGCAATCCATAGGGTTCCTTGTATTCGCGGGAATTTCCGAGCCCCATAATTCTGGCCGACAATGGCGGCCATGGCCGAGGCTACTGCAATGACAGGGATATATATACCCTGCAGAATTCTAAACCCGATGCCGATCGACGCCAGCGCAGCGGTGCCGTAACTGCTGATGACCCGATAGGTGATCATTAAATTGGCGGCCAGCAGAAAATGATTCATGCCCGACGGGACCCCGATATACAGGATCCTTTTAATAATTTCTGGATTAAAGCGCCATCTCCCTTTTAAATTAAGGTGGAATTCTTTGAAAAAAATCAGATAACCGTAAATTCCAAGCGCATAAATCTGAGAAATTAAAGACGCTATTGCAGCACCGCGCACTCCTAATGCCGGCAGGCCCAGCCAGCCGAAAATGAGAAGGGGATCCAGAACTATATTTAAAATATTTCCCTGGAGCATGATTATCATCGGGATCCTGGTATCCCCCATCCCGCGGTAACAATTGCCGATGACATAGAGTAGAATCATGAACAAAAAGGAGATCGAAAAGATCTGAAAGTATTGAATACCCCATTGAAGAGATTTACCGCTGCCGCCGAAAAATTTAATGTAATAAGGGGCGATCAGGAAACCGGCTACTGCCTCAGTAATACCGATCACGAGGGCCATCAGAAGGCTTTGTTTAAACACCTGTGCTGCGTGGTTATAATCTTTGCGGCCAAACGCCTGGGCAATCAGCGCCATGCCGCCGGTTCCCAGGATCGTGGAAAATCCCAGGTGGATGAAAAAGGCGTTGCTCGAAATGGAAAGTGCGGCAACAGCATCAGATCCCAGGCGTCCCACGAAGTATATATCCACCAATAAATAAACGGTAAATAAAACCATGCTGATGGTCACCGGCACGGCCAGCTTTACCAGTGTTTTGAGAATAGGACCTTCCGTGAGGTCAAGACGTTTCGTAGGTCGTTGATTTTTCAATTTATACTATTTTTCAATTTTTAAATGGTTCGAATTTGATTCCATTTGATTTAGCGAGGCTATCGCTTCTTCCGCCCATTTAATATATGCCCTATTTACATGTTCCCCATAGCCAAAGGCCAGCCGCCAGAAAGGCATATTGGGGTCATCGATATCCTCACTATTAAACCGCCTTTTTAATATTTCAATCTCTTTTAGATCGTTTATCTGAAGGTCCCGGAAGCGTTTTATTTGAATGATGTTATCTGCAACCGAAATCTGTTTGCCGAACATTAGCTTCAATAGGGTTTCATGACGCCCGACGTACCGCCCGGTAGGTTCCATCAGCCACTGCTGAAGTTCCTCACGTCCATTTTTTGTGAGGACGTAAATGTGGCGGTCCGGTTTGCCCTCCTGTTTATGGACGGATTTGGTGGCCAGCCCTTCTTGAGCCAGTCGTTTCAATATGGGATAGATCTGGCCGTAGCTTTCACTCCAGAATCCGGCCACATTTTGTTCATAGAATTTTTTAATATCATAGCCCGACATGGGACCGTAAGACAATATTCCCAGAACAGCGTATTTGGTTTTATTTTTTTTCATGATATGCTCTTGTTAATATATCTGTATGATATATATCAATCAGATATTTACTGTCAAGAAAAGTTGGGAAAAATTGTAACTATTGCTTGACAAAGTCTGGGAAGTAATGAGTGGTATCATAAACATAAAATTGCCCCGCAACACAATAAGGAGGTGCAAAAATGAAACTAAATGTTATGGCATTTGCATTGACGACTGGAATCATATGTGGTGTAGGCCTTTTCCTTTTGACCTGGTGGATTATCATGTTTGATGGTGCCACCGGTGACCCTACGCTGATCGGTCGGGTTTATCGGGGATATGGAATATCCGCCGCCGGCAGTTTCATCGGTCTAATCTGGGCCTTTGTTGATGGTTTAATCGGAGGTGGGATTTTTGCGTGGTTGTATAATCGGATTGCCGGAAGTAAATAGCAAAAGCTTTTTTCAATGTGATTTTTCAGATTCTTTAAAAAGATAGCAAGATTCGGGTGGCTTCGGCATTTAAGATGATTTATATTCTGGCTAAATCAAATAACCAGTTTCAAGAGAGGTGATTCGAACCATGCAAGCATCATCCCTATCCCAGGCCAGTGACGATTATGACCGGATTGAAAAAGCCATTAAATTTATTGAGAATAACGTTTCTTCTCAACCGGATCTGAAGGAAATTGCAGACCATATCGGTCTGAGTGAATTTCATTTTCAACGCCTCTTCGGCCGCTGGGTCGGTATCAGCCCCAAGCGGTTTTTACAATTTTTGACCAAAGAATACGCCAAACAACTGCTGGAGAATTCCGTCAACCTTCTGGATGTAACTTATGAAGCCGGCCTGTCCAGCCCCGGAAGGCTTCACGACTTATTTGTCACCTGCGAGGCGGTTACACCGGGAGAATACAAAACCAAAGGAGAAGGGATTACCATTAAGTATGGTATTCACCCCAGCCCCTTTGGTGATTGTCTGCTGGCGACCACCGCAAGAGGTATTTGCGGTTTCTTTTTCGTAAAATATAGACAAAGAAAGAACCCCCTCGCTGAATTACGCTATTTTTGGAAAAATGCTGATATTGTAGAAGATCCGCATGCATCCCGGGAACTGGTTGATCGAATTTTTAACCCGTCCTTCGCCGACAGTTCCACACCGCTGCATTTGATTTTAAGCGGTACCAATTTTCAGATAAAAGTCTGGGAAGCCTTGATCAAAATTCCCTTTGGTGCGGTGGTTTCCTATGAAGATGTGGCAATTCAGGTGGGCATCCCCGGCGCTACCCGGGCGGTGGGCAGTGCGGTGGGCAAAAATCCCGTTTCCTTTATCATTCCCTGTCATAGAGTGATTCGCAAGACGGCCGACTTCGGCAACTACGGCGGGGGCACCGCCAGGAAGAAAGCGATACTCGGTTGGGAGGCCGCGCATATGAGCATGGCGCAAAGCGCCTAGAGAAAGCTCATAGCGCATAGTAAAAATAAGGATTCTATTATTTTTATAGCGGAGCGGACACATCGTGGCTAAAAGCCACTCCCACCGCTCAATTACTGAAATATGTTAGCTATATTTAAGTTCTCAGTATTCAATGTGGGAGCGGCTTTTAGCCGCGATTTCCTTTTGTATCGAATCGCAACCGCAGCAATTGAGCGGAATATGCTATTTTAAGACAACTTCAGGGAGGAAAAGATGATTGCAAGACTCTGGCACGGCTGGACAACACCTGAGTATGCGGATGTTTATGAAAATCTGCTCAAGACGGAAATATTTCCCGGCATCGCCGCCAAAGGTGTTGCCGGCTACCGGGGTATCCAGCTGCTGCGGCGCGCTCAGGATGAGGAGGTGGAGTTTATTACGATTATGGAATTTGACTCCTGGGAAGCCATCAAACAATTCGCAGGTAAAGATTACGAACGTGCCTATGTACCACCAAAAGCTCGCAAAGTTTTGGCGCGCTTCGATGAGCGTTTGCAGCACTATGAAATAAGGGAGAAGATAAGATATTAATTTGGATGCAATTTAAGGAACATCTATCAAATTAAGATCGGTGGCTTTCTGTCCCCAACATTGGCGGAAGACGGCTTTGATTGTTATCGATTATCATATATCGTTATAATTTTCCCGTTACCTTTGCCTTCAATACTTTTAACATAAGCATTTATTACCTTATCCATTGGTATCGCATTATGTCCGGGAAAGTAGGCTTCATATATTTCTACGGCATCTTCAACCAGACCCGATGACACAACATTAATCCTGACGCTGTTGCCCAGTTCTAAAGATGCGGCTTTAACAAAGCTGTGGATTCCGCCATTGACCATGGCAGGGCTGGTTGTGCCAACCACCGGATCATCAGCCAGAATACCCGTACTTAACGTAAACGAACCGCCGGTATTCAAGTATTTTTGACCAATTCTTACAAGATTTACCTGCCCCATCAGTTTGCTTTTTAGTCCGATATAAAAGTCTTCTTCAGTCATCGAGTCTAAGGCTGCCCATTTGGCTTCTCCTGCAATACAAACAATGGCATCAACCTTCCCAATGTTCTCAAACATTGCTGCAATAGATTTGCTATCATCAATGTCTACATTAACATCACCGGATTTTCGGCCGGCGGTTACAATTTGGTGCTTCTTTGCCAAATGAGCACTAACCTTCTTCCCGATTGTGCCGGTACCACCAATTATTAGAATTTTCATTTCGTTCTCCTCGCTTTCTGATAGTAGACCGCTAGGAGTATATCTTCAGGCCTAGCTGCGTGCAATTGGATAATTCTTCAAATTGCTCTTTAGCTTTACTCTGAATAACGCATACCGATCCGGGTAAGCCGCGCAAGGTACGAGCGTCGGCCAGACTGGAGGATAATGCAGTCTATGCAGTCTGCTCTACTGCGTGTGGCCAGGGTAATAAGCTGACAGAGCCTCAATGCTTTCCCTTAGGGTTTTCGCATATTTCATATCAGCATTTTGCTTGGCCTTCATTGCTGCAATAATTACCGTATGGTGCTTGATTAAACGTTCAGCATAGTCTTTTTGATCTGGTTTGACTCGTTGGGTCAAAAAATAATCACCAATCGTGGAAATTATATTTTGGGCATGTTTTTCTTTATTCATTACCCACCGAATCAATTGGTTCCGAGATTGCGCATCTGACTTGTCTGCCAGCTCAGCAATTAACCTGGCTGACTTTTCTATGGTAGTGGCATCTTCGAGCATCGCTTGAACTCGGGCGTGGTCGTCATAAATTCCACACGGGATCTGGCAGTGTGCATCCGATGATTGCGGTACCATTACAATCGCTCCGGTTACAGCAAAGGCAGCTAGCATCATTAAATTTTTCATTTGTTTCATCGTCGTTTCCTCCTTCCAAATTTATTAATTAACCATTTACCAATAACAAATAATTTCCAATCAAGCCAGGGCTTCCTTGATCCTGACCATGGCTTTTTCAACGTTATCGTAATCGTTAAAGGCGCTGATCCGGATATAGCCTTCGCCGCATTTTCCGAACCCTGCTCCCGGCGTGCAAACCACAGCAGCTTTTTCCAGAAGCCGGTCAAAGAATTTCCAAGAATCAGATCCGCCGTCAATCCAGATATAAGGAGAATTCTCTCCACCGATACATTCAAATCCGAGCGCTGACATTTCCTGACGAATCAAGGCTGCATTTTTCAGATAGTAGTCTATTAGTGCTTTTGTCTGCTGCTGGCCTTCTGCGCTGTATACTGCTTCCACCGCTTTTTGCACGGGATAGGAGACCCCATTGAATTTGGTTGACTGGCGGCGATACCAGAGTGCGTGCAGAGATTGTTTTTCGCCTTCATATGTGTAGGCGACACATGTTTTTGGCACCACCGTAAAGGCACAGCGGGTACCGGTAAAACCAGCTGTTTTAGAGAAGCTCCGGAATTCGATAGCGACTTCCCGGGCGCCTTCGATCTCGTAAATTGATCTGGGCAGTTCATCATCGCGGATGAACGACTCATAGGCGGCATCAAACAAGATA
Organism: Desulfobacterales bacterium; assembly: GCA_049669725.1. Lineage (GTDB taxonomy): Bacteria > Desulfobacterota > Desulfobacteria > Desulfobacterales > JAFDCJ01 > JAFDCJ01. The sequence continues at coordinate 40,120 of JBATKU010000735.1, forward strand.
AGGGCTTTGTTCTCCCGGGCGTAATCCACCCATTGCTTCAGGGCAGATTTTGATATGGTAGCCCCGGTGGGGTTATTGGGGTAGCACAGGTAAATCAGATCTACCTTTTCCCGGGGTAAATCCGGAATAAAACCATTTTCCCGTTTGCCCTCCAAATAAACAAGTCCTTCGTAGCGGCCCTGGTTATACCGTCCTGTTCTGCCCGCCATGACGTTGGTATCGACATAAACCGGATAAACCGGATCGGGAATCGCAATCTTTATATCTTTGGAAAACATTTCCTGGATATTGCCGTTGTCACATTTGGCACCATCGCTGATAAATATCTCATCCGGGGAAATATCAGCTCCCCTGGCCTGGAAATCATGCCGGGCTATCTTTTTTCGTAAAAATTCATATCCTTGCTCTGGACCGTACCCCCGAAAAGTCTTCGCGTCGGCCATTTCGTCTACTCCCCGGTGAAACGCTTGAATGCAGGCCGGGGGCAGGGGCCGGGTGACATCACCGATGCCCAGTTTAATCACATCACGGTCCGGGTGCGCTTCCTGAAAGGCGGCCGTTCTGTTTTTAATTTCAGCAAACAAATAGGATGCCTGAAGTTTAAGATAGTTTTCATTGATTGTGATCATCGTTCACCTCTAATGTTGAGGTTCAGAAGTTCAGGGTTCCCCGTTCAGAGTTTCCTAAACGCTGAACCTTTGAACCCTGAACCTCTGAACGGTTAATTATGACTGCTTCTCGTCATCATCAATCGGAAATTGAGCTGTTTCTTTATAGGTTGACATTACGATGGAGGTCTTTGTCAGCTGGACGCCTTCGATGGAACGGATGGTTTCGCGGATCAGGCGTCCGATCTCTTCGGTATCCGATCCCCGCAGTTTGACCAAAAAGGCATCTTCGCCGGCCACATAATGGACTTCCTGGACATGGGGGCGGTGGGCCAGTTTTTTTCCGATCTGTATTTCATCGGCATACATATCGGTTTTGACCGTGATATACGCGATCAGGCTTTTGTTGAAAAATTTGGGGTTCAAGCGAACTTCATAACCATCTATAATATTTTGCTTTTCAAGCTTTCTAATCCGTTCCAGAACAGCCGATGGGGCCAGCCCAACCTGACGTGCCACATCCACATTGGGTATTCGAGCCTTTTCCTGTAAAATCTTCAGTATATTTAAATTAATATCATCAATCATTCATAAAATTCCGAAATTACCAGAACGATATTCTCTTTAATCGGCGATGTCAAGAGAAATTAATCTGAAAAGAACGGCATAGGGCTCAAGTATTAAGTCCCTGTTTTAATGATGATATTATCCTTCTTTATGGCTTGCACCCAGCCTGCCGAGCCATGGTCACGCCATAGCGTAACGACGGCTGGCACCTTGAGTCCTGAGTTTGGATCCCATTGGTATCATGCATCGAATACGGATGAATCACCGGACCTGTCTGGGACCAGCAACTTGCACCCAGGGGCCAGTCTGCCTCTTGATTTATTGGTTCTCTACTGTTACGGGAAAGTTTGACAACAGCTGATTCCTTGAGAGAGGAGGTACGTATGGTGGAATTTAACGGTTTTTCCAGGCAATATTTTACATTTTTCAACCAGTTGGGAAAAAATAACTCCAAAGAATGGTTTGAAAAACACCGGGAGGGCTACGATGAGTTTGTCCTGCATCCGGCCAGGGAATTTGTGGTTGCCATGGGAGAAAAGCTAAGGAAAATTGCACCTGAGGTTAATGCCATTCCTAAGATCAACCAAAGTTTGTTTAAAATTAACCGGGATGTTCGCTTCAGCAAGGACAAAAGCCCATATAAAACCTATATGGGAGTTTGGCTGTGGGAAGGCGACCGCAACCGCATGGAGTGTTCCGGCTTTTATTTGCATGTGGAAAACAAAAACCTTTTAATCGGTGTTGGGATAAAGATGTTTTCCAAACCGTTGCTGGATCGCTACCGTAAGGCTGTTGTGGATAAAAAGCTGGGAGCAGCATTAAAAAGCGCGGTCAAAAAGATTACTGAAAAGGGCTACCTGTTAGACGGAAAGCATTATAAAAAGATACCCAGCGGCTATGATTCCGAGCATCCCAATGCCGAATACCTCCTGTACAATGGACTAACTGCCCGGTTGGAGGAAAAAATTACGGATGTGTTTTATTCTGATGCCCTCATTGACTACGCCTATTCCCATTATAAAAATATGTTGCACCTGCACCGATGGCTCAAAAAAGTGCTTGACGAATAGATTTATAAAGATCTATTACCAATTCTAAATGCCATGAAAGGAAATTCAAATGGATTTTACACTCAATGAAGTCGATAAGGTGGAAGTTCTGACGTTGCAGGATAATTATGTTGACATCGCCTCCATGGACAGCACCGCAATGGTGCAACGGGCGATGCCAGTCAAAGACTCGGAGGCTAAAGTCAGCATTCTGGCCGAACACGGTTTTTCAGCCTTGATCACGGTTACCGCCGGTGACAGCACCAGAAGTCTCCTGTTTGATTTCGGTTTTTCAGAACATGGCACTGCCTTTAATGCCGATGCCCTGGGATTGGATCTGTCCGGCGTAGAGACCCTGGTACTGTCACATGGTCACATGGATCATTTTGGGGGTTTACTGCCAATCGTTGAGCGAATCGGCAAAAAGCCAATTGAATTGGTTCTGCACCCTTCTGCTTTCAGGCAGGAGCGCTATATTAATGCGGGCGAAGATTTAAAAATATCTTTACCTTCGCTAAAGCGTGAGAAGTTAAAAGAAGCCGAAATCCTTCCGGTCGAATCGAAAGATCCCTACTCGCTTCTAGATGGCACCCTTCTTTTTCTGGGGCAGGTACCCAAAAAGACGGATTTTGAAACCGGAGATTCCCGTTTGTGTTATGACGTGCAAGGAGCATCGCATCAGGATCTCATAGAGGACGACACCGCCGTCATCGCCCATGTTAAAGGAAAAGGCTTGTTGATTTTATCCGGCTGCGCCCACGCCGGTATTGTCAATACGGTGAAATATGCCCAGGAGACCACTGGAGTTGATTCGATCTATGCCGTTATGGGAGGCTTTCATCTTACAGGAGCCGTGAATGAGCCTGCCATTGGGCCGACCATTGCAGCCCTGAAAGAGCTGAATCCCGGATATATTGTTCCCACCCATTGTACCGGCCGCAAAGCCGCCATGCTTATCGAAAAGGAAATGCCCGAAAAATTTCTTTTAAACATGTCCGGTACTAAAATGATATTCGCCGCCCAATGATACCGTAATAATCCTGAAGGGAATTTGCGCTTGTATCGCAAACAGAGCAAAAAATTTCCAACCGTGCATTTGTATCCGAACTATAAATTAGCTATACCGATTGACTCAGTTCGACAGCCCGGTTTATGGCACTGTCAATGGCATCCATGATACCGGCTTTAAAGGCATAGGTTTCCAGGGTATACAGGCTTTCGATGGAAATTCCGCCCGGCGTGCTGGCCTCACTGATGAGTTCGTGGGGAGGTACCTGCCGGGTTTTCCAAACTTCCATGGAGCCGGCAATGGTTTGATAGACAATTTTTGTTGAGGTATCGCGATCGATTCCTGCCCGGACACCGGCATCGATGAGCGCCTGAAACAGCATGTAGGTGATGGTCGGGCTGCTCAAGGCCATTACGGTATTCACCTGTTCCTCTTTTACAACCACATACTCGCCCAGGCAGGCAAACAGCTCAAAAATTTCCGCTTTCAAATCATCAGAAACATGATCATTAAAGGCAAGGGCCGTGATGCCCATCCCGACCTGGCTCGGGGGGTTGGGCAGGGCCCTGACCACCGGTAGGCGGCTTTCCAACTCCTCATAGGCTTTCATGGGTATGCCGGCGGCCACGGTGATGATTACCTTATTATCCGGAAAGCCGATGCGTTTCAGCTCTTCCACCACCTCTCCCACCAAATGGGGAAGGACATTGATAAAAATAAATTCACCTGTGAACACCGCCTCCATATTATCTTCTGCGACGGATATACCGTAGGCTTTTTTCAAATGTTGCCCTTTTTCTTTAACCGGATCACTGACAATCAGGCGTTCTGGAACAACATTATCGGACTTGGTCAAATTGGCTAAGATGATTTCAGTGATGTGGCCACCGCCGATGAAGGCGATGGAGCGATCGTTAAGTGCCATAATTTTTTCCTCACAAGAGTAAGCGTTGGTATGAATGAAATCCACCTCGATCCCCCTTTAATAAAGGGGGAAGAATTGGTTCTGCCCTTATCAAATTCGGATTGGACTGGTAAGCGCTTAACTCTGACAATGCCGGTAATTTCCTGTTTTGTAAAGAAAAAATTCTGATTCAAATTACCGAGATGTAATATTTTGGCACCGAATTCAACTTTGCTCAGCGGTCCCGGTTCGGCGGGGATTAGAAGGCGCATCAAGTTAAAAGGTATTTTTTTAGAATGACCGGTTTGATATCCTAATATAATAAAATCACTTAATATTTCTGAAAAATGACCGATATAGTGGTTGTCGAAAACGTTTCGTTTTTCAAACGTTTTTTCGACAACCACATATACCACAGTTCCAAATTTCGTAATATTGTTATGGAGCGCGGTATAATATTAAGGCCGGCGTTGCAGGATTTGGTAAAATTTGCTATTTTTCGATAGCCGAGGCATTGAATAAGGCTTCTTGTTATAAGGTACTGTAAAGAATGGAAAATAAGATTCTGATCGTAGAAGATGATTCGGTCATCGCCGAGATGCTCCATCAATTTCTAACCCGTTCAGGATATCAGGCGATAATTACATACAGCACTGAAGAAGCAGCGGAAGTTTTGAAGGGCGAAGAAATAAACATCATCCTATCGGATATAAATTTGCCGGGCATGGATGGCATCACATTTACCAAGAAAGTCAAAAAACAATATAAGCTCGATGTTATCATAACCACCGGCTACAGTTCTAAATATTCCTATGAAGATGCCATCAATAACGGCGCAAGTGATTTGATATTCAAACCGATTCGCTTAAATGAATTGATGTTGAGAATCAACCGGGTCATCCGGGAGCGATCGCTCATCAACGAGCGTGACCGAATGATTGAGAAATTGAGGATGCTGTCAATAAAGGATCCGCTGACCGAGCTTTATAATTCAAGATATTTTTATGAACAACTCGAAAAAGAAATAGCCCGATCAGATCGCTATTTACATCCCCTCTCACTGATTTTCATTGATATCGACCATTTCAAGTCAATTAATGACTCATACGGCCACATGGTGGGCGATAAGGCCCTACAGTTGATAGCCCGGAAAATGAAAATTTCTCTGCGATCTCAGGATACAGCCTATCGTTTCGCCGGTGATGAATTTACCATAATTTTGCCGGAAACCGCCGCGGATCAAACTGAAGTGGTGGCCGACAGGATTAGATCTGAAATGGAAAACGAGCGTCTGGTGATCTTCGAAAAGAAAATATCGAAAATAACACTGAGCATCGGAATTGCCGAATATGTCCGCAATGAAGAAATGGGACAATTCATACATCGGGCCGATGTAAATATGTACCAGGCCAAGAAAAGCGGCGGGAACAAAATATTTATCATGTCGAACGCAAATGAATTGTCCAAGGACCTGAGAATTTCAGGGGATTGATGGTTATACCCCTTTTCTTTCATCGTTAGTGCACAGGCAGTCCTATTTTTTGTTTTTATCTGCGATCCAATTTTTTACTTCCAAAAATGGATAACTCTCTAGGATACCGAAATATGAAGGTTTCCGCGGATCCAATGAAATTAATACGGTGTATTATGACTCGGAGGTGATCACGATTGAAGAGATGGAAGCCGCTTTAAAGGATGCCGGCACCTACATCGGGGTTGAAAAGTAAGAAGAGGAGTCAGAATCAGAAATACAATCGATATCTTAGCTTGCTTTTGGATTCTGTCACATCAAATATAAGCATGGCAGACTAGTTAACTAAGCCTGAGTAGCATGTCATAAAAAATCAGCGGCAATTTTCTCATCAAGTTGCCGCTGATTTTTAAATCTAAAAAAATCTAACGTCTGCGAGCTTGACGCCAGCTTCCCTTTTTATGAGGTCGGCCGGAATGTTTATACCGGTGATGTTTAGCAAAGGATCGGTTCCTGCGATCTGACCTTGACGAATAATATCGTTTGTGGTCCCCTCTAACCCCACGATTTGCTTGAAAATCCCTTTTGTGATCGCGCCGTAATCCTTGATGACCCTTAAAATCTCTTCGCTGACTCCGGTCCCTTCGTTTGTTTCTCGAGTATTGCCTGTCTCCATTGAAATCTTTCCGGTGGTCGCGTCGGTATCCCTGGGGATCCTTATTATTTGCACGCCGACCCCCCCGGCGATCCTGATAATCTTCTCTGCGGTCGCGATAATCCCCACGACGATCACTAACGTCTTCGCCTCGATCGCTAAAGTCTTCTCGACGGTCTCGGACATCCTCACCTCCGTCACTCCTATTCCGTCCACCCCGGTTATCATTTTCCAATTCCTTCCCAACAGAATCCTGCGCGATGGAAACATTAGGATGTGAAATCCCCACCACACAAACCGCCACTGCTGCCAATGCTATAAAAATTAAGTTTCGCATAATTTAATCCTCCTTTTTCAGTCATGTTAAATGACCCTGTTTATGTAAGGCATATTTCTTTAGACGTTCATGGCCAAAAAAGGTTTACATAAATTTGTTCCTTCTAATTTAATATAGTCGGAAACTATTTCCGCTACATTTCATTCCCCCTTGTCAGTTGCGCCTCCCTTTGATATCCATTCCCATACAGGCTTAATCATAGGGGGGAACTTAATGCCAAGTTTTCGTAGCAAGTTTTGTCGCATATTGACCAAGTATTTAGTGGCTCTAAAATTCAACCCCAATAAGACAATTGATGAAATGCGAAAGGGTACAGAAAGCCTATCAAATTTAGCGAGCCTTCCATCAAAAACAAAGGCAGAAAAAATCACATTCAATAGCATTTCAGCTGAGTGGATTTGCGCAAAAGGGGCCCATGAAGACAGAGTGATCTTATATCTCCATGGAGGAGGTTATAATATTTGCTCTCCTAATACTCATAGAGAGTTAGCAGCCCATATTTCGATGGCAAGTGGTGCCAAAGTATTACTGCCGGATTACCGGCTTGCTCCTGAACATCCATTCCCCAGTGCATTGGAAGATGCTACTTCAGCATATCGCTGGTTGCTTGATGCTGGTTTAGCGGGTGGAAATATCTCTATAGCAGGAGATTCGGCTGGAGGAGGACTATCGATAGCTACATCAATTTCGCTACGTGATGCTGGAGAGCCGTCACCTGCCTCAATAGTTTGCATTTCGCCTTGGACAGATTTAGAGATGTCCGGCAATTCAATCAAAACCCTTGCTGAAATTGACCCCATGTTGAATCTTCAATGGTTGAAGATTATGGCCTCAAATTATATCGGAGATGGTGATCCTCACTCTCCACTAATCTCACCGATTTATGCAGACCTAAAAGGGATTTCACCATTGCTAATTCATGTTGGCTCCGATGAAATCCTATTAGATGATTCAACACGGATAGCAGAGAGGGCGAAAAGCGCCGGTGTTGACGTGACCTTAAATATTTATGATCAAATGTGGCATGTGTTTCACTTGACCGCAAGACTTATGCCTGAGGCAAATAATGCAATAAAAGAGTTAGGTTCTTTCGTTCGCAAACATTTTGAAAAATAAGTGTTACTGCTGATCAATGGAACTATACTAGGCAGGATCAAAGAAGAGAGGATTTATGAATGAATAAAACTATTGCCATTTCCAAAAATTATTGTGCCATCTGATAATTTGCCCTTTAGAGTAGCATGGCTGATATCTCTATTCAATAAGTGGCTACTATCTTCAAACCTCACAATCAAGTCAGGATATTCATCATTATCAACATGTTCGCTGGTAGATAGAATGTGTGCTTTTCCCATTGTCCTCATGGCAAGGTTTTCAATACAAAGGCTCTCAATATCGATAGTGCTCACATCCAGATGTGCACTACCAAATATAACCACCGAAGTATTTCCTCGAATATTGGGTTTAAAATCATGTGATTTGGTTTCCGTAATTATCTCAATTTCAACAATTTGAGAACGGTTGCCTGGAGGGATGAAATAATCTACCCCGTCGAAGTGGACAAGTACCTCCTTAGTATTGCTAGCCGAGGTTTTGATTGCAAAAGACTCCGGTTCAAACTCAAAACAATTCCCGGCACTTGATGCAAATGATACAACAAGCCCCGCGTAGCCCATAAAACTCAGCGTAACATATCCATTGGTTACATTTACACGAATGCCGTTATTGGTATAAATCAATTGACCACCATTGCTAAACATAGAAAAGGATCCGCTGTTATGTTTGCTAAGGGTGGTTATTGAACCTAAAAATATTCCATCATATTCAATATTTTCAATTCTGAAATCAAAGCTGTCTATATTTGTGCCATTACCAGTAATATGAGATCTGAGAAAATCAGAAGGTAAAATGGTTCCGTTGGCGATATTGAAATGAACACCTAGGAGCATCGAAAGGAATAATATGATCCGTACGGCATGCATATTCATACTGTATTTACCCCCTGATCATAAGACAAATATAAAGTACATGCCCCAGTAGCTATCAGACGGATTGTCTGAAAAGCGGTAATATTTGCCTTCGTAGCCTTTTTTTATTCAATTGCAGGAATTTTTCCTGAATCTTTTCCAAAAGAATAATAGAGATGGCCACCGAAATAGCACTCAAGATAATGCCGATTGGAAACCATATGACAAATGCTGAAGAAATCATGATTGTTTCCTATAATGAGGTAGTTGTTTTTGAATACGTTTTTAAACCCTTTCCGCATTCAACATCAAAAAACGACGTTGCAACGGTTATGCCAAAAAATCATAAATCGATAATTCTTATTGTTTTCAGTATCTTAATAAATTTAATGCGGCCTTGTGGTTGGAGAAGGTGAGAAAAAAAATGCAGAAATTTATGAGATATTATTCACAATTCGTTCAATAACCCAATTTTGAAAAGCAGAATCATTTTGAAATTGATAAATATTCAGTATTTCCATTCATACGCCATATCTGCCGCCTGTTAGGAAGGATCTATTTATATTAATCAAAGGTTAGGGTATCAGAGAGTTTAGCCATCCAGCTTTTAGTTTTTGCTGCAATTGCCTCATATTGATCTACTTTCAGCCCCAACCGGTCAAGCACCGCCGATGACAGCATGACAGGCTGGCCACCAGCTGAATCACCGTCACCCTGTGGCTGACACATCAAATTTGATAGATAAGTTATATCTGATTTCGAAGTTGATTTTTTATTACGTTCCGGATTGTGGTGCCAGCGAACCGCACGAACAATATCAGCAGGAAATGACCATCTGGCCAGAATCACTGCTCCGATTTCAGCGTGATCAGTTCCAAGGACCATATGCTCGGCTACATCCAAAGGCACGCCTTTCGCCGTAATACGTTCAATTTGTTGCCGCTCTTCTTTCACAAATTGGCCTAACACCAGTTTCCCCATATCATGGAGTAAGGCCGGTGTAAAAACATCATTCGTTTCAGGAAATTTCTTATGTCGAGCTAATGCTTCCGCGGTATTTGATACTGCGATTGAGTGGAGCCAGAGTTCGCCAGGAGATAGATTATAGCCTTCGACAGCGCTATCCATATTTTTGCTCATACTGGCACTGACGGCTATTTGGGCAAACCGCTTAACCCCCAATAACATCACTGCATGTTTCAAGGTTTCAACTTTTTTAGGTACGCCAAAAAAAGCAGAATTCGCCAGCCGGAGGACATTGGTAGCAAGCCCTGGATCGTGACGCAGGATCCCCTCTATTTCATCCACCGGCACGTCCTCTTCCGCCAAAAGTGCCCTCAACTTAATCCCGGCCTGGGGCATGCTGGGAAAAGATGACACTTTCGTCATGATGGGGTCTGGTATATCGTTTTCCTTGACTTCCTTTTCTTCAGATAATTCCATTAAAAGTTTCCTCCAATAGTAACTCAGGCAAAATTATATAAATTGTTACGGCAATTGACATTGATTTATTTTAATATATTATTTCTGAAAGTCAAATATCAATCAGACACAGGTTGCTAACTCCATTCATTCCACCCAGAGACCGACTATCTCTCTAATTTGGCATTTCATCGCCTTTTCTTTGTTCATGTCTCTTTAGATAGCTATAATTATAATTAATATAGATATTTACCCAAAGAATGGCATGAACCCACTGAAAAGGAGGTGCCCATGTTTAATCAATCCCTGTCAAGACGATCTTTCCTGACCGTTTCGGCCATGTCCGCGGCCTCACTCGCCCTGGATTGGGGTAAAATTTCGGCCTATACCGCCAAAATGGGATCCAAAAGCGACTATCCAACGGTGGTTATCGGTGCTGGTTTGGGCGGTTTGGTCTGTGGGGCCTATCTGGCAAAACAGGGAGTACCGGTTACCGTTTTGGAACAGCACAGCATCCCGGGAGGCTATGCGACCTCTTTTGACCGGGCCGGTGGCAAATTTTCATTTGATGTGTCGTTGCATGGAACTTCTATCAACACGAATGCCCCGGCCAGAATTTTAAATAATATCGGTGTGTTGAATAAAATTGATCTGGTGCAGCTCCCCGAGGTCTGTCGCTATAAAACCCCCAAGTTTGATATTTCGGTTCCCCAGAGAGATCCCGAGGAATACATTAAGCGGTTAAGCGCCCACTTTCCGGACGAAGCCGATGGTATCCGCGGCTTTATTGAAGAGATGGTAGCCATCTCCGAAGAGGAAAACCGGCTGCATCTCAAGAAAGGACGATTTTTCAAACTGTTTTTCCCGTTTCAGTATCGCAAGATGTGGAATGTGCGCCATAAAACCCTGGCGGACCTGATGAACGATTATGTCAGGAACCCTGATTTGCAGGAAATTCTGGCATCCCTTTGGGGGTACTACGGTTTGCCGCCGTCAAAACTATCCGGATTTTATTATGCCAATTCCACCGGGGGGTATCTGCGCAATGGATCCTACTACATCCGGCAGCGATCCCAGGATTTGAGCAATGCCATCGCCCAGGTGATTGAAGAAAATGGCGGTCGTATTTTATATGATTCGACGGTGGACAGGATCAGGGTCGAAAAGGGAGTTGTCAAAGGCGTTGAACTTTCAGGTGGAGAGACACTGCCGGCCAGAGCGGTGGTCAGCAACGCCAGTGCACCAACGACATTTCGTAAGATGGTTCCTGCGGGTGCAGTCCCTAAAGAATATTTAAAAAAATTGCGTGGTTACAAACCAAGCATTTCATCTTTTATCGTCTGGCTCGGATTAAATCGAGATATTTGTGATATTACCAGCGCTTTCAGCACCCATGTTTCCTCAGGGCTCCGTTCGGATCAGGATTATGACGCCAAACTAAACGGTGATATTGAAAACGGTTCTTTTGGTGTTGCCATCTACGATAATATTTTCAAAGGCTATTCAGCCCCCGGAACCTCCACTTTGCAGCTGATTTTTATCAGCGGTTACGAACCGTGGCGCAGGTTTGAATCTAACTATAGAAAAGAAAATAAAACCGCCTACTACGAAGAGAAAGCTCGCTGGACCGATATCCTGATCAAACGGGCGGAAAGGGATGTCATCCCGGGATTATCCAGGATGATCGAAGTCCAAGAAGCCGCAACCCCATTGACCAACTGGCGTTACACCGGAAACACCGACGGGGCCATATACGGTTTTGAGCAGTCCATGGACAATGCCTATATGAATCGAATCGAGAATCACACGCCGATCAACGGACTCTATCTTGCCGGTGCCTGGGGCAATCCCGGCGGCGGTTATACCGGTGCCATGCGCAGTGGCGAAAAGGCATTTCAGGCGCTTATGGAAGACTGGGGTGCTTAAAGGTTTCCCTCCTTCGCCTAAGGGCTATGGAGGGCAAGCAGGTTTCAGGTGTCAGCCTGATTTAAGTAGGATCGGCCACTGTGTCGGCCCATCACTTCATTGCGATGGGCGGGCACGGAGGCCCGCCCTACTTTCGATTTCGGATTCGGGATTTCGGTTGGTCTGAATGTCATATCTTAACTCGTAACACGCAATCCGCAACTTCTGAATTTTTTTCAATCTGAAATCCGCGATCCAAAATCCAAAATCGGAAAACCCAAAACACGAAACGCGGAAAGAGGTTATCCAGTATGAATCACTACGCATCGCGGCAATATGACAGTGACGAAGTTACCCGCATTATTCGGCGGGCGTTGAAGCTAAACAATGAGGACACGATCAGTCATGACGAATTGATGGAAACCGCAGCGCGAATCGGGCTTGACCCTCAAGTCGTGGAAACTGCCATTGAACTGGAGCGACGGGCATTTAAAAAAGAGAAGATCCGAAACGCTGTGATGAAACGCCGGAAAGCGGGGTTTCATTGGCATCTGTGGAGCTATATTATCGTCAATGCTGCTTTATTGTTGACAAATAAGTTGACCCCGGGGCCCTGGTGGTTTCACTGGTCGGTGCTGGGCTGGGGCATCGGTCTGGCATTTCACTTCAAAGCTATCCATTTCCACGGTCCGAAGGGATTTGACCGGCGTACTAATCCGTGCCATGCGCGGGCAAAATATTGTCAGTGCGAGAAATAATTCGTTTGTCTTTTTCAGTTTGGCGGCGTACAAATATCTTACAGGAGACAATTGCACCCATGAAGCCCGCGACCGACGGTATGACCGCCCGCTCAGCCGTCAAATCACTTTTATATACCTTTGTTTTTGACACCATTATTGCTTTTTTCCTGACCGCAATGAAGTTCGGAGGCGGGTTTTTAGTCAACTTTGCCATCTCGCAGAGCATCGGTTTATCCTGTTGCACCTGTGTGTTGGCGGCCTTTCATTTTTTCCCCAGCGATAAACCGGTCCTGCAGGCCATCCGGGTAGCGGTGGCGTTGCTCATCGGCAGCCTGGGCGGGTCTTTTCTGGGCGCGTCGGTTTCCGGAATGGGTTCGGCAGTCATTTTTGAAAAACACGGTCTTTATCAGTTGCTTATCCTCGGTGTCATGTTTGGCTCTATTGTTACCTACTTCCTCAGTTCCCGGGAGCAGATTGCGGAGTCCAGAGCCCAGATTCAAGAAGAGCAGATCAAACGCCTGACGAGTGAGAAAAAAGCGGCCGAAGCCCATTTAAAGTTACTGCAGGCTCAAATCGAACCCCATTTTCTGTTCAATACCCTGTCAAATATCCTTAACCTGCTGGACAACGATGTTGAAAAGGGAAAATCCATGCTGGTCGATTTTACTCGCTATTTGCGTGCGTCCCTTGCAAAAATCCGGGTGCATTATACGACCCTTGGTCATGAAATGGAGATGATTCGAGCCTACCTCAACATTTTTAAAGTTAGAATGGGAGATCGCTTAAAATTTCGCATCGAATTACCGGACCAGTTAACGGACGTCGCGTTTCCGCCCATGCTGCTCCAGCCCCTGGTGGAAAACGCCATTAAACATGGGTTGGAACCCAAGATCGAAGGCGGCGAAATCCGGGTAATAGCAGAGCAAAAAAATGGCATCCTGCGCCTGGCGATTGTCGATACCGGCATGGGTATTAGCCGGGAGAATCATTCCGGTCTGGGCCTGTCCAACGTGCGGGAAAGACTGGTATCTATATATGATCACCATGCAAAGTTCATCCTGGAGGAAAATCAGCCCTGCGGCGTGATAGCGATTCTGGAGGTGCCCCATGAGCCATCCTGAAGCCGTTATCGCAGATGATGAAAAGCAGCTGAGGATTTACTTAAGATCCAAACTGGCCAAATTGTGGCCGGAGCTGGTCATCAGCGGTGAGGCTGAAAACGGTCAGCGGGCGCTCGATTTAATTGAAACCCAGAAACCCCTGGTGGCCTTCCTGGATATTAAGATGCCGGGTCTTTCCGGCCTGGAAGTCGCCAAAAGAATAACCGTCAACTGCATCGTCGTGTTTATTACCGCTTACGATGAATTCGCCATCGAAGCCTTTGAAAATGAGGCCATAGACTACCTGTTGAAGCCCGTGACGGATGAACGGCTTGCCAAAACCATCAAAAGACTGAAAAATCAGTTAGCCGCCTCCCCACCGCCTGCGCCGCGGCATCTGACCGCAACCCTGGAGCGTCTGCTGGTGAGTTTGGAAAACAATGAAGCGGCCGGCTTTTTAAAATGGATTAAAGCCCGGCAGGGCGAGGATGTCAGACTGATCGCAATCGACGAGGTTTGCTATTTTAAGGCTGAAGATAAATACACGGTGGTCAAAACGCCCACGGGCGAGTCTCTGATTAAAAAAAGCATCCGGCAATTAGCCACCGAGTTGGACCCGGATCAGTTCTGGCGCATTCATCGGGGCACGATCATAAACGTCAACTTTATTGACCGTATCAACCGCTCCTTCGCCGGTCGGCTGACCATCAAACTCGAAGATTTGCCTGAAACACTCACCGTCTCCAGGTCCTATTCCCACCTGTTTAAGCAGATGTAGGAGCGGTTCATGATTGAAATCAAGCATCTTTATAAATCCTACGGCAAACAGCTAGTTTTAGACGACATCAATCTCTCGATTCCAAAAGGAGTGATTACCGGACTGCTGGGCCCCAACGGCGCCGGTAAGACTACCCTGGTTTCCGTTTTGATCGGCATCATGAGGCGGGACCGTGGTGATATCGTCATTGATGGGCTGAATATAGACCGGAGCCTATCAGAAATTCAGACTATTTGCAGCATTGTGCCCCAGAACCTGGCGATTTATCCCATGCTCAGCGCCTATGAAAATCTTGAATACTTCGGCGGCCTACAGGGCTTCAAAGGACAGAATTTAAAGTCACGCATTGACTATTGTACCGAGGTTGCCAGCCTGCAGTCATTTTTAAACAAACGGGTGCACAAATTTTCAGGCGGCATGAAACGGCGCTTAAATTTGGCTATCGGTCTGTTAAACAACCCCCGAATATTATATCTGGATGAACCGACCGTCGGGGTGGACACCCAATCCAGGAATTACATTCTTGAGATGATCAAAAAAATCAATCGCGAAGACGGGACCACTATCATTTATACGTCCCATTACATGGAAGAGATTGAACAGATGTCCGACATGATTGCCGTTATTGACGAAGGCCGCCTCATCCTGAATGGTCCCAAGCAATCAATACTTAAGCAGGATTTTAAGGTGTCCATCCGGGTCAATGAGTTGAACAATGCCCTCCTTGATCGATTCAAAGGTATAAAGGCTGCCAGGGTGCAGGACAATTGCATCCTGTTGACTAAAGATGAAAATTTCCATGATAATCTGATTGAAATATTTTCGGTTTTGAAAAGCCACGCCGTTGAGGTGATTGACATTGACAGCCGTGATAAAAATCTTGAAGCTCTTTTTTTAAAATTAACCCGCAAAAGCCTGAGAGATGCATGACTAAAATTTTATATATATTGAAAAAAGAGTTTCTGGTCATGGGACGCGATGTGCACTCGCTGGCAGTCCTGTTTATTATGCCGGTGGCTTTTATATTGATCATGTCCCTGGCCATGCGTGATTTATTCGAAACCCACGCAGTCAACCAGATAAAAATACTGGTCGTCAACCAGGATAAAAGCGACCAGTCCAGGGCCTTTGTCGAGATGTTGGAAAAATTGGGGAGCTTTTCTCTTCATCATATGGATGACGAGATCGGCTTTGATATGATCCGGCACAAAATGTTTCAAGACGACTTTAAATTTGCCCTGGTGGTTGAAAAGGGGTTTTCCCTGGCTGCCGACGGCGACACATCCGATAGCGCCGGGCGACAAATGATTTTGCTGGTTAAGCCGTCGGTTAACCGGCAGACCTATACGATTTTAAAAAATACGTTTGCGGCCAATCTGGCTAAAACCAGGGTTGCCTTTCTAATTAAAGGGCAGGAAGAATTGCTGGGTTATGCCGGTATCGATATCGACAAGTTGTTGCAGCCGGCCGATACATTGATTGAAACCCGCTATGTCTCCAAAGGCAAGCTGAAATTTAAAGTGCCTACTTCCGTTCAGCAAAGCGTGCCGGCCTGGCTGGTTTTCTCCATGTTTTTTGTGGTCATTCCCTTGTCCAACACCTTCATCGCGGAAAGAAATTACGGCACCCTGATGCGTCTTCAGAGTATGAATATTTCAACCGGTTTTCTACTGGCGGGAAAGTTGTTGCCTTTTTTCATCGTCAATTTGATCCAGGTTGTTTTGATGATCCTGGTGGGTGTTTTTCTGGTGCCGTTGCTGGGCGGGGATGCCTTGACCATGGGGGATTCCTATGGCGGTTTGCTTTTGATTACGACAGCTGTCAGTTTTTGTTCCATTTCTTTTGCACTGTTGGTGGCCTCCATTGCCAAAACCACCGAGCATGCCACCACCATCGGCGGAGTTTTCAATATCATCCTGGGAGCGCTGGGCGGCATTATGATTCCCAAATTTGTTATGCCGGATTTTATGCAGACCTTATCGGTTCTGTCACCCATGTCCTGGGGCCTTGAGGGCTTTCTTGATATATTTTTAAGAAACGGGAATGTTCTTGACGTGATGAAGGAATCTTTATTATTATTACTCATCGGCATTGTGATGTTCAGCACGACGGCTTTCATCATCAGAAAAAAATTGTCGCTTTAAACCGCATGGCCCGGACATACTCTTATTTCCGCCCAAGGCGGAAGTATTTTTGAAAAGCGGACCGTTTTTTTAAGGCAAAGGATTAAGTATTTTATTATGAAGGGATCTTTGGATTACCATCTGAAAAACGAGATAAAAGCTCTGATTATAGAAAACTGTGAACTGGATATCGATGTTAATGATATCGATGATAGCCTTCCGCTTTTTGAACGCAAATCAGAGCTGGCGCTTGATTCGATCGATGCTTTGCAGATTTCAATTGCCATCCAAAACACCTATGGCATTGCTATTCGCGACAGCAAGCAAATGCGGCGTGTGATGCAGTCCATCAATTCCTTTGCCGATTTTCTGCAGCCCGGATGACTATGCCGTGAGTGACAGGATCTATATACGCGGCAAAGCTGTTAACTGTGCCCTGGGTGATGACATCGAACGGGTTATTGCATCGATCAAAGCCGGCCGGGTTCAGGTTGCGGATGTCCCTTTATCGTTGATTGATTCCAATTACAGTCGCCAGTATTTCCTTCTCCCGCCAATTGATTCAGACCATCCACAGAGTCGCGAGACGTATTATTACGATGTCCTTTTCAACACCATCGCGAAGGCAATAGCCAATGCCGACTTAAAACCACATGAAATCAGAGAGTTATCTGTATTTTTCGGTTCAACATCCAACGATATTCCCATTTACGAAGACACTTACAAAACTTCCCGGCAGGTCCTGTCCCAGACTTCCTCCGGTTACGGCAACATTGCCAACGAAATTGCCAATCGCTTCAAAATCAAGGCCGGCTGCTACACGTTTACAACCGCTTGTACTTCCAGCGCCAACGGCATTATTTTTGCTGCCGACATGATTGCCCAGGGTTTTATAAAACGGGCCCTGGTGGTTGGGTATGATCTTTTCAGCAACCTGGGATTTTACGGCTTCGAATCCTTGAAACTGATTTCGCCATCACCTTGCAAGCCCTTTGATAAGAACCGGGAGGGCATTGTCATTGGAGAGGGCTGCGGCGCGCTCATTTTAGACCAAAAAAACTCGACACCAAAGGATTTTTATTATCTGGGGGGTGCCAATATTTGTGATACCTACAGTGTCACGACCCACAATCCCGAAGGGGATCAGATCGCGGCCGCAATCCGTGAAGCCCTGGTGAGTGCAGGGGTTGAATCCCGGCAGATTGATGCCGTCAAGGCCCATGCCACCGGCAGCTACCACAATGATTTAACGGAAGGCAACGGGCTCAATCAGGTATTCAAAAATCATATGCCAGCCATAACCGGCTTGAAGCCATTTATCGGACACACCGTCGGGGCCTGCGGGGTCATCGAGTCGATCCTGTTTACCGAGACGGTTAAAAGCGGGTTTATTCCGGCCACCCTGGGCTTTGAAGAAATCGACGATGAGATAAATATCGAGCCGATTACCAGGCCGGTGTCAATTCAGACCGGAACCTTTTTGCTGAATTATTTTGGTTTTGGCGGAAATTGTGTATCCTTGGTGGTTTCAAACAAAGGCTGAAGGATAGATGTATATACACAATTACAGTAGATTCGTCAGCCCACCGGTTGACGATATCGAGGTTTACAAACAGGAAATCAGCCGGTATACCGACGTCAAATTCCGGCGGGCCAATAAATTTGTGCTGCTTTCCCTGGTGGGGGCCTGTCAATGTGCCTATGGGCAAGCCATCAAGACGAACACCGCCGTTTATCTGACCACCGAAAACGGCAATCTGGGCGACACCGAAACGGTTCTGGATCAGATTTATCACAAACACGAATTTCCCATGCCCTATAATTTCATTAACACCATGAGCAATACGGCATCTTTTTACGTGGCCCAGAGTTTTGATATCCTGGGACGAAATATCACCTTTTCCAGCAAACAGCTTTCTTTTGAACGCGGGCTCGAATTGCTGCGCAGCGATTTGGGTGCCGGGGTGGTTAAGGAAGCTCTGTTCGGAGGGGTTGATGAAGTCTCTTTTTCAAAAACACAGTTTGAAACCAAGTTTAACAGGCCATACAGCGATTTCGAAATGATCGAGGGCAGCTGTTGGTTATTGATTAAGGCGGACAATAGCGGTGCCCTGGGTGAAATTACAGCAATTGAATCCTTTGGCAGTTTGAGCCAAACGGCGGATTGGCTTAAACATCAGCGCTTTAAGCGACCGTTGATATTGTCCTATGGGATGTTAGTCGATGCTGGTCAAAAAGAATCCCTCGGTCAGGCCGTGCCCCACGAGGCCGAGTTAGACTATATCAGCGAGTATGGATATTTTGATTCCGCCACCGCCTGCGGGATCAGTGGATTTCTGGAACATTATGAGGATGCCATTCTGGTGCACATTAACCAGGATTTTCGAGGGCAGTCTGTGGTATTGATCGTACAAAAATACTAGGGGCTTATCCGAAGGCTTTCCTTATGGACCCGGAAGTCTTTTAAATTCCAAATCACAAAACTCAAATTCCAAATAAATCTCAATAACCAATGAACTAAATTCCAAACCGTTTGAAAACATTGAATTTTTGAATTTTGATATTATTTGTAATTTGTTATTTGGTGCTTGGGGTTTTTCATTTGACGGTCTTCAGCATCCTGTAAATCTGCTTTTCACTATCACCGCAGCGCCTTAAATATTGCGCGATCTCAGGCAGATCGACTCGGGATTCCTTGCTTTTTACAATCTTGGCGCATTCCAGGGCGAACTTCCGCCATTGGTCACCCACCGCGGTCATCCTATCTGAAGCCTCTTTTAATAAAGGCAGGCCCAGAGTGTCGTGTGCTTCCTGTAAAAAGGCGGCATACATGAACCGAAATCCGCCGCCACCGGTTCCGATTTCTTCCTGCATGCGGACGATGTTTCCCAGAAAATGCCGGGTATATTTGGAATTCTGATTACGTGCCAGTTTGAAAATGTGCCGGGACAAATGGTTGATCCCTTTGGTGCCAATCCACGGAACCGGTGCATAGAGCATCATATGAACCGTTTTTTTGATCGATTGTTTAATTAGCTTTTGCAGGTCAATGTCTGCCGGACTCTTCACCGGATGGTGAACCAGGCCTTTGGGTGCGCTTAATCCCCTGGCGAAGCGGGCCTTTTTTAAGTCGGCCGTATTAATTCTTTCAATGTGATCAAAAACAGGGTCGCTCACCAGATATTCATCCCTTTCTTTGCCGATGATGATGATATTGTGGGCATTGAACTGGAATCGCATTTCCGGCGGGAAATAGGTGGTAAAATAGGCCGAGGTTTGAAGACCCACCAGCTGTCCTTTTTCAACAAAATCATCCAGCTCCGCCATGGCAAGATCCTGATCCTTGTAGGTTTTGCGAAAATATTCGACACCCAGCCGTTGGGGAAATTTTTTGACGATATGGCCCGGAAACATGCGATAGGATACCAGGGGCATGTTGCCCATTTTAAGGAAGGAAAGATATGCAAAACAGATGGCTCCGGACAGACCGAAAACCATGGGTTCGGATAATTCCAGTCCGCTGTATTTAAGCAGGGTCGACATGACACCGGTTTCACAATGGGCAAAGTGTCGGTGTTCAAAATTACGGATGGTTTTCAAGTCAGGAATTCTCCTTAATATTTTTTAGCGTATCAATATCAGTGTTAAAAAAATCCGCATACTGCTGAAGCATTTTACGATTTAACTTATTGAATACATTTGGGTTAAAATGGCGTTTGACCCTCCATCTGGCAAGGCCCATGCCTCTGGCCAGGGCGGGCAGATCCATATAATATTTGTTCATATAATATTCGATGGGAGAGGTTTCACCTTTGAAGACCCGGGTTTTGGCGTCTTCAGCCATTTTAGCAAAATCATCGACCACATCGCGCAGCACCACTTCCTCTGCCTCCCAACCACTGGTAGAGGTTCGAGCGTACCGGCCGTTTTCATCGACGGCATAAATTGCTTTGGTTCCAAAACCTTTGAAGGCTTTGATATCATCCTGGGGGACTTCCTTGATTTTCATGGCGCTTCCTCGTCACGCTAGCCGTATCTGTGGAGAGCGTCGACACTTTACAGCCTTGCCGAATTGTTGTAAAAGGCCTTTAATACTCCTAATTTGCTTGAATTTCAACATTTTTATATCAGACCTGGCCGGTGTGGATTATATGGATAATATAAAAGAAATTGAAAACCTGATTCCCCATCGCGGACGCATGAATCTGATCGACACCATTGTATCGGTAGATCGGAAACAGGCCGTTGCCCGGGCCACGGTAAAGGAGAGCTGGCCGCTTTTATCGGGTAATGCCGTAAGTGCCCTCGTTCTTGTCGAGTTGGCGGCCCAGACCGCGGGGGTTTGCATCGGCTGGCACGAAAAGATGAAAACCGACGGACCAAAAACTAAAGCCGCGGGCTGGTTGGTGGGTATCAAGAAGGCCGGGTTTTATGTTGAAAAAATTCCCGTGGGCACCTGCATAACGACCCAATCGGAAATTCATCTGGTCGTGGATAATTATAAGGAAATCATCGCAACCGCCAGCATCAACCGAAAGCCGGTTGCTGAAATTTATCTGCAGATTCTTCAGAAAGAAGTTCAGAACGTAGCCGCTTCATCCGCCTAGCGCCCGGGCGTAGTCGTTTTCGGTTATGCTCTGGCGCTTTCCCTCTCTTTTCCGTTTTCTTATCTGGTTAGTTGGCAGCGTCAGGCGGCAGGGTTTGCGCGATTGCGTATCCGAGCTCGCGGCAGGTTCTGAAATGTGCAGGCTGAAAATACTGGTCGAAGGTGGACTCCTGAGGAAATTTAGGGTGCTTTTTTGCATAAGCATTGATGATCCCTACTTGATCGCCCAATAAGTCCGGGTGCATGGAAAGCTTCAGGTGAATCGTTCACGATGATCTGGCTCCTTTCTAAATCAGTGGCCCATTGGTTCAAAAATTGCTGTAAAATGCCTTAACGTCGGCTGTTCCTGCACAATGCGCATGCCCTTGATATGGTTTCTTTGCTCAAACACACTCGCGACACATTCCACCACATAGTCGATGTGGCTCTTGGTATAAACTCTTCGAGGGATGGCCAGGCGCACCATTTCCAACTGGGCGGGTTCGAATTTGCCGTTGGTAGCATTCGTTCTGCCGAACATCACACTGCCGATTTCACAGGAACGAATGCCACCGCCTAAATAAAGCTCGCAGGCCAGGGCCTGCCCCGGGAATTCATGGGCCGGTATGTGGGGCAGAAATGCCGCAGCGTCAATATAGATGGCATGGCCCCCCGGTGGTTGAAAAATCGGCACGCCCAGTTCCGTCAAATGCTCACCCAGATAGGCGATGGATCGAATGCGGTATTTCAGGTAGTCTTCCTGGAGAACTTCATCCAGCCCCAGGGCAAAGGCTTGCAGGTCATGACCGGCCATACCGCCGTAAGTGGAAAATCCCTCGGTCACCACCAGGATGTTGCGCGCCTTCTGGGCCAGTTCATCGTCGTTGACCGCCAGAAATCCGCCCATGTTCACCAATCCGTCCTTCTTGCCGCTCATGGTGCAGCCGTCGGCGAAGGAAAACATCTCCCGGGCAATCTGCTCAACGGATTTATTTTCATATCCGGGTTCGCGCAGTTTAATGAAGTAGGCATTTTCGGCAAAGCGGCAGGCATCCAGGAAAAAGGGAATGGCATAGCTTTTAGCCAATTCGGCTGTCCGGCGGATATTTTCCATACTAACCGGCTGTCCGGCATTGGAATTGTTGGTAGCTGTCAGCATAACCAGCGGGATTCGCTTCGGACCGAATTTTTCGAGGAGTGCTTTTAAGGCTTCCAGGTCCATATTGCCCTTGAAGTTTGCTTTAAGCGAAGGAACCATCGCTTCGGGCGGCACCAGGTCAACGGCCTCAGCACCGGTTAATTCGATGTTGGCCCGGGTGGTGTCAAAATGAGTGTTATTGGGAATAATTTTGCCTTCTCCGCCCATGATATAGAAGAGAATCTTTTCAGCCGCGCGGCCCTGGTGGGTAGGAATGATGTGCCGAAATCCGGTAAGATCATTTACTTTTTTCTCCAGCTGATAAAAACTCCTGGATCCGGCATAGGCTTCATCGCCTTCGATCATACCGCCCCACTGCCGGGCGCTCATGGCAGTGGTGCCGCTGTCGGTCAATAGATCGATCAATACATCCTCGGCCCGGATGCTGAATAGATTGTAACCGGCTTTGTTCAGAATCGCTTTCCGTTCTTTGCGGGTGGTAAAACGCAGAGGTTCGACGCTTTTGATTTTAAAAGGCTCGATGATGGTTTTCATTGGGGTCTCCTTATTCTGAAATTTGGGCCAGCCGGTCGGCGATATCGAACTGGAGCTCTGGTGGAAATTGGTTAGTCTCCTCCGCGGGAGTGACGGGATTGAGACAAGTCTGGCAGTAAAATACTGTTTTCAGCTGTATGTGGGTAACAACCGGGTGTTCAGACGTCATGAATCAATCGTAGAATAAAACCGGGATCTTGCATGTCAAGTCAGGGAAAGATCGGGCAGGGGGCTGTGAGTAGTGGGATAGCAGATTGCCTCAGGCGGCGTTGCGCATGCGTGCCCATTGACCGGCCAAAACCGGGTCGTTGGTAATGACACCATCTACATTTAGGTCTATCATCTGCTTATAATCTTCGAAAGTGTCCACATTGTAGGGAAACACCTTGAGGCCGGCGGCATGCAGCATGTCAACCTGGTGCGGGGTTACGATCCGTTGATCCGGATGCCAGGAGAATACTTTCAGGTGTTTGCAAATTTCAACGATGCGTTTGCTGGTAGGGGTCTTGGAAATCAGCGCGATTGCCGGTGGATCCTCCATTGAGGCGATCTGAACCAGGATGTCGATTTCAAAGCTGGAAATCAGAACTGAATCCTGCATATTCTTCTGTTTTACCAGTTTTACGATCTGTCTTTCGATGGCATCCGGCGGATGATGGTGTTCATAGGCATCGGCTTTAATTTCAATGTTCAGCCGGGCTTGACCATTTACAAGGTCCAGCACTTCGGACAATTCCGGCAAATGCTCACCCGCACACTTAGAATTAAACCAGCTGCCGGCATCCAGCTGTTGCAGCGCTTCCATTTTAACGTCATTAACTGCTCCCCGGCTGTTTGTGGTGCGTTCCAGGGTGGCATCATGAATAACGACCAGCTTGCGATCACGGCTGAACATCACATCGATTTCAATCATCGGAACTCCGGCTGTCAGAGCTGCCTGAACAGCCGCCAGCGTATTTTCCGGAAAATTTTGACTGTACCCCCGGTGGGCAATAACCCAGGGGGGGTTGAAGTACTTGACTTTATGTATATTTAACATGATTGAGGGTACCTATGAATACCGTGATTTTAGTTCGTTGCGCCTATCTTTCTCTTGTTATCGTCCATTAGCCGAAAGGCTTTAGCGTCTATAATCCTTCAAGCGGTGCCCCAAAAATTAACCCCGATCGCATTGACGGGGTGATAAGTTTAACCATCTGATTTTATTTAAAAAATTTTATAAACGGGTCAGTCTCCGGAGTGGGCACCAAAAAATCGGGTTATAACGCATCTGTCGTTTTGATGCCCGGTTTATAAAAATTCAACCTTATTAGAAGCCATCTCAAACATTTGAGATAGCTTCTAATTATTTAGCAGACCGTATATTAGTCATTCCGGCTTTAAAATCAACCGGAAAATTCATTTTTAACAAAATTTTCCTCATCGATCCAATGACCGCCCTCTATATCAAACAGGTCCAGGTTCTGGCGACGGCACCACCATCGGGAAATAGACTATTTTTCAAAACGTCGTCCGCTGGGGAGAAGCACCATTTATATGGGGGCCAGGCCAACTTTGTATAAATATATTATAATATTAGTATGTTAGAAACGTCTGGCCCCGTTGCTATGCTACCTCGCAAAAACTGCTTTGAAGAAACGCCAATGATAATTTAAGCTGCTTCCAGTTCAGATGTGCAGTGGCCGCAGCGGGTTGCCTTGATGGGAATTTCAGACAGACAGTGCGGGCACTCTTTGGTCGTTGGTTCCTCCGGCGCTGCCTCTTCCTCGCGTTTCATTTTGTTAAGCCCTTTGATCATCATAAATACGGCGAAGGCCACAATCAGAAAGCTGATGATGGTATTGAAAAACAGACCGTAGTTGAGCGTGACGGCCCCGGCTTTCTGGGCGTCCGCCAGGGAGGCGAAGGCGTCGCCGGCGGCAGCACCCTTCAGAACCACAAATAAATTCGTAAAATCGACATTGCCCAGCAGCAAGCCGATGGGCGGCATGATAACATCGGCCACCAGTGACTTGACGATGGTGCCAAAAGCGGCACCGATAATAATTCCGACTGCCATGTCAACCACATTGCCCCGCATGGCAAATTCTTTAAATTCTTTAAACATGATTTGTTCTCCTTTCGTTGTTCTAACGCTTATTTACCCTTTTCAATCTTTAGCGCAAAATTAATATGTCAATGAGTGTGCCATCACTTTTCCTTCATAAAACCGAATCCTTTCATAAAGCTCTTTTGCAACAAGAAAAAAACAATCAAAGGCGGAATAGCTGCTAATAAGACTCCAGCCATAATGACACCCCAGTTATTCATTGCTTCAGTACTGATCAACATTTTTATACCGATCTGAACCACCTGCATATGGTCGCTGTTTACCACAATGAGGGGCCAGAGATATTGATTCCAGATGTAAACAAATTCAATAACGGCGAATGCCCCGATGGTGTTTTTGGATAAGGGGATCAGGATCTGAAACAAAAATCGCATCGGACCGCATCCGTCAATTTTGGCTGCATCAGCCAGCTCATGCGGGATTGTCAAAAAATGTTGACGGAACAGGAAGGTTCCCGTGGCACTGGCCAGGAAGGGAACAATCAACCCCCAGTATGTGTCTACCCATTTGAGATCCGAGACAATTTCAAAAAGCGGAACTATCCGCACCGGAATCGGGAGCATTAATGTGATGAGAATCAATAAGAACCAAAATCGCTTGCCCCAGAAATGAAAGTGGGAAAATGCAAATGCCGCCAACACGGAAATGATGAACTTGCCGACGCCAACCATGATGGCACAATATGCGCTATTAAACATCATACGTCCCAGGCTTACCTGGTTCCAGGCTTTCTGGTAATTGCTATAATGAGATCCTGGCAACAGCTTGGGTGGATAGCTAAAGACCTCTGTTGGGCTTTGGGTGCTGATAATAAATCCAAATATCAAAGGGGCGCCCACGATGAGAATGGACCCAAGCAATGCCATATGAGTGAATACATGATATTTTCGAATTATTGTTCTCATCCTGGAATCATCCGATCACTCTTGGAGCGTATAAGCTGTTCCGGTCTTCGCGATAACCTTGCCATATTTTAGGTGATAAGCATACTGTCACCAGTTCTTTAATTCCCCTATTGATAATGAACTCCTCTGCCCGAGGTTCCAAACTGCAGCATCGTCAGCACGACTACGAGGGCAAATAAAATTATCGATTCGGCGGCTGCCAGTCCTGCGGTATGATTGATAAATGCTTCCTTATAGAGGTCGTAAATGAGTATATTGGTGGCGTTTGCAGGGCCGCCTTCGGTCATAACATGGATAAGACCAAACGAACCGAAATAAGAATAGATCAAGTTCATAATAAGAAGGAAAAACGTCATGGGCGACAGCAGGGGGAAGGTTATTCTCCAGAATACTTGAAACCGGTTGGCGCCATCGATTCCAGCTGCTTCCCGAATATCTTTAGGGACGTTTTGCAGACCGGCTAGAAAAAAGACAATATTGTATCCGATATTTTTCCAGGTGGCTGCGGCTGTGACAACAACCATCGCCAGAGAACCGGTTGTTAGCCATTTGGGTTTAATATCGAAAAGAATTGAAAAAAAATAGTTCAAATATCCGGAAGATGAGTCAAATAGAAAAACCCAGAGAGCTCCGGCTATTGCGGGGGAGAGGGCGTAAGGCCAGATAAGGGCGGTTCTGTAAAAATTAATTCCTCGAATTTTGCGGTTGATGAGTACAGCCAATCCCAGGGAAATGGCCAGCCCGAATATAACCACCGCAACAGAGAAAATGAAACTGATTTTAAAGCTTTGCAGGTAATCCGCCGACGTAAATAATTCTATGAAGTTGTCAAATTTTATGAAAATTTTCCTAATGCCGAAGGGGCCCAATCGATAAAAACTTAATCGAAAAGTCTCATACGTTGGATAAAATAAAAAATAGCCGATGATAAAAATGGAAGGCGCCAGAAGGAAGTAGGGCAGGATTTTATTATTAAAGGGTGACTTTGGTACCATTGTCGTCCTTCCGCTTTATTTCCAACGAAAAGCCGGGCGGTCGAAAGCCGGATGTAAAAAAGGCCTGCCGACTTTCGACCCTGTGACTTATAACTGCGGGTATTTAATTTATGGCTTAACGGAATGCCCCTATTTATACAAGGAATTGTAATTCTCCAATTCTTTGTTGGTCTTTTGCGCGGCTTCTTTCAGGGCGGCTTCCGGTGTCGCCTTCCCTTCATAAACTTTTTCTATCGCTGATTGGACGGCATCTCTGAGCTGGGGGAAAACCCCGATTAAAGCCCCTTGTGTGGCCAGTGATGTTTTCGTTTGCAGCAATTGATCAAACGCCACTTTGTAGTTGGGAAATTGTTGGAACCAGCCTTCTTGCTCCAGCAATTTCATAGCGCTTTTGCGAATGGGAAAATATCCGGTTCCTTTATGCCAGTTAACCTGTTGTTTGGGCATACTGATCCATTTGAGAAATTCCCAGGCAGCTTCTAGTTCTTCTCGTGGATGGTCTTTGGTCATCCAGAGGGTGCCGCCACCGATGGCCAGTCCTTGACGAGGGACTGCATCCGGCCTTGGCAAAAACCCGGTCCCCAACTCCCATCCTTTGGTGTTGAAGGCGTCGGTCATTTGGGTCACATCCGAGGTCGACGAAATCATCATGGCCGCCTGTCCGCTGATAAAGGCCTTGCGGTGGTTGCTCCATCCCCTGCCGGCATTCAGGTAGATCTTGTCCTTTTCCAGACCGGTCCACCACTTGACGATACTGACACCTGCTGGTCCATCAAAGAGGACTTTTGTCGCACGGCCTTCCCGGCCATTGCCATGATCCACCAGCAAGGCATTCTGGACGGCATGCCACTCCTCAAAGTACCAGCTGTGTAAATTCCAGGTGATCCCCGCCTCGGCAGCCCCGCTGTCCATAATTTTCTTGCCCATTTTTCGAACTTGACTCCAGGTGTCGGGCGGTCTATTGGGATCCAGGCCGGCTTTTTTGAAAAGCGTTTTGTTGTAAAACAGAATCGGCGTCGAAGAATTGAAGGGCATCGAATAAAGTTTTCCGTCAACGGTGTAGTAAGACATCACCGCATCCACATAATCTCCCCAATCGACCTCCCCGGGCTTAGCCAGATCACCGATAGGCATAATCATGCCGGCGTCGATCATTCCACGGGTTCCGACTTCATACAGTTGAAAAATATGCGGCCCACTGCCGGCTTTAACCGCCGAGATGGTTTTATTCAAGGTTTCATTGTAGCTCCCTATGTATTGGGCTTCCACTGTGATGCCGGGGTGTGATTGGTTAAAATCCGCGGCCATGCCCTTGAGCAAATCAATTCGCTTGCCTGACATGGCATGCCAAAATTTAACTTTTACTTCAGCATTGACTGAGTTAACCGCTAAGGAAAGAAACAACAAGAGGATAAAAAGAACGATTGGGTACCGAAGATGTGATTTGCTAAACATATCGACCTCCTTTGTATTGATGGTTAATAAACCAAAACACAACAGTCGCCAGGTAAAGCAGTTTGAGGTAAGATTTTCCTCAAACCATCCCTTTTTCAGTAACTTGAATTATCCTTAGAAATTCTTGCTGTCAAGAACAAAGATATTGTTAATTCACTAATTTCAACCCAGCGACCCGCTTAGGCATTGACTCGCAGGACAGAATCCTCTATGTTTCTTTCCGTCGAAACAGACACTTTATCAGTACCGCTCAACCGATTTGGAACTCTGAAAGGAGTTATCTATGGCCAATGTAATATTGCGAAATGTTACCAAGCGATTTGATGCAGTTGTGGCCGTCGACAATATCAACCTTGAGGTTGCCGATCAGGAATTTTTGGTTCTCGTGGGGCCTTCGGGCTGCGGCAAAACAACAACCCTGAGGATGGTCGCAGGGTTGGAGGAGATCACGGAAGGTGAGATTTTTATCGGTGATCAACTGGTCAATAATTTGGAACCAAAGGATCGCAATATCGCGATGGTATTTCAGAGTTATGCGCTTTATCCCCACATGAAAGTATTCGATAATATGGCTTTTGGGCTGAAGATTCGCAAATTTTCCAAAGAAGAAAGAGAGGTCCGGGTCAGAAAAGCAGCCGATATTTTGGGGATTGGAGATTTGCTGCAACGGAAACCCAAACAGCTATCAGGCGGACAAAGACAGCGCGTAGCCCTGGGTCGGGCTATTGTGAGGGATCCTAAGGTGTTCCTTTTCGATGAACCCTTGAGCAATTTGGATGCAAAACTTCGGGTTCAGATGCGAACGGAATTGAAAAAACTGCACGAACGCCTTCAGGCGACCGCCATTTATGTTACCCACGATCAAGTTGAAGCCATGACAATGGGCAACCGTATTGTCGTCATGAAAGACGGCATCGTCCAGCAGGTTGGGAGGCCGCTGGAAATCTACAAAAACCCCTCTAATAGTTTTGTGGCCGGATTTATCGGCAGTCCGGCAATGAATTTTTTACCATGCCATCTTTTCGAAGAGCATTCGTGTCTGTATATTGATACGGGAGACTTCAAAATCCCTCTCCCCGATTCCATGGCTGAAAAATTAAGACCCTTGCGAGAAACAGAATTCATTTTTGGTATCCGACCGGAGGACTTTCGGGAAAAAGGCCATGGCCAAGGGTTAGCCACAGAGGAGATAGCCATAAAGGCAAATGTAATCGTTATTGAGCCCATAGGGAAAGAGATCAGTCTCGATCTGAATACGGGTACGCACAGTTTGACGGCGGTCCTGAATGCAGATGCCGCGGTAACGCTTCATGAAGACATCGAATTGGCCCTGAATCTGGACAAAATACATCTCTTCAAAAAGGAAGGAGGCGAAGCGGTCTTTTGAAATAGGTATGATATTTCGTATTGCCCATAAAAGTCTTTGTCTACTGACGGTGGCGATACTGGCCTTTTCCTCATGTTCGGCAGCGGAAAAAAGCAGCCGGTTGCCGGCCCAGACGCAGCCGGTCCATCATATCTATGCCATCGGCCATCGCGGTGCGGCCGGCCTTGCACCTGAAAACACCCTGGCGGCTTTTAACAAAGCCTGTCAAATAGGGGTGAATGCGGTTGAGCTGGATGTTCTTTTAACTAAAGACAGTCAAGTTGTGGTGCATCACGATTACGCTTTGAAACCGGATATTGCCCGCACACCGGATGGAAGATGGCTGCCGGGTGACGGTCCTGCAATTAACACCATCACCTTAAAGGAGCTGAAAACTTACGACGTCGGTCGTCTGAAACCCGGAACCCGGTATGCCAACCGCTACCCCGGGCAAGAGCCGGTTGACGGAGAACGGACTCCCATCCTCGATGAAGTTATTGAGCTGATGAAGAACAAGTGTAACCTGGCAACCGAATTATGGGTTGAAATCAAAACCAATCCGGAAAAGCCGGCGCTGACCCCGGCACCGGAGACAGTCGTCGATGCCGTTATGCAGGCCTTGAAAAAGCAGGCCTTTTCCAAACGGGCTCGTATTCTATCCTTTGACTGGCGGGCCCTGGCCCATGTTCAGAAAATTGCCCCGGACATCCCAACCGTCTATCTTTCTTTGGAAGGCCGGAGTTTGAACAATATCAAGCCGGGCCAACCCGGACCTTCCCCGTGGATGGTGGGCATCGATATCGATGATTTCAACGGTTCGATCCCCCGTGCGGTTAAGGCCGCAGGGGGGCGATACTGGGCGCCTTACTACAAACATATTACTGCCGGACTTTTAAGCGAAGCCCATGAGCTCGGGATCCAGGTTTTTGGGTGGACGGTTGACTCAAAAAATGAGATGGAGCGGCTCATCGAAATGGGTATCGACGGTATCATCACCAACCGCCCCGACATCCTCAGAGATTTAATCCGTGAAGACTAACCTGCTGCCTGTGATTTCGGATGGCGTTGAGGGGTTCGGCACATGCTCTGTCACTGGTTTCAGATCTATTGTCACCGGGAGTCTGGTTGCTCTTGCCACTTGATACTCGATGACATCCTGACAGATCCGTATATACCGATCATCGATTATTGAGTATCGAGCATCATTGCTCGACAGCTACCCATGTCGAGTGACCAACCACCAGAGACCAGTGGCCAGAAACCAGTGACCAAGCTAGTTTCTGGTAAAATATGAACAGTCCGCAGTGAACCCGACCAGAGCGTCCAGTTTTTCTTTGGCCTTGCCGGAGTCAATGACATCTGCGGCCCGCTGAATGCCGGCCTTAATATCCCTGTCAAGACCGGCGGCAACGAAGGCCGCTGCTGCGTTTAATACAACCATGTCTCTTTTGGGGCCGGGACTTCCGCTAACAATTTCACTGATAATCCGAGAATTTTCCTGAGCATCGCCCCCTCGCAAGGCTTCAATAGTTACTTTTTTAAAGCCGTATTCCTGCGGGTCAAGTTGATATGATTCTATCTCGTCGTTTATCAGGTGAGATACCTTCGTCGGACCGCAAATGCTGATTTCATCATAGGTTCCTTCTCCAAAAACCACGAATGCTTCCCTGGCACCCAACTTTTTTAGCACCGTAGCCATTTTTTCTGTCAGGGTGGGATCATAGACACCCAGCACATGTGCGGATGCACCTGCAGGATTGGCCAGAGGACCAATTAGATTAAAAATCGTACGAATCCCCATTTCGACTCTAATTTCATCAACATATCTCATGATCCCGTGAAACATGGGTGCAAACAGAAACCCGATGCCCACTTCTTCGATACAGCGCTGCACATCGCTGCGAGAAATATCCAGATTCACACCCAGGTGCTGCAAAACATCGGCTGCTCCGATAAAACCGTATTTTGGCCAATTACCCTGCCTGACTACTTTTACACCGCCGCCGGCAACCACAAATGTGGTTGCTGAAGATACATTAAATGTACTGGTTCCCTTGTCTGCTGTTTCACTGGTGGCCAGGATGGTTTCGACCTCGAGGTTAATGTCATCCCGATCGAGATTAATCAGATTATTGTTCAATTGAAATGGCTTTAGTTTGGATTTTAGGGCCAGCGCAGCCCCGGTGATTTCATCAACGGTTTCTCCTTTCATCCGCAATGCGGATAAGAAGGCACCTACCTGGGATGGGGTGGCTTCACCTCCCAGAATGGCCAGCATGGTAATTTCAATTTCTGATTCCGTCAGGTCTTCGCCTCCAACGATTTTATTGATGGCCTCTTTTATCATTGTGTTTCCTCCTGGTTGTAGAAGTTACCTCAAAAATGCATCTTACGTTCAATAGCTACGTTGTCGCACGGATCGAAATGCTCACGTACTAACGTGTACGCTCCGCTTTCAATCCGCGGGACGCCTTGCTCTTGAACGTAATCTACTATTTTTGAGACAGCTTCTTGTTGATACGGTGATGATTCCTTTCATTTATGTGTTTTCCTAAAACAAAAAAAACCGCAGGCATTGTCGGCCGCGGTTCTTGGAAGTGAGAAAACAAAAAAACCGCCGGCCCTGGAAGCGACCCGCGGTTTCAATTTATGCTATATGATCCGGCTGTTTATGGCGGGCACGCCTCCCTCAGTAAGTTGCGCCACCACCAGTATCCTTCAATATTAAAATTTTTGTGATTCGTCAGGTTCATGCAAACCTTCTAATTTAAACTTGCTGCGGTGTCAAGCTAAATATTTGGCAGTCCGCTTCCCGACTCGGTTTTGCTTGACACTATAACCCAATCCCCTTATCTTTCAACTTATGAACTCAATAAACCCAATGAACTCAATAAACCCAATGAACTCAATAAACTAATGACTCGAGGCAGATAAACATGCATAGATTACTTACAGTAGCAATTTTGATCCTGGCATTTTCTATTACCGGCTGCACGGCTCCTAAAATCCGGCTATTTCCGAGCCAGGCGGACCCCCTCAGAGAGTTCACCCTGGAAGGAAAGTCAGAGCCCAAGATTCTGGTTGTTCCTATACGTGGGGTCATATCAAACTCACCCAAGGAGGGATTTATCCGCACCCGGCCCAGCATCGTGCAGGAGGTTGTTTCTCAGCTCCGGCGCGCTGAAGAAGATGAGGACGTCAAAGCAGTAATTATAAAGATCGACTCTCCCGGCGGCTCCGTAACTGCCAGCGATATCCTATACAGTGAAATTGCGGGTTTCAAAAACCGCACCGGGGCCAAGGTGGTGGTTGCCATGATGGGCGTGGCCGCTTCAGGGGGTTACTATATTTCCCTGCCGGCTGATTATATTCTGGCGCACCCCACCACTGTTACCGGTTCCATCGGCGTAATTTTTGCGCGGCCAAAAGTGACCGGTCTCATGGACAAAATCGGCGTGGCCGTTGAAGTCAATAAATCCGGAGCAGACAAAGACATGGGATCTCCCTTCCGGCAGACATCGGCCGCAGAGGAAAAAATATTTCAGGATTTGACGGATCGGTTGGGGGTAAGATTCGTTGATTTAGTGGCCAGGCATCGCAAACTCGAACCTGAAATTGTTGCCCAAATTTCCACCGCACGGGTTTATCTTGCCAATGAAGCTCTGGAGCTGGGTCTGGTGGATGAAATCGGATATTTAGCAGATGCGGTTCTCCAGGCCAAAAAACTGGCCGGACTTGCCGAAGATGCCAAAGTGGTGATTTATCGCCGCACCGAATACCCGGACGATAACATATACAACACGTCCACCCGTTATGGTGGCGGCAAGGCATCACTTATCTCTATGGAGCTTCCCGGATCATTGAACAACATACAAACCGGCTTTTACTATCTGTGGCCGGCAGCGATCATGGCCGAATAATACGAATGCGGATTTGGGAATGCGGAATTCTGAAATCCGCATTCCCAAATCTAAAATCGAAGGACCCGCAACGCGCACCC
The DNA here is from genome assembly GCA_049669725.1 of Desulfobacterales bacterium. Classification (GTDB taxonomy): domain Bacteria; phylum Desulfobacterota; class Desulfobacteria; order Desulfobacterales; family JAFDCJ01; genus JAFDCJ01. The sequence continues at coordinate 73,864 of JBATKU010000735.1, forward strand.
TGACCCCGCAACCCGTAACCATTCCTTGACTTACCCAATAAATTCCTGCTATTGAAGACGGATTCCGTTCCTGAAAAATCCGAGAACCATTGATTTAACTTCCATAACCAGTGGAGAGTCGTTTATGGTTTGATCAGTTTTAACAGTCTTGCATATATGGATAAATGCGGGGCTTTTTGGTTTTAGTATTGGTATCTAACGAGTGCGATAAACTATCTAAAAAAGGAGGTTTAAGGATGAAGCTAATGAAAAATGCATCCATGAGGGCAGTCCTGGTTTTGTGTCTGGTTGTGGCTTTTGGACTGATCGGATGTGCCGGCAAAGGGGCACCTGAAAAGGCCAACTGTGATGCCAAAATCACCTGGCAGGTGGCCAAAGAGGCCAAGCTCACCCAATTCGATTGTATTGTGGGTATGAATGCCGGCCAACCTTCCCTGATTTTTACCGTCGGGGTTGAAAACGCCGCCGACAAATCCTACCGGTATCGGGTTAATATCTTTCTGGAGGACATGGACAAGGCATACGGGCACCTGGTGCCGCGTAAGGGCAAGCCACCGGTTTTAGCGCCCGGAAAGAGCGAGACGGTCACAATTCCCTTTATCGGGACGGATAAAGAGTCGAAGAAAATTTTGGTGATAGTGAAAACAATCAGCGTTGATTAGTTTGAAATGATAAAAAATTTAAATCCCAACGATTAAGGAGGGTCTTACGATGAAAAAATCGGGCGTGAAAGTTGTCCTTGTGGGTATTGTCACCTTATTTTCCATTTTGCTCATTACCAGCCCGGCGCTTGCCAAGACTGAATTTATTTCCGTCGGCACCGGCGGCACCGGCGGCATATACTATCCCTATGGCGGGGGTGTGGCCGAAATTTGGACGAAAAACGTAAAAGGGGTCAAGGCCGTAGCTGAAGTCACCGGCGCCAGCGTGGAAAATGTCAAGCTGGCCCATAAAGGTGAAACGGTTATCGGTGAAGTCATGGGTGACGTGGCGGTTGCCGGTTTCAACGGGTTGTCCAAGTTCAATGGCAAAAAGCACGACATCCTGTCCATGGCGATTATGTATCCCAACCTGCTGCAGGTGGTCACCCTGAAAAAAAGCGGTATTACGAACATCGAGCAGATCAAGGGACGCAAAATCAGCTCCGGCAGCCCGGGCAGCGGCACCAATTTTATGGCCGAAACGGTGTTCAAGGCCCTCGGGATTCCGCTGGATTCATACAAAGACAGCCGCCTGTCCTTTACAGAAACCGGCAATGCCTTAAGGGACGGCACCATCGACGTGGGATTTTGGTCGGTAGGCCCCGGTACCAGTTCCATTCTTGATCTGGCCACCACCCACGATATTCACATCATTTCCTTTACGCCGGCGCAGCAGAAAAAAATTCTGGCCGCCAACAAGGAATATTCAGCTGTCGATTTAGCCGGCGGCGTATACAAAGGAGTCGACAACGCCATTCCGACCATTGGGGTCTGGAACGTGATGATTTGCCAGGCGTCGCTGAATACGGATCTGGTCTACAAACTGGTAAAAGCCCTTTATGAGCACCAGGGCTATCTGCTCAAGATTCATCCGTCGGCTTCTTACACCACTGCCGAGAATGCGGTAAAGTATTCACCGATTCCATTGCATCCGGGCACGATCAAATATCTGAAAGAAAAAGGCCTTGCGGTGCCTGCCAAACTGATGCCATAGGATGAGTGGATCAATAAAGGGTCGCCGGTTGTTCATGTATGTGGCAGCCGGCCTGATCTTGACATTGCTGGCGCTCGCCTTGCTCACAGGGGGCGGCCTGGAGCTGAAAATCGTTCCGGTAAAAGGCGGCCCACCCCTGCTGGTTTTGCCCATGGAGCCGGGTGAGCGCTTTACATTGCATTATTACCATTCGGTTGAAAACGCCCCAATCTGGGAAGAGCACAGCCTGGATGAAAAAGGGCGTATTTATATTGAGGAAGAACGTTATTTAAAGTTTGGCGCCGGGATGGGCCGCATGCCGGGGGTGGGGCGCATGGTTCGGCGGGGCCCTTATGAGGTCATCGAAGACATGCATATGCCCACCGGAGATTTTATCCTTCGAATCGGCAGCCGCGGAGTGGACCACACCGTCATCTGGCGGGGGCTGGCCACCAACCTTTCGTCGGTGGCTCCGCATCAGGCGGTTCGCTTTTCGGCCCGGCCGGTCAGTATACTGCGCAGCTGGTGGCGCCGTTTCTTTTCTCATCCGGCCACACCGGATTTCAGGAGGAATTGATGCCAGGGGAAACGCCAGAGGCGAAACAAACCCAACGATCCGATGCGGCTTCCAGGGACCGCAGTCTATCATCCGGCCACGTGGCGACATTGATTCAAGCGACGGCCGCGCTCGTGATGGTTCTTTCGGTCAGCTTGAGCCTTTACCAGCTGTATACGGCAGGAATTGCGGCTTTGACCGCTCTTGTGCAGCGCTCGATCCATCTGGGTGCGATCCTGGCATTGACCTTTCTGCTGAAGCCTCCGTTTAAAGGAGCACGCAAGGACAAGTTGTCGGTCTGGTTTTTTTTCGACTGGGTGCTGGTGTTGCTTTCCACCGTCTGTGTCCTTTACATCTGCATCAACCTCAATGCCATTTTTGAGCGTCAGGGAGATTGGCTGCCCGCTGATCTGGCGGTCAGTATCATCGGCACCATCCTGGTGCTGGAGGCCTGTCGCCGGGTGATCGGGCTATTTATGACCGCCATTTGTATTGTGGGCATGGTTTACGCTTTTTTCGGGCCCTTCATGCCCGAGCTGATCATTCACAAGGGTTACAGCATCGAGCGGATTGCCACCACCCTGTGGCTGACCACCGAAGGAATTTTCGGACTGCCCATCGGGGTGGCCGCCACCTTTGTTTATGTATTCGTGCTTTTCGGAGCCGTGCTGGAATTCACCGGGGGCGGGAACTTTTTTATCGACCTGGCCTACGCCCTGACCGGGCGTTTCTCCGGCGGTCCGGCCAAAACTGCCGTGGTGGCCTCGGGGTTCATGGGCTCGGTTTCCGGCTCTGCCGTCGGCAATGTGGTAGCTACCGGTTCTTTCACCATCCCCATGATGAAGCGTGTCGGCTATCGTCCCCATGTGGCCGGTGCGATTGAGGCGGCCGCCTCTACCGGCGGGCAGCTAATGCCTCCGATCATGGGGGCCGGTGCCTTTCTGATGGCTGAATTCACCAACACCAGCTATTTGACCATCATTAAGGTGGCGCTGGTTCCGGCGATCATGTACTATCTGACCGTGTTGTGTTTTGTTCACTTCGAAGCGCAAAAAGAAAACCTGAAGGGGCAGGCCAAAGAAGACCTGCCCAGAATCCCCAAGGTCCTGCGTGAAGGGCTGCATTTCATCATTCCCCTGGCCATTCTGATTTATGTCCTGGTTGCCAACTACTCGCCCATGAGGGCGGGTTTTGTGGCGGTTTTGAGCACGTTTGCCGCCAGTTTGACAGCGAATCTTGTGCGCTGGACCGTGGCGGCCAACGGCAATGCGGGCGGGGAAGGCCGGCGCACGGACCTTTACGGTTTCGTCCGTAAAGAAGCCAAACAGGTGCTGGGGGCTCTAGAGAAAGGCGCGCAAAGTGCCATCATGGTCTCGGTTGCCTGCGCCGCCGCAGGTATAATCGTCGGCATGGTCACGCTGACCGGAATGGGCCTGAAATTTTCAAGCCTGGTCCTGGATCTCAGTTTCGGAATCAAGGCCCTGGCGATTCTGCTGATAGGTGCCGCATCGCTGGTTCTGGGAATGGGGCTGCCGGTGACCGCCAGCTACATCGTGCTGGCAACCCTGGCCGGCCCGGCCCTGCTGGATATGGGGGTACCCGTACTGGTAGCCCATATGATTGTGTTCTGGTATTCCCAGGATGCCAACGTCACGCCGCCGGTCAGTCTGGCCAGTTTTGCCGGGGCCGGGGTGGCGGGAGCCCACCCGATGAAAACCGCCTTTACCTCCTGGAAGCTGGCCAAAGGGCTCTACATCATTCCCCTCATCATGGCCTATCGTCCTCTTCTCGGGATGGGCCCGGGCTATGAATTGTTTCACTGGGAAGTCATTTTTACGATGATTACCACATCGGTGGGACTGGTGGCCTTTGCTGCGGCCCTGGAACGGTATTTTTTCAGAAAGGCCACCTGGCTGGAAACCGTCTTATTTGCCGTTGCGGCGGCCGGACTTTTTTGGACCGAACTGTGGGCGGACCTGATCGGCTGGGTCGCATTCGGGGTGGTGGTCCTATTGCAAAAATTTTATACTCCCGCCAGTAAAGGCGCGCAGCCTGCCTGATGGCAGATCAGACCCCCAATTTAGGCTCAGTTGTGATTAGTCGGAGAGTGATAGGTGGCTGCACAGAATAAGAGCCTGCGATAGCTGGTTTATAGAAGCAAATTTTCACAGGCCAAACAAAAAGGCAGAGCCGCTAACAGACTCTGCCTTTCGTTTGGTTATGTTGAGCTTGAAACGACTTTTCCCCAAATGGGGCCGAGTCATGTAATTAATAATTGGGGCCGCAAGCCTGGTAATCGGTTCCAGCAACGCCAAACTTGCAATAAATAATAGTAGAAAATCATCTTTAAAAGAGTGACCCTAATTCAATCTAACGGTATCCGGATTTTTTGGCCTACAAAAATAAGATCCGGATCCTTGATAACTTCACGGTTGGCCTCAAATATTCGCGGATAATCCATCGCATTGCCGTAATACGTTTTGGCCAGCGCAGATAAGGTGTCACCCTTCTTGATGACGTAGTATTCAATCTTGATTTCCTGGGCAGGGCTATTCAGGTTCCCAACTTTCACTTCTGATACACCTCTGACATTGCCGGCAATAAGCACCGTTTTCTCCATGGCTTCCAGGCTTTCGGCATCGCCGGACAGTGATACGACCCCGTCTTCAAAATGAACGTCGAGATTCTTGACGCCTGGGTTAGTGGCTTCAATGTGTTTTTTTATTTTCTCCGCAGCCTCTTCATCTCGGTTGAAAAGTTTGTTGCCGATCTCCTTAACAAAATCAAACAGACCCATTTTCGCACCTCCTTGTATTTTTTGTAAGAATTAGGTTTTCCTTTTTTTTATGCTACGAAACTGCAATTCAACCCTATGGTATACCCCCTGCGACCTAACCGCCATGCCGCTCCCCGCCTCTCCATGGGGCTTATTAGGCAAATCCCATGAGCCGATGCAGACGACTGACGGTATCGGAATTAAGCTGGAGCTCTGCAGCCAGAGTCTGCATGTATTCTTTTTCTGCCGGTGTATCAACCTCGATTGACAGCAGGGAAGCCGCATATACTTGTGCACCGAGTTCTTCACTGGTCACCTTCCGGGTGATCGCATCAAGATCAATCGGCTTGCCCATTTCCTGTAAAATGAAGCTGCGCCCTTCATCATCAGCACCAATTTCTTCAAGCTTGCCGGTGATTCGCTCGATTTCCGATGGACCAATATGTCCATCGGCTTTGGCTGCATTGATCATGGCCCGCAGGATCAGCTGAGCATTTTGTTGAAGTTCCTGCTCTTCGGTTTCATTTTCAGGATCACGCAAGCCCAGCGGCATCAGATGGGCCTCTGACGGCTGCGGTGGACGGTTCATGTTTTTTATGGCCGAGACAGCCAGACTGCCCAGCAGTCCCATCAGGCCCCCGCCGAGCGCGCCTCCTCGTGCAGCGTTGCCTTTGCCACCAAGCAGAGCCCCTGCCAGGGCGCCTATCCCGCCGCTTGCCATCCGGCCATTGCCAAAGATCTGGCCGGCAATTTGCCCCAGGCTGCCTAAGCCCCCGCCGGACGATTCGGATTGACCTCCGCCCAAAAGATCGGACAGAAGGCCCCCCGGACCACCAAGACCCTGATCGCCCATGGCATGTTGCAGGCGGTTTTTTCCGGAATGGGAGATGCCGGACGGCATCAACTGACCGAGAAGATCAGTGAAATCGGTCATAGTAGACCTCCTTTTTCTTGTTGGTTTGTTAATGTTGCTGAATTAAAGCAGATCAGGCGAACGATTTGGTGTATTTCCGGCGTCGGCGTCCGCAATACAGGTGGAGAGTTACAGAGAAATAAGAAGATTCATGTTGATTATCGAAAATGGACCCGGTTGTCGGATGCATATTTATTTTTCCGTTTTACGATCCCCAACCTCACCGACAGCTCCCCCGCGGCGTCTCAAACCAAGTTTTCGAATAAAATATTTGATGTCGGATAGCCGATTTGTTTTGCAAACAAAGTATTATGAGACTGACCCGATATTCAGCAAAGCTAATCTTCGAGCACAAAGGTCACCTTCAGAAGCACCTTGTACTGCGCGATTTTTCCATTTTCTATATCGGCCTGTTGATCTTTAACCCAAACACTCTTGACATTTTTTAATGTTTTGTTGGCGCGCGCAACGCCGGCGTTCAAGGCGTCATCAAAACTTTCTTTTGACGTAGCTGAAATTTCGGTAATTTTGGCGACTGGCATAACATCCTCCTTTCACAAAAGTACATCTAAGTTGCTTCGCTTATAAAATTGATGGAATTTCTAAGCAGAAATAATCCAGGTTGACAAAATTGTACCACAATGCTGAAAAGATTAGCATGCGGGAGTAAATGTCAAGCCACCACTTAATCCAATTTCAAACCTGTTTTCATGCAGTTTTACGGACCCATAGCCCCAAATAAGGCTACATTGTTGTGAGACATTTATAGCTATCCCAAAGTGGGCTTTTCTCTAAATTACATCGTCCGAACTAGGCTATTGAAATCATAAATAATTAAGGTTGCGCCTTTTTCTTGGTTATAGACCCGGTTTTTAATCCGGTTGCGGCGGACGAGGGTTTAATTCCCCGCCCCTTGGGGCGTTTAAAATTTTCCGTTTGATACCCCGTTGCTTGCGGCGAGGCTGTTCATTATTGATGGTTGAATATTATGTATTTCCATTCCACAATTCGTCTGAATTGTGGATTCCGGCTATTATAAGTCCAACCTATTGAAAAAGTTCATTTTCCATTCGCTAGTCTCAACTTTTTGCCCACCCCTCCTATATTCGATAAAGGCTTGGAAGGCACAATTTAGACCATTGGAAATACGATTAGACTCCCATACGTAATCCCCAATTTTGGAAGTTCAAGAATGTTGTCAAAATTTTTCGGTTTTGATAGATTGGCGCTGACTGAAGACTATTGGCAAGAGTGCTCGCTACTGATACCATCAATCTGCAATTATGGTGAAATTATGATTATCAAGAAAGCACAGGTTAACTTGAAACTTTAAGCCAATGGAAATCAGAGAAAGCGTAGGGCTAAGGAGACATGAACATGGAGGAAAACAACCATAGCGTTGCTACAGAGATGGCCAAAAAAAGATTTGGGCTTTTGCAGGTCTTTGGCATAATAGTTATTGCCGTTCTTATTACCGCAGGGATAGCCATCATGGTGTTCAAAATCTACTTTTTCCCATCGGAATTCAAACCTGTAACACTGAATCCTCAGGAGGAACAAGTTTTGACTGCCAAAATAGAAAACCTTGATTCAGTAGGAATTGCTGCCAATTCACATAAGAACGGCATTCCAAAGAAATCTTCCAAACCAGACCAGTTTAATCCAAATGCCTCTCTCGAACCGGAACCTTATAGTGAAAAAGGAATCAAAAGGGAGATAAATTTCACTGAAAGGGAACTCAACGCATTACTTGCAAAGAATACGGATCTTGCAAAAAAATTGGCAATTGATTTATCTGACAACCTTATTAGTGCAAAGCTTCTATTGCCTGTGGATGAAGATTTTCCTATACTTGGAGGTAAAATCCTCCGTGTCAAAACTGGAGTAGTTTTTGCTTACGCTAAGGGCAAACCTATCGTCATCCTTAAAGGTGTTACTATTATGGGTGTGCCCATACCAAATGCCTGGCTGGGAGGAATCAAAAATATAGATCTGGTTGAAGAATTTGGTTCCGATACGGGTTTCTGGAAATCTTTTTCGGATGGGGTTGAAGGCATCAAGATAGAAGAAGGTCTATTTAAATTAAAGCTAAAGGAATGATAAGGAAACACTTGCGATCATGAAAGTTTTTTAATTTTCCAATGCATGGTTTTGCTGTCTCTTAGCGGATTTATCAAAATTTGCGATAACCTCGAATCCAATTCTGAGATAACTGCTCATAAGTCTCATCTTGGCTGGGAATTTGGTGATATCCGAAAGATATGGTTTTTAGTCCGTAAGAGGCCATTTGTGCAACCCGACTTTCAAGAGGGTTAACTCGTAAAATTTTAAAAATGTCATATCGCAGTTGGTCATGTTTCTCGGGGCTGTTGTTATTGCCGTGCTTCTCGCTGAAAAAAATAAATCTCGACCCTGTGCTCGTTTAGCATATTTACTATCGCGCAACGTAACGATCATTAGTCCTCGGTTTCCGGCAGCTATCCAAACATACACATCGGCTATTAGTGCTCGTTTTTATACTGCGC
>JBATKU010000736.1:0-2578 GCA_049669725.1 Desulfobacterales bacterium
GTGCAGATATACGTCAAACGTTGAATTTGAGTAATCAAGCCGTCGGCCTGAGTGTTTCCAATCGCCAGTTTGCTCAAGTTCATGTAAATTTAATACACCATTAATTATGCCCTTTAATGCATCATTATGAATATTTTGAAGAACTTCCTCGTTTTGCTGTCTCCACTGCTCCGGACCTTGTTGGTTGAAAGGAGTTATTTTCTCCATATTCGTCTCCTTAGATCATTGGGCAGCAGCCCGTCAGGATCTGGCCCCTATTCCGCTTCCATCCTAACATGTTCCGCCATTTGCGACAGGTCGATTTCAGTTTCACCCGTCTTTTCAAATTTTAGCGCTCGATTTCTGAAATCTGCGGCATCAATTTTTTCCTTTACCCACTCGTGCCAGGTTTTTATTTGAGAAGAGACAATTGAGTTAAAATCTTTGGATGGATCAAACCGGGACAAAGCATCATTTACTATCCAAACGCAATAATTGCATTTTTTCTCACCACTTTCGGAAACGACAAAAAAATAGTGAAACTGTGAGCTTCCGGGCTTCAGCCCTTCTTTGATTTCATAGTTTGTATAGGTCCATGTTTTTTGCATTTTTATCCTCCGTAAAAAATTTTGTGATTGTGCGGTTTGAGCCGAAGCCCCAGAAAATTCGGATTTTCCATGCGTAATAGCGATTAACCTTATTTTGTTAACCTAAGACTCAAAACGCCGGTTGTCTATATATTCTGACCGTTGCCGCTTCCCAAAAAAAGACGAAACGGTAATTCTCCCTATGCCGTCCTTTTCTCGCACATGTTGTGGTTTCTTTTTTCTTGACTCACATGGGGTGCTTCTCTATAGTCCTTGCCTGGGAAAGCATGTTCCTACCAACTTATTTTTATTCCAGAGGGAATCAAAGGCACTGTTTTCGGAGAGATTCGGGGGCAGTGCATTAATTATCGGTAAAAATTCTTAAAAAGGAGATTTGAAAATGACGACAAGCGACGCAACGGAAAAAAAGCCTCTCTGGTTGTTAATCGAGGAGAATATCCCTGGGCTCGATTCGCAGGATCTGTCAAAGGAAAACCTGGAAGCAACGATTCAACGGATTGCGGGTGAGCTTGACGATGCGGGTTACAATGTTTCGCATCACGGAGGCAATATGCTTCAGTTGAGATGGGCAATGAATGAAACGCAAAAAGTCGGAAGGCCCCTTATGAAGGATTTCAACGCTGCGATCGCGGCATTGACACTGGAGGACCTGGCTGACCCGTATTCTGCGACGAATAAGATCATCAGCGACATCGGAAAGACGTTTCCAAAACTCAAGGGATCCGAACGCAGACCGGACGTGATACGGATTATCGAGAAGGCAAAACTCGATCTGCTCACTGCCAAGGCAAAGGGCCTGCCCGGCGATGAAGGTATCCGGCTGTTCATTGAGGAGCAATTGGCCCCCGAAGTGATAACCAACGCGTTGGACATTACCGGGGAGAAGTTGAAACAGGTTAACACCGAGATGGAAAAGGAACTCGCAGAGAGGGCAAGAGTCGAAAAGCTGCTTGAGGCGGTAGAGGGCAAGTCCGACGAAGAAAAGGTGAAGCACCTTTTTGAGAATAACGTCTCTGAAGAATTGATAATCGAGATTGCGAAAGTTGACCAGAGCGCAATCGATGGTGCCAAACAGGCAATGGAAGCGGAGCTAAAGGAAAAACAAAGGCTGGAAGAAGAGGCGGCCGCACGGAAAAAGGAAGAGGCTGCAGGACCTTCGCTGGATGACATGGCGCCGGATGAGATGCTCGAACACATTGAGGCCATTCGTGAAATCATGGAATTCAGCGATCAGGAGAAAGAAATCAGAGTTATGTGCGAGCAGAGTTCCATCCCCAAGGCCCTTGTGGACATTGCTGTTTCGGAGCCTGACAGACTGGATCAGCTCGAAAAAGAGGCGGAGGGATAACAGGTATATTCGTGAATTTTGTCAGGTCTTGGGCAGAGCCAAAGGGCCACATCAAAAATTTAAATTTTGAATGCGAATATTTAATATTTGAGATGTGACCCTTTTGTTTTCTTTGGATTGAATTTTTCATTGTGGCCTCATTTAGATAGATTGAAAAAATCAAACGTTTTTAAAGGTCGTATTTCCCGCACGATTGAATATCATAAATCTAACTTGTCGTACTCCTGTCGAATCATATCTTTGTCATAGATTCTTTCAAGCCTGCGTATAATAAAATGACCCCGAGCCATATTTTGAAAATGATCAATAAAAATTGTATTAATCAAGGCCCCACCAGCTACTCCGATCAGAGGAATAGCTTGGGCAGCAGCTTTCTCGGATACCATTATCCCAAATCGAGATGCCAAAGTGGCAATGAATTTAACAAGTGCTGGTGCGCCTTCCCTTGCCAAACCTTTTCCCGCAATATATTTTGTCGCCTCAGAAATTGTTCGCGCTAAAGCAGCTCTAACAATAAAATAGCCGGTTTCCGTTCCGTCATCTTTTTTTGATGGACCTCCCAAGGCGAATACTTCTAAACAGGCGATTTTTGTTTCCAATAATCTAATCTGTTCGCCTTCACTCCGTGCTATGTCTGCTATGG
>JBATKU010000737.1:0-3258 GCA_049669725.1 Desulfobacterales bacterium
CCCACAGGCGGCGTGATCACTCCCATCTCGGTCACCATCACGATAATAACCCCGAACCAGATGGGATCATAGCCAAGTTCGGTGACAATCGGAAAAAATATCGGAATGGTCAGCATCACCAACGCCAGGGCATCCATAAAGCATCCACCCAGAAAATAGACCAGAACAATCATGCCCATGATCACGAAGGGCGGCAAATCAAAGCCGCCGATCCAGGAGGCGACGTTAAAGGGAATGCGGGTGATGGCCAGAAACTTACCGAAGACCACCGCGCCGGCAATCAATAACAGGACCATACAGGAGGTTCTGAGGGTCTCGTATAAGGATTTGACAAAACCCTGCCAGGTAATCTGGCGCCTGATCAAGGAGACCAACAGCACCCCGAAAGCACCCACTGCGGCAGCCTCGGTGGGGGTGAAAAACCCGAAGAAAAGGCCGCCCATGACCAGGCCAAAAACCGACAGGGTATCAACAAGACCGGTGAGGGAACGGAATTTCTCCTTCCAGGAAAACGACTCGCCCGGCGGACCCTGTTCCGGAGCAATGCGGCATATGATATAAATGGATATGATAAAGAGGATGGTAACGAAGATGGCCGGAATAATACCGGCAACAAACAGCTTGCCGATGGATTCTTCGGTCAGGACACCGTAGACGATGAGAACAACACTGGGCGGCATGATCATGCCCAGTCCGCCGCCCGATGCCACCGAACCGGTGGCCAGCTCATCGGCGTATTTATAACGCTTCATCTCCGGCAACCCCACCGTGGCCATGGTGGCCGCCGTGGCCGGACTCGATCCGCAGACGGCGCCAAAGGCCGTGCAGGCGGATACGGTCGCCATGGCCAGCCCGCCCCGGGTGCTGCCCAAAAATTTATAGGCCGTATCGTATAACCGGGCACTGATGCCGCTGTTAAAGGCCAGCTGGCCCATGAAAATAAACAGGGGGATGGTGGTCAGCCCGTAGGAAGAGAAAACCTCGTAGATATTTCTGGAAAGAAGGTTGAGCCCTCCTTTGAAGGAAACCATGATGCTGAAGCCTATAAACCCGATCATGGTCATGACATAGGCCACCGGCATCCTCGAGAAAAAAATAAGGACCATGACGGTGATACCGATGATGCCGATGGTGGTGGGGCTCATGTTGATTTCAGCTTTCTGATATTATTAACAATATCCCTTAGAATGACCAGGGTGAAGGTCAGCAGGCAGAAGGCCGTCACATAAATGATCAGATGCTCGGGAAACTCAAGGTTCATGGAGACTTCGCCCGTTTCTTTCATGGTATTGGCATAAACCGTCATCCGCCAGGTAACGATGGCAAACAGAATTAAACTTGTAATTCCGGTGCAAATATCAATGATGTTCTGGGTTTTCTCGGAAAACAGCCGCACGATAATTTCCACGCCGATATGACCCTGGACCTGGTGGGTGTAGGGCATGGCCATGACCACGGACAGTATGGCCATATAACCCACAATTTCCACCGAACCGAAGATGGGATGGCCAAAGGCACGTCCGACGACATCGACGCAGGTCAACAGCATCATTCCTACCAGGCAGGCGGCGCCAATGATTTTCATTTTATCCAGTATCCACTGGACGATTTTCCAGAAAAAATTCATGCGAACAAACCTATGCAAAAAAAACGGATGGGCCCTTCGATAGGGGCCCACCCTCTAAATATCTACTGCAGACTGTTCAGTGTTTTGATCGTGAAATCAACGATCTCGGTGCCATTGAATCCTTTTTTGGTCATATCTGCGGCATAATCAGAAATAATCGGCGCGACCGCTTTTTTCCATCTCTCGGCTTCTTTGCCGTCCAAACCGATAATTTGACCACCCTGGTTCAGAAAAAAGACGATGCCCTTGGCATCGCTGGTGTCCCAGGCCTCGCCGTGCTTGTCAATCCATTCCATGTTGATCTGTTCGATAATTTTCTGATTGGCGGCGGATATGGCATTCCATTTAGCCTTGTTCATGACCACAAAAAAAGAAGTGGTATAAGCGGCTGTAAAATCCGCGGTGGCAAACCGGGTGACCTCTCCCAGCTTCCAGCCTTTGTTGGCCTCAAAGGGATAAACCGCACCATCCACCACCCCTTTTTGGAGCATCTGGTAGGTTTCCGGCATGGGTTTGGGCACCGGTGTGCCGCCCAGGGCCTTGACCACTGCCGCGCTGGTACCGTGCCCTCTGAACTTGAGCCCTTTCATGTCCTCCATCTTGCGTACAGCCTTGCTCTTGGTATGAATGAGACCCGGCCCGTGGGCATGCAGGTACATCACCTGGGTGTCCAACAGCTCTTGGGGCATAAATTTTTTGTAAACGGCATTGATTACTTTGGTGGCCACCGTACCGCTGGTATATCCCAGGGGCAGATCTACGGCTGACATCACCGGAAATCGGCCGCGGGTATAGGCTAAAACGGAAAATCCGACATCCGATATTCCTTCCACTACGCCGTCATAAACCTGTTTGGCTTTGGTCAGGGTTTGGCCGGGAAAATATTCCACCACGACTTCTCCGTTGGTGCGTTTTTCCACTTCCTTGCACCATGACTCAGCCAGTTTGCTCTGAATATGTCCGGGTGGGAAAAAGTTGCTGTAGGTGAGTTTGACAGAAGCGGCCTCGGAAGTTACGGGGCTCATGAAACCAAATGTCAGCCCAATGCAGAGGATTAACATAACTGTAAAAATTTGTTTTCTCATTGTGCCTTCCTCCTTTTCGTGTTCGGGGTTAGTGGTCAAAAAATGACCGAAGATGGTTTAACCTTTTTCGGATAGACCTCCTATCATGGTTAATATATAGCTACTTAATAGCTATTTGGTATGACGTCAATAAAAAATTCGGGAGTTGGAATATCAAAGACAAACTATACTGTATCAAAGTTTAGATCAACCAAAACATTAAAGGTTTTATTCATATTGCGGTCATTCGGGTGCCGGATTCGGTCTGGGTTTCGTGTCATAGAATATATCATCCATGCCAAACAATTTTTATCTTGTCGAAGAAGGCGTAGCCCAGCATATCGTATTATAATAAATTTTAAACGCGCCACTTGATACCAGCGATCGATATGATATAGACCTTTGTAGCAAACTGCTTTTCTCAGAAAAAAATGAAGGGTTATAGCGGTTGTCATAAATTTTCATGCCCTTACGCGCACAACGAAGCATGAAACAAAAGTTTTTATTGAAATGTCATAGCTATCCTCTACAAATAGAGCATGAAAATTTATTAATAAAAAAGGAGGA
>JBATKU010000738.1:0-42906 GCA_049669725.1 Desulfobacterales bacterium
AGCTGCACCCGGCGCAACCACACCGCCTGCACCCGGCGCGACCACACCGCCGGCCACTGGAAGCAGCGAAGCGCAGCCGGCCAAATCAGCCGAGTAAGCGTTTATCGTAATAATCAAATGTGCCGAAGTGGTGGAATTTGGTAGACACGCTATCTTGAGGGGGTAGTGGCTTACGGCCGTGCCGGTTCAAGTCCGGCCTTCGGCACCAATCTAAATAAAAAGAAGCGGTTTCAGTATGTTACTGAAGCCGCTTTTTGTTATATGCGATTTTTGGCCCGATTTTCGCACCACGGACACAGGGTTATAGTCGTCTTTTAGGATGGCTCATCCTCGATATCATAGCCTATTGACCGATAGCCTTTGGTCCGCCGATCGAACATTCTTCCCAAAACTGGTACATTCAAATCCACGTAATCGTAAATTATTACCTCCTTCTTGTTGTCGCGAACTCTGTGCAAACGACCTGCATATTGAGATAGAGTTCCTCGCCATGAAATCGGTAAAGTTAAAAATAAAGTATCAAGTCTTTGGTCATCGAATCCTTCCCCTAAATACCGGCCGGTGGAGAGGACTGCTTTTTCAGTATCATCTGGAAGAGATTCAAGTGCGTTTAAAGCAGCATGTCGCTGCTTTTTCCCCATCCCTCCTTTCATGACTATTAGATTTGAAATTTTGTCTTCAAGCAGATTCTTTAGTGTCTTAAGATGCTCCACACGTTCGGTCAGGATAACCGGAAAACGATTGTTTTTAATGGCGCTCATTACGTCAGCGACAATGAGTTGGTTGCGTTCATCGCTTTTTAATAAAGCTTTATAAATTTCATGGATGGCAGTGTATTGGTCTGCCTCAAATGATGCAGGCATTCTAAAATTCGTCTCTCTGACAATGACCTTGTGGGTAAATGGTCTTTCTGCCGCCTGTTTCTTATCATCGACTTTGTACCGGACCTTTCCACAATTCATAAAAATAATTGGATGGTGACCATCTTTACGGGTAACTGTCGCTGACAGGCCGGTCACGTATTTAGCTTTGCACTGCCGGGCAACGATCTCAAAGCTTCTCGCAGAAATATGATGGCATTCGTCCACAATGAGATAGCCGTATTTAGCTACAATATCGTCTACAACACCCTTTCGACCTAAACTCTGAATAGTTGCGACATCTACAATACCGGTGGGCTTGCGTTTTCCGCCACCGATCTGTCCTATATCCTCAACGGAGACATCGAGAAATGTATTCAAACGTTCGATCCATTGATAGAGAAGCTCTTTTAAGTGAACCAGGATCAAAGTGTTCACAGATCGTTTCGCGATTAAGTATGCGGCGACCACTGTTTTCCCGAAAGCAGTTGATGCAGATAGTACACCGGTATCGTATTGCAAGAGAGCATCAACGGCCGCCTGCTGCTCCGGTTTTAGCGTTCCAATAAATTTTGCGTTTATTGGATCTCCTTCGAACCGCTCATCGAGAATATCGACTCTGATTCCCAAGGAGCTAAACAATTCGACGGTATCTTCGAGACAACCTATAGGCAGACCGATATGTTTCGGAAAAGCCATTGATCAGAATAAGGATTGAAGTTTTCATCGACAAAGAGACTGTTTCCCTTCTCTCTTGGTTTAGCCTGCAGTGGGATAGCAATCAAGCTTCCAAATCCACCCCGAGGAAGGGTATCCTGACTCGGAAAAATTCGATCATAGGAATTAAATCCCATCTCAGGTCGAGTCTCCATTGTCCTGGTCAGCATAAAAGCGCCCAACTGACGCGCGAGTTTTGCCGGTATCGGTTCTGAAAAAAAGATCCAGATGTGTCCACCGTTTCCAGACCTTGATCTTTCGAGCGCAGCTGGAACATTAAACATTTCGCAGGTTTTAAGATAAGCTTTGGAGTTCTCTTTCCATTCCTCCTTGTCGAAATCGACGGCGATAAACCTGCAAGTTTCATCAGGAAGCATCGGATACACACCGATTACAAATTCACGCCTGTATCGGTCAGCTGTATCAATGCCAATCAAATGGTTCCGAATGACATCGTCCGAAAGCGGTATAAAATCCCTGTTTTCACAATCACCGCATTTGATTTTGGGTTTTTGACAAATAGGCCTAATCCACTCATTCCGGCAGACCGGCTGGAAGCCATTTTTCCCAGTACGTTTACTTTCGAAACGCCTTGGATAGACATCTTCCCTTCCTCGGAACAATGAACGAAAAAGATCTATTTTATGTTCCTGGGTTGACTCATTTGTTACATTTTGTGCCGATAGCCGGTCAAACGGAAGCTGTTCATCGGCGATTGATTGCTTCGAGCTTTTAAGCTTCCTGATTCTGTCTTGCAGGGCTTTCCTTTTAGCTTCTAAAACATCCAATTCATTTTCTAAAGCCTGAATTTGTTCGTCCATTGGTTTCTGATGCTTCAAGACATCCTCTTGAGCAATTTCATCTCTTGATTGATTGGCACATACGCAGTGACAAATTACTCCACTATGTGTTTAGTGGTGTTTTTTTTATCCAACCATGGACCACCAGCAGACCAATTCATTTTGAATGATTTCGTTGTCAAAATAAAGTCGATCGGCGGCAAAAGAAATGATCTCACAAAATCAATTGTCTTTCCAAAATCCTTTTCTACTTTGACAAAGCTGGTCTTTTGTACAAATGCTTGCCATTGGGTCTGTTTCAATGGATTTTGGATAAACGATGCCTGGAAGACTTCCGGAGTTCCTGCTGGAAGCGATGTTTTCCTACGGTTAAAGGTGTTTTGGATTGCCGAGGCAATAATTTGACCGGAAAATGGGAAATCGCTTGCCAGAACCCAAATGTCGTAAAAATCTTTCATCCGGCTAGTGGCCATGCCAAGACGCACAATCGCTTCAAACTTCTCCGCGACCACCGTTTCTTTGGGATACGTATGAAGCTGCGGTGCCGGAAAATCAAGTAACGTCGGAAAATCTGTGACAATTGGTTCGGGTGTGATCGCGTCGCCAAATCCGCAATCCACTTGTAAATAAATCTTCGCTGATCCAAGCGTGGCTGTCAATTTTACCCGGAGACCACCGTATTGTTGTTCTTCTCGAATCTCGTTAACGCCCACAGTGTTGGATAAATACGTCAAACCATCATCAGCAAATGAAATTTGAGAGATCTCCTGAAAAACGGCTTTTAGAGAATCAATAGTTTCTGATTTAAATGCAAGCACATCAATGTCACGAGTCTGGCGGTAGAAATCTCCGGTCCAAAGCTTAAAAAGCATCGCTCCCTTTAAAACGAAGTTGTCAACGTATGGAGAACGACTTAGGCGATAGAGCAAACGCTCCATGGCAAATGTTCGCAGGACAAAAATAAAATCCTGACCGCTTGACCGGGCATAATTTAGCAGGCGTTGGCGAACTGATGCGGCATAATTTTTTGTTTTCGAAGGGCTCATGAAACGATGGCTTCCATATAGGGCTGCATGATATTATGTACCCGGCATATCTTTGCATAGTGAACAAGTTCATCGATCTCGCACCGACGGGATCGCCAGCACTCTTTCAGGGCTTCAATAGCCACATCAATGCCCACTTTGTTGCGGTACTTAAAACAATCTGCTACGGTTTTGGCCGGATTGTAAACCCGAACAAATACGCCTTCGATCTTCTTTTCTTCGATACCCTCTTTCAGTGATGGACCGGAGAAGCGGAAGACCCGGATTGGTGGGTAATCGACTTTGGGTTTTCGCATGGCCCGATCAATGGCCATCCAGACCTCATGGGGATTTTGGGTGCCGATTTCGTGATAACTCAGAGCACTGAGGAGGCAAATAATTCCGTGAGAAACTCGTTTGCAGGCTTCGGCAAGGCTGTGGTGTTCCGTAAAATCTCCGTCAGCAAGAACATATAGTCCGCGACCGGTACGAATCAGTTGCCCGCTTTTACATAGCTTTCTCAGATATTCTGGATGTAGACCAGCTTCTCTGATTTCACGGGCACGAACCACACCCGTTTTGCTAGCCATTTTCATAATGGCATTTTCGGTAGTGTTTGAAGCAGTTTTCATGTCAAAACGTTCTCACTTATAAATATATGCAGACGTTTTGACAAAACTACATTTTTACCTAAAAGTCAATGAATTTTGTCGGATTTGAGCAAACTTCTTTCGATGAAAATATGCGATTCATATGCGATTATGCGGCCAGGAACGTACAAAAACTCGTTTAAACTCACATAAACTCACTTATAATTCAGCAACTCATTGTTTTCATAGACTATCTGACTAATCCGGCCTTCGGCACCATATAAAAATAAAGGCTTTAGCAAGTTTGTAACCGCTAAAGCCTTTTTTATTGGTATCTTATGAGATATTAACGCTTCAAACTTCCGTTCAATATGGGTTTATAAGGATTCGTGATTTTCATTTTCGGACTCAACATTCGATTTGGTCAAGGGTTTAGTCAAGACTTGCAGAAAGCCTTCAAACTGTTTGACCGCTTTTCGTGTGTCCCAGTGAATGTTTGGCGTTGACCTAAATAGCTTTTTTATAATGCGGCTGTCGCAAGGATTTTTTAATTCCGGGTCAATGTTGCTATTAATGAAGTTGAAAAACGAGGCTATATGGGCATATCGGGTTCGTTTGGTTTGTTGCTTTCTCCCATCGGTGATTCTGTTCAAAAATTTGAGGATTTCACTAGAGGAGACCTCATCAATCTCCCTGTCACCAAACTCCATGCAAAATTTGGGAAGGAAAAATTCATAAGCTCTGGTGGTATTTTTTTTTGGAATGGTTCCGGTGGCAGGTCAGACAAATTTCTGCGGCTTCTGAGATTTTCATAATTTACCTCCTTTGGATAATTGTTTGAAAGATAGTGCCCTAAACATGGAGGCAGATTACGATATCATTTTATTACATGCAATTAATATGGAAAATTTGGTGGCTGTGATATCAATGTTGAGGGTGCAAATATCGATGTGTTTCAAAACCGTTGATCCATAGCAGTAACCTGTACTTTGCCCTTGAAATTTGGGAATGATGATTTCACAACTTTTTTACGGCCTCTAAAAGTGCATAGATGTTGGAGATAGTACAGGTTTCGATAAGCCTCATATTCAAGTGATATCTATGATGATCTCAGATGCATGGCAACCCCATTCCTCACGGCTAATCGCAAATTCATTTATCGTAGGAAGTTTCCTTGCTTTTGTTCGGTGAAGGCCCGTCACTGCCGTAAACCTCAACATAGGCGTTATGCGAGAAGCAACCTTTTTCCCAGTGATTCCACACTTTCTTGCCGATAAAGGAATCGGGATATTTGTGCCCAATGTTGCAGCCAGGGCAGATATTGCTCCATCCCGCCAGCACTTTTTTCATTTCCAAATTCGAATCCTTTCATCAGGCGCACTCGCCTGCCGTATTTAAAAATCAGACCGCGCCCGAATCTTCAGCCGACATCCGAAAACCGGTGATAGTGGCACGTGCCATCCAGACCAAACGCTTCAAACAGGACAAAATCTTCTGCAATGCCCCATGTCAAAACCCGTTGTAAAACCGATGGCCCGTCTTGGCCTCTCGGCACGGGCCTATAACCGCATTTTAATAATCGCCTTCACCATCGCCAATCTCGGCCATACCATAGATTTCAATTCCAACCTTATCGCCGAAGCGATTCAATACAGAACACTGGATCGTTCCGGTAAAACCCCATAGAAACAGGCGTCTGTGTGCTGTCAACAGCAACAGATCAACTATACCGGAGCTTCCAACGGCAGGCTGATTTTCTCAGCCCGTTCATGATCGGCCCGTCTGCCTTCGGCCCAATCCCTCAATGGGGATACGCTCCCATTTCATAGATCTCGTATTCCGTTTCGCCATCCAAATAATCATTGATCTTTTCGTCGACCACCCTTCTCCCTTCACTGTTCTTCCAGATATTCCATTCCTTCATCGAGCGCCAGTTGGACGCCACCACTACTCGGTACGGATCCTTGGCGTCCCAGAGTGTTTCCGATGAGATGTAGCCCTCCTGATCCATGGCACCATAGCGGTGCTCTTTGATCATTACATTGATTTCTTTAAAAAATTTCTCTTTGAAGCGCCTTTTGATAAGTATCTTGACTGCCATGATGCCCTCCTTTAGTGCGGGTTGGCCCAAACCTGCGGGCAGAAATGACGAACGGTTGCCATCTGTCGGTCCTCAACGTCCGGAGGCATGGAAACTATACAGCCACCGTCTATAAGATGTTGGATTCGTGCGAGTACTTGGTAAAGTTGATGACCCCCAAACACGGAATCCAAACAATCATTGTAAACTATACAGCAATGTTTGAACCTCAACCATACTTGCATAAGGTTTAATCCCGTCATGCTCAAACATACCAGTTGGAATCCTTCAATTTCGGATGTGTTCGAAAAGTGCATCTTGCTTGCCACAGTTCTGGGCCAGGTGAGCTCGAAACCAGGTGCAGATTTAGAATTTATGTTCAATATCATAGACAAGCAATAACCACAAGATATTGATTTTTGCGGGATGGCTTAACGGGGCTATGCTGTTTTGCCATAACCTGCCAATACCACAATAAGACCTCAATTTGCGATATATTGAGAATCTCTAAACCTCAGCAAAATTGATTATATGCTCTAAATCTTCCCCAAATTTGACAGAGTTCCAATTGCATATCACTTGATAATCATATAAAAGGCACCTCCCCATCGCAAAACAGTTTGCGATTTGTTATAGGCGGGTTAACACGACCCTATGCTGCTCACCACATTGAGGGGAGAAGTGGTGGAAAATGACAGCACATTACGGATTGATCTGGAGGCTATTGACGGGCGTCGCATCGGGCAATTTAATTTTTCCGGCACAGGTACTGATTCGGCAAATGACGCAGATCCCGCTAACTATGAAATAAATAATGGAGCCATTAATATTTCAACCATGGTGCCTGGAACTCCGATAAAAGTGCGGGGATTTGCCACGGCTTTTGGCCATGCGCCGCAAATAGCAGACTTTGTGGATGAGCTGTCTGAACACCTTAATGAAAACGCCGCCGTCAGGCACATTGTAGCCGTCGGAAATTCGATGATGCCTTATCGACTATGACGGTGAATAGGATGACAGTGAGTCTCAAGTAACTTTATATTTTAGCCATTTCCAAAATGGACACGGGCCTGCCCGCTTGATCTGCGTGCTGCAAGCATGCGGACCATGGCGGGCAGCTCCAGGTCCTATCAAAATGGCCATATCAAGTGTGAACCATTTGTCTATGGTTTTGATCGGATCGAAGGGAAAGGGGTGGGGAAAGGGATCGGCAAAGATAATTAAATTAACCTTAGCTGAGCGAATATCCTATGTAGAATTCACCAAATCGAAAAATACGAACAAATTATAATATGCGATTATGCGGCCAGGAACGTATAAAAACTCGTTTAAACTCACATTAAATTCAGTAACTTATTGTTATTATAGACTATCTGACAAGTATGGCCTTCGGCACCACATAAATGACAAGGGTTTGGAAGGATTTATTCTCTCGGAGCCCTTTTTTATTGGATTTATAGGGGTATAGTCCAATAAACAGCCTATTTTATATATTCTACAATGATTCATTATTTTTTCTCTGCTCAATTTTTCCCACTTGGTCAACCCCATTTAAAAAGGTGCTCAACTGGCCCACAGCTTTGCGGGTATCATCGTCACCGCAGCTGCAAAAAATAGGCGAGGCCCACCAGGTCCGCTGCCATGTCCCCTTTTAGTCAGTTCTCATAGCTCAGCATGGTGCGCCGGCCTTTTCTATCTCGCTCCAGTGCAGGAAAAAGCCTTAAAGCTGTCCTAAAAAATAATTCATCTGGTGATACCACCAGGGCCAGTCGTGGTTGACATCATGGCCCCAGTAGTCGATCCAGGCCGGGACCGACTTTTCCCTGAACAGATAATCCAGATAACGGGTATCTTCAATGGCTTCATCCTCCCAGGCGCCCTGCCCCACACAAACGATAATTCGGCTTCGGCGGTATTGTTCCAGGTACCCCGAATCAGTCAGGCCGGACAAATAACTTATGGGAGAATTGAAATAGACCCCCGGCAATTCGTCTGCCGTCAGTTGAAATTCAGGTCGATCAAGACGGTAGAGACCGCTGAGAGCGATGGTCCCTTCGAAGACATCCGGATGCTTTAAAAAAAAGTTAACCGCATGATAAGCCCCCATGCTGCAGCCGTTGGCCATCACCCGCTCTTGCGGTGATTGGCAGTGGTTGCGGATAAACGGAATAACCTCTTCCACAATGTAACGATCGTAGTCCTCGTGTCGGGCATTGCGGTCCGATGGGGATACAGCATAATTGTACCAGGATTCTTCATCGACACTGTCCACGCAAAACAGCTTGATTTTGCCGGCATTGACAAACCCTGCAATGGCTTCAATCATTCCCATCCCCTCGTAATCAAAATAGCGGCCCCGGGAAGAGGGAAAAACGACAATCGGTTTGCCCCAGTGTCCGTAGATTTTCAGGGCCATATCGCGGTTCAGGTGTTTGCTCCACCACTGGTGATGTTCGATTTGCATCGTGCTGTCCTCTCTACCCTGGATAAACGGATTTCCTGTCTGAATCTATTCGGGATAACTTGAGTCGGTTAAGCCTCTGTCTGGTGAATAAACCGCACAATTTCCAAAATTTCATCCAGGCTTTTTGATCTAAAAATATAACCGATATCCCCCAGGGCGCTGCTGAAAACCCCGGGCACGCTTTCGATCTGGACCATAAAGGTGCCAAAACGCGCCAGGATGTCTTCATGGCTGTGCGTATAGCGCTGGTTGAATTTGCGGCTGGCATAGCAGCAGTGATACTTCCGCCTATAATTAATAGCGGTCCGATTATGAACCAGCAAGTCGGCCCAGATCCGGTAAATGTCAATATCACAGGCGTAATTAAACATATCGGTGGTATAACCGCCCGGCGGCCGCATATTGACTTCCAGGGACACATATTGGTCGGCCGCTGTCTGGAAAAATTCGATGTGAAAAAACCGTTCCCTCACATTAAAGGCCCTGAGGCAATCCCGGCCGATCTTTTCCAGGCTGGGGGGGATATCGCGCAGCGAATGGTAGTATAAATGACGCGCTTCGTTGACGGTTTCCATGATGCCCTGGCTGAAAGTGTGGGCTGTATAAAATACAGGGTGGCCGCTGCGGTCCGCCAGGCCGTCAAAGGAATAGATGGTACCGGAGATGAATTCTTCCATGATGTAGTCGGTATCGGGCTTGGATGCGAAAAATGCAGCGAGATCCCGGTTGCCATTGAGCCGATAAGTGGCGATGGCGCCCACCCCGCCATCAGGCTTGGCGATTACCGGATAACCGGTTTCACGAATCAGGGCGTGTGCATCATCTGCGGTATTGACGATCTGTCCGCGGGCAACCGGAACTCCGGCCTCACGAAATTTGTCCTTCATGCGGGATTTACGGCGTATGAAATCAATTTCGCGGCCGTGTACGCCAAAAATATTAAAATCGTCCCTCAGACGCGCTTCGGTGCTCAGCCAGTATTCATTGAGGGAATCCAGGCGATCTATTTTGCCGTAGCGGTGGGTAAAAAAGCCGCAAGCCCGCACCAGATCTTCGTAGTTGTGCATATCAGCGATCCGATAATACTCGGTCAACGCGGCGCGAACTTCCTGTGCTAAGTTATCATATGGTTCGTCACCAATACCTAAAACATTGGCGCCGGCCGCTTTCAGGCTCAAGCAAAACCGGTAGTAATGGGTCGGGAAATGGGGCGAAAGGAACACAACGTTCATAGACAATTCCTTTAGTCTTTCTGATTTTGGTACTTTAATGCAAAGTCTGCAATTTCAAATATCTTCGCTTTGTTCGGCGAACGAAAAATATATCTTTCAGTTCCCATGGCTTGCCGGAAAACAGGCGGGTTCAAATCATGTTCTACCAGACAGTGCCCGAAGGCCGAAAGGATCTCATCATGACTGTGGGCATAAGGTTTGTTTTTGCGTCCGATATAGCTACAATAATATTTCTTTGGGGCCGCAACAGCCGCAAGGCCTCTGGCAATCATGCCGGCATAAGCACGGTACAAATCATCATCGACACTATAGTTCATCATATCCAGTATCGCCCCACCCGGCGGCCGGCAGTTAATTTCGATGGGCATATAGATTTCGTCGATTTTGAAAAACTCAAAATGGAAAAATTTGCGACGGATGTCAAATAGCGGTACCAGGTTCCGGCCGGTTGCGAGCAGTTCATCCGGGATATAACGGTTGACATAAAAAAAGGTGTCTTTTCCCAGAACGTATTCGAGAATGCCATCACCGTAAATTAGTGAATTCTCAAAAACAATATTGCCGTCGTAGTCGGTCAATCCATCATAGGTGACGATATCGCCTTCAATAAATTCCTCGATAAGATAATCCTCTTTGATTCGGGCCAGATGGGCTTTGAGCTGGCTTTTATTATCGACCCGGTAAATGCCTCCGGCGCCGACCCCTTCGTCCGGTTTTAATATCAGAGGGTATCCCAGTAAATTGGCCAGATCCATCGTCTGCTTAATATCCGCAATCCGCTCCCCCCTGGCGACCGGCAACCCAAGCTCCTGGAAAAGCTGCTTCATCCTGGATTTTTTCTTCAACCGGGGCAAATCCTGTTGCTTGATACCGTCAATGCCGTATGTTTCATTGATGATTGCCTCCAAGGTCAGCCACTGCTCATTGTGGGATTCCACCAGGTCAAAATTTCCCGCATGGCCGCAAGCATTTTTTTGCCTCAAAAGCTCTTCCACGGCGTGTCGCACCGCATCGACATTATTCAAATCCACCCGCAAATACCAGGCTAAAGCTGATCGCAAGCTTTCGGGCATATAATGAAAATCAGCCTCTCCCAGTCCCCAGACGCTAACGCCCAGTGCATGCAATTGCTCGATGAAATGAGCATAATTGGGAGGGAATTCGGGTGAAATATACAGTAAATCCATCCAACACCTGACCCGCACAAAGAATGATGAATCTGCTTACCGCATGCTAACTAATTGCTACGATTCGCAATTATTATGACGTATTTTGCACAACCGAAAGGCTATTGCTCACTCAGCACTTGGTCCTGAGTGAGCAAATACGTGATCGTATTTACGAATCGATGGACTTAGACACCAGATGTAACCCTGGTTGCGGGATTGAGCTCAATTAAAATAAGAACACTATTTGAAAAGTAAATAACACTTAGCTGTAAGATTTTGCCGTTGACATCTGATTCTAAATACTTAGGTTTCGAAGAACTTTGACTTGATAAAAGGATAGAGAAAAAGGATTCTGCAGGCCCAGCTTGTAATTAAAGACGGGAAAATGATGGCGGTTCGGCAGGACAATCGAGTGAAGCAGCGGGACCGCAAAATTGAACCGATCAACAATCCTGACACTAAATCCACTGAACGATTCTCCGAACGCCCACCCGAGACAGAAAAACAGATTTTATCATCCGGTTTTTTGTATTTACTGGCCAGTCTCCAGAAAAATCGCCTTATCCGTTAACCTGTTGTGTCATCGACCATTCTGTGTTCAACCCGGTATGAAGGGGATAGTTTGTCGTCAACCCAACGCCGGTCAGAATACGCTTGACAATGGCAAAAATTTAAGGCAGGAAAATGGAATCTAACCTGCTAATATTTCTAAAATATTAATTTTTTTGATTCCAGGGGTATCCATGACCTTCAAGCAATTGACCGTATTAACCGGAAATTCGGTATCGCATTTGGGTAATGTCATGTCATTTTTAGGCAGCGGCGGCGTAAACATCCGCGCCCACTGCCTGGTGGATAATGGCGACGGCCATTGCAAGTTGAGAATGGTCGTATCCGAACCGGATAAAGCGATTGAGATTTTGCAGTCAGAAAAATTTACCGCCGTGGTAAACGATGTGGTGCTGATCGAATCCGACGATAAACCGGGCGGCTTGAGCAGGTTGCTTAAATTGCTGGAAAAAGATGATATTCAAATAGATTACTCCTATACGGCAGCCAGTGAATTGCCCGGAACCGCAATGATGGTATTTCGATTTTCAGACAATATGAAAGCTGTAAAAATATTGGAAGCCAGCGGATTAAAACTGATTAAATCGGAATGAAGCTGCCATTTTGCCGACCTGTCAAAATTCAGCCGGTATGGACACCTGTCCGCCCGGTGCTCGATCCGCACAAGTCCTATAAATCTTGAATCCTGCCCCTGGCATTTTTTGTACAACAACCACGCCAAACTTGCATTTCCAGCGGGATATGGTTATATTTTGTTGCTATGAAAAATAACAACGAAAAGATACCCAATCCCAAAGAGCTGGAAAAAGAGATCAGTGAGTTTTTGGCCAAAAGGTTCGGCGAAAACGTAAAAATTGTATCGCCCATGGTCATGACCCAGGAGGCAACCCACGACCAGACCAAGAAAGCCGGCGAATCCGGAAAAAAAATCAATTTCGATTTGAAGCCGGAGGAGCTCATTTCCCATCTGGATCAATACGTGGTCAAACAGGATGGCGCCAAAGCCATCCTGGCGACCAAAATATGCACGCACTTCAACCGTATCAAACGCTCCCAGGCATCCGATGACCCCATCGGCAACATGGTCGGCAGCATCAAGAACAATATCCTGATGATTGGCCCGACCGGTGTCGGCAAAACCTATATGATAAAGTTGATTGCCGACAAGATCGGCGTCCCCTTTGCCAAGGGCGATGCCACCAAATTCAGCGAAACCGGATATGTCGGCGGAGACGTGGAAGATCTGGTGCGGGACCTGGTGCGGGAAGCAGACGATGATATCGAACTGGCCCAATTCGGCATCGTTTATATCGACGAAATCGACAAAATCGCATCCAGCCGTAATCTGATCGGTGCGGATGTATCCCGTACCGGCGTGCAACGTGCGCTGCTCAAACCCATGGAGGAAACCGATGTCGATTTAAAGGTGCCCCACGACCCCATTTCAATGATCCAGGAAATCGAACAGTTTCGCAAAACCGGCAAACGGGACAACAGGTCCGTCAACACCGGCAACATTCTGTTCATCATGAGCGGGGCGTTTACCGATCTGGCGCCGATTATCGAAAAGCGTCTATCCAAACAGGGTATCGGCTTCGGTGCGCGAATTCAAAAAGCTGAAGAGCAGATCGATATTCTAAAAGAGGTTCGATCCGAGGATTTGATTGCCTTCGGCTTTGAAACTGAGTTTGTCGGTCGCCTGCCGGTGCGAGCGGTATTTGAGCACTTAACTAAAGACGATCTTTACCAGATTTTGAAAAATCCGAACAATCCCATCATTCTGGGGAAAAAGCTCGATTTCGCGGCCTATGACATTGAGGTGAAATTTGAAGATCAGCTGCTGAACACTCTGGCCGGACATGCATTTGCCGAAAATACCGGCGCCAGGGGCCTGGTCAGCGCGGTTGAAAAAGCGCTGCTTGACTTTGAACGCAGATTGCCGTCAACCGGCGTAACCAAATTCCCCGCCACAGAAGCTATTGTCGATAATCCGGAAGCCTTTCTTGAATCCATCACTGCGGAATCTCAGAATGAGGAAACCGAGCAGCTTTTTGATCGACTGTTGCAGCAGGAAAAGAAAAATATCAAAGAATACCTCAAAGAAAATCAAAAAAATCTGGCTGACAAATACAGCCTGACGATGACGCCGTCCCGCATCGATGTAGTTGCCACGTGCTACGCCAAAAGCACACTGGACATCGGCAAAGTAATCAAAAAGATTAAATCCCATTATGATGAAATCAAAAAAATTGAACTGTACTTTTTTAGAAACCATGATATTAATATCGTTCTTGAAGATGACGCCATCGATTTTATTATAGAAAAACTGATAGAATCCCCCTTCGAGTTAAAAGATGTCGATCAGAAAATAAACCAGGACTTTCAGCACGGCCTCAAGCTGGCCCGGGAAAAAACCAACCGCAACCGATTTTTCATTACGCGACAAGCCCTGTTGGATCCGGAAGCATATGTCAGGGATCTGATCAGAGACAAGATTAAACCTTCCTGACGGCATGCATCTTGTTCAACGGTATTCACGACGGTTAGCTGCATATTCGGGGCACAATCCAGCCGGCTCTTCTATGCCAAGTTATCCAAAGGAGATAAAGCAAATATCATGATCGGAATATCAAAGTTATATTGCGGAACTATAGAACCTTCCGACGCCCTGCGTTATGGGCGCGATTCCTCCAAGCTACCCTCGCATCTCCTGCAATTCAGTGAAGACAAGCGCCCTGTCGTCGTTTGGAATGTGACGCGGCGATGCAATTTAAAGTGCGTTCACTGTTATGCCCACGCAAAGGACATCGCCTTCGACAATGAATTGACCACCGAACAGGGCAAGGAATTAATTGATGACCTTGCCGCCTTCGGCGCACCGGTCATGCTGTTTTCCGGTGGGGAACCCCTGGTACGCAAAGACCTGCCTGAGCTGGCAGCCTATGCCGTGGGAAAAGGCATGCGGGCGGTTATATCCACCAACGGCACCTTGATTACCCCTAAAAAAGCACGCACCCTGAAAGAAATCGGATTATCCTATGTCGGCATCAGCCTCGACGGCATGCAGGAGATCAACGATCGCTTCAGAGGTGTTAACGGCGCATTTCGCTCCGCACTGGAAGGGATTAAAAACAGTCAGGATGCCGGCATAAAAGTCGGGCTGCGTTTTACGGTCAACAAATTCAATGTCGGGGAAATTCCCAAAATTTTTCAGCTTCTCGAGGAAATGGACATTCCCCGGGTGTGCTTCTACCATCTTGTTTATGCCGGTCGCGGGTCCAAGCTGGTAAAAGAAGATTTGAGCCACGAAGAGACCCGGGCGGCGCTCGATCTTATCATTGATGAAACCAAGCGGTTGCATGCCGCCGGCAAGCCCAAGGAAGTACTGACGGTGGATAACCACGCCGACGGGCCCTATATATACCTCAGATTGTTAAAGGAAGATCCCGAGCGCGCCAAAGAGGTCATGGAGCTGTTGAAATGGAATGAAGGTAACAATTCGGGCCGGGGGATTGGATGCGTCAGCTGGGATGGTGAGGTTTATGCCGATCAATTCTGGCGCCACTACAGCTTCGGTAATGTAAAAGAACGGCCCTTTTCAAAAATCTGGATGGACACTTCCGAACCGCTGCTGGGCAAACTGAAAGAAAAGAAACAACATGTCAAAGGGCGCTGTGCCACCTGCAGCTGGCTGGATGTATGCGGGGGCAATTTCAGGGTGCGCGCTGAAGCCGTTAGCGGCGATGTTTGGGCGCCTGACCCGGCCTGCTATCTGACGGATGAAGAGATAGCTTTGGCATATGGCACCACCAGTTGTGATTAGGACCTTATCGGTAAATCTATCGATCTAAGGGCCTCAATTCAGGCGTTTGGACTAATGCCTAAAATGCTTAAATTGCGCTAAAATGCCTAAAGTTGAGGAATTCTATCGATTTGATTAAATGCCGCCTTTGCTGAATACATCGGTGCACATATAAAATAGTCGGAGCGCAGCGACACCACCATTTTAGGCACTTTAGGCATTTTAGCGCATTTTAGGCATTGTCCGGATTATATTTGGCCTCTAAAGTAATAATAGCAAAAAATGTTTTTTAATATTTTCACCCGAAACCAAGAAAGGTACCTTTTATGTTATTTCCGGACTATAGACCCAGGCGGTTGCGTCAATCTGAGGCCCTGCGGCGCATGATTCGCGAAACCAGTTTAACCGTTAACGATCTCATCCTGCCCCTGTTTGTAATTGGCGGCAGCAATGTAAAAAACCCGATTCAATCGATGCCGGGGCATTTTCAGCTGTCCATTGACAATTTTCTTAATACCGCCAAGGAAGCCCACGAACTTGGCATTCCGGCCATTGTTCTCTTCGGGGTCCCGGATAAAAAAGATTCATTGGGTACCCAGGCCTATGCCGGGGACGGTATCGTTCAAAAAGCAACCAGAGCCGTCAAAGATAAATTTCCGGAGCTGGTTGTTATCACCGATGTTTGCCTGTGCCAGTATACTGATCACGGGCATTGCGGCGTGGTTGAAGGCAACACCATCGATAATGACGCCAGCCTGGATCTGATCGCCCGCACAGCCCTGTCCCATGCCAAAGCCGGGGCCGACATGGTCGCACCGTCTGACATGATGGATGGCCGTGTCGGTGAAATTCGCGAAATCCTGGATGAAAACAGCTTCAGCCAAATTCCCATCATGTCCTATGCCGCCAAATACTGCTCGGCCTATTACGGACCGTTTCGCAGTGCTGCGGATTCAGCTCCCAAATTCGGCGATCGCCGGACCTATCAAATGGATCCGGCCAATGCTCTGGAAGCCATTCGTGAGGTCACGATGGATATTGAGGAAGGAGCGGACATTATCATGGTTAAACCCGCCCTGGCCTATCTGGATATCATCTGTCGGGTGCGTGAGGAAATCGATCTTCCGGTCGCCGCCTACAATGTCAGCGGCGAGTTCTCCATGATCAAGGCTGCCGAAAAAATGGGCTGGATTGACGGGCCGAAAGTAATGATGGAAACCCTGACGTCCATCAAACGCGCGGGTGCCGATATGATCCTGACCTATTTCGCCGTCGAAGCAGCCAAGGCCTTGCAATCTTGATTGATATGGTTTTATGGCAGCTGAACACTCACATAAAACTTCAAGGGTATGGAACAGTGAGCAGATTGAACGTCGAACATCGAAGGCCCAACATCGAACGTCCAATATTGATGACGCTGCGCTTTATCTATTTTAAAACAAGCGAATCACGTTGAAGTTGTGGGTTGTTCAGTATTTTTTAAATTGACAGAATACATTATTCGATGTTCGACGTTTGACGTTCGATGTTAATTTTTTAGGAAACAATATTAATATGAAGCACCAACACACAAAACCCAATGACCACGCCTCTCACCCCCCTAAAAAAGAAGGCGAATCCAGCCTGCGGCTTGTTGCCTGGGAGACCACGCGCAATTGCAACCTGGACTGCATTCATTGCCGTGCTTCCGCCACCATGGGCCCTCACAGCGGAGAGTTGGATACTTCCGAGGCGTTTCGACTGCTGGACCAGATTGCTGAAATTGCCAAACCCATCATCATACTGACGGGCGGCGAACCCCTGCTGCGTGATGATATCTTTGATATTGCCGCCTATGGTACCCAAAAGGGACTGAGAATGGTGATGGCCCCCAACGGTACCCTGGTCACCGAGCCCATCGCCAAAAAGCTGGTGGATTCCGGCATCAGGCGTATCAGTATCAGCCTGGATGGGGCCACCCGGGAAAGCCACGACAAATTCAGAAATGTGGACGGTGCTTATGATGGCGCCCTGAATGCCATGAAGATTGCCCGCAAGGTCGGGTTGGACTTTCAGGTGAACACGACCATTACCAAAACAAACCTCGATCAGATCCCCGAAATCCAGGAGCTGGCGGTGGAACAGGGCGCATTGGCCCATCACATTTTTCTATTGGTTCCAACCGGTCGCGGAAAATATATCGTCGACACTGAAATTAACGCCGCCGAGTATGAAGAAACCCTGAACTGGTTTTACGACCAGAGGGAAAAAACGCCGCTGGAACTTAAGGCCACCTGTGCCCCGCACTATTATCGCATACTCAGACAAAGAGCCAGCAAAGAAGGCAAATCGATATCCTTTAAAACCCACGGATTGGATGCGGTCACCCGGGGGTGTCTGGGCGGCATTGGTTTTTGTTTTGTCTCCCATCGAGGCGATGTTCAACCCTGCGGATTTCTGACCGCAAACTGCGGCAATGTGCGGCAACAATCTTTTGTCGATATCTGGAAGCACTCCGAAGTATTAACGAATTTACGCGATTATGATAAACTCACGGGCAAATGCAACCCCTGCGAGTTTAAGCGGGTATGTGGCGGTTGCCGTGCCAGGGCTTACGAAGCCACCGGCGACTATCTCGCCGAAGAACCCCTCTGCAGTTATCAGCCGCGCAAGGCAAGGAAAGACGAATGAAGAACGAAGAATTTCAATTGATCTAATTTTTGGATTGTGCAATACCACCTATATTAACGATCAGCAGTAATTCTTAATTTTCAATAATCATTGGTCACTCGCCATTCATCATTCCAAAGAGGGAAGTGTTATGAAAATTCAAGCATTGATGGTATCCGACCCCATTACCATATCAGCGCATGCATCCATCAGCGAGGCAATCGAGCTGATGAAGATCAATTCGATACGTCATCTTCCGGTGGTTTCGGAAGCAAATTTACTCGAAGGGTTCTTAACCCTGGCGGATTTAAAGCAGGGACTGATCCCATCGATGCTGGGAGATTTGAATTTACACGATTTGATGATACGAGAGCCCATCACGGTGCGTCCGGAAGACGATGTGGAAATAGCCGCCCAGCTCATCTACAAACACAAAATCGGCGGAATGCCGGTGGTCGACAACGGTCAGCTGGTGGGAATTATTACCGCCACGGATATTTTGAGAACCTTTATCGATATGATGGGAATTCTGACATCCACATCCCGCATCGATGTCGTCGTTGGAGATCAGCCGGGTGGTTTAAAAAAAGCATTGCAGATCGTAAATGATAAGGGCGCGGATATCATCAACGTTGGCATGACAGCCGATCATACCGGCCAGCGCGTCTACTATTTCAGGCTGGCGGCGTGCAAAACGGCTAACATCAAAAAGGCCTTGGAAAAGCAGGGTTATAAGGTATTGGCGGCTTTGGACTAAAGATGAGAAGTGATTTCAAAACCACATGTTATCCGCCGCTGGCGGACTAATTTCTAAACACTTTGGCTTCCCGCCATTTGCGGCCAATTTCCTTGACGACGACAGGCTTTGTGTCCACACATTCGATCATACTTAACGTTACCTGCCCAACCTCGCTCAGAGAGCAACTCACCATCCAGCAGCGGCCATTAAAAATAATGAACCGATCATTTAGCTTCATGTGGTAGCGGACTTCGATATCCCGTCCTTGCTTGCGCAAGCGGTTCAGCTGTCCATTCATATTGGCCGCAATATCCTGCAAGCCCTGGCCGATGAGCAGCCGAACGGGTGTTTTGACCATTTGAATACTATCAAGGGTTGCCCGGTCTATCCGTGTGTCAACAATCGTCAATGGTGTTTTTGCGCTGGCCAGAATTTTAATAAGCTGGTTCCGTTCTTTTATAAAACGATTGGCAGCTTGGGCCCTTAGCGTGGATTTCTGGTTACCGGCCACGATACTCTGCAACTTTTTTAATTGAGGAAGCATGTGTTCGTCAAAGATGTTGACTTCCCAGGTGGTGTTTAAGATTCGATCTTCGCACCGGCGCAGCAGTTTCGACAGGATATCCTCGAGAAATCTTCGGTGGTTCTCGCGAAATTTATCCGCCATCAATTCGGTGACGAGTTTTTGGTGATTGGGATTGATGCCCAGATGCTCGATTTTAATGTTAAACCGGCCACAAAGCTCTTCGAGTTCATAATTGCCAAAATATTCTTTGATGGCATCTGATAATATTTCAAGGCTTTCTGGTTCCATTAATCCTATTATAGCAAACTAATTCATGATTTAAAAGGTTTTGTAAATATATCAAGTATTTTCAAATAGTTTCCATTTACCCTGTTCAGGGCATAAATGGATTTATCACCAGCTGCTGACCGTTGGTCGCCAGGCGCACGGCCCCATCGAGGTCGGTGCGAAAAACACTGACCCCCAAATCCTTATATCTTTGTAAAACCTCAGGATGGGGGAAACTAAACCGGCTGTTGCGGCCGCAGGATACAACGATCACTTCCGGGTCTACTTTTGCTAGAAATTGCTGACTGCTGGACGAACGACTGCCATGGTGGGGCGCAATTAAAACCGTACTGGATAATCGGCCGGCGGCGAGGCCAACCAGTTCCATTTCCGCCGGTGCCATGATATCACCGGTAAATAGAAAAGAAGCCTCACCGTAGGACACTTTTACAACCAGCGAATTGTTGTTGGAATTGCGCCATCTATCTGATCCTTTGTGGTCCATAAAATCCTGGGGTGGATACAATAGATCCAGCTGAACACCGCTGATCAGGTGTTCACGCGCCATGTGTGCGTAAGGCGGAGATAAAATCCCGCGATCGGCACAAACCTTCATCAGGTTTTCGTATCCCAATGTATTGCGCGGCTCGTCATTGGTCCACAGGCTTTTGACATTAAAATGATCGGCAAGGTAAATCAACCCGTTAAGATGGTCGCTGTTGGGGTGGGAAAGAATTAGCAGGTCAACTGTTTTAATTTTCTTGCGCCACAAAAACGGTGCAATGATTCTTGCCCCCACATCAAAGGTTGAGTTGTCGGAAAACCCACCACCGTCGATCATGATGGTATATCCCCCGGGGATTTCGAGCAAGGCGGCGCTGCCATCGCCGACATCGATTACCGTGACCCTGAGATCCGGATGCCAGAATCGCTGGTACAGCCAGTAGCAACTATCGACGGTCAGGGTAATCAACGCCAATATCACCACAATTTTGGCCAGCTTTCTGGGCGATACCCCTCCGGCGCCGCCCCCCGAATCCAAGCTGATATATTTTTTTAATTTCCTGGTTCTAACAAGCACCGAATCATAGGGCATATCGGCATTGCTTTTGGATAAAGCTGCGGCGGCCGTCGGCAATCCCGGCACCCTGTCCGGTCGTGAGCCCAACATCATTAATAGAGCCCAGCCCAAAATATAAAAGCAGGCAATTTCCACTATGCTGGGCGTGACCGTTTTGATCGCCGCAAAGGGCAAATCGGCAAAAAAAATCACTATATCCAGTGCGCAGGCCAGAGAAACGGCACCGGCTTTGAGGCACCAGGCTGACAGGGTTAGGCTCAGCGGCGCCAGAAAAAAAGCCGCCAGGCCGAGGGGAATGGTGATAAATCCGACCAGTGGAACCACCAGAAAATTAGCGGCCAGCCCCACCAGCGAAATCTGATTAAAATAAAATGCTACCAGGGGCAGACTGCCGCAGATGGCAAAAAGGGAGACCAGCAAAAAAGAAATCAGTCTGACCGCTAAGCGCTTATGCCACCTGCTTTGATTCGGCGCTAATTGCAGAACACCCGAATTTTGGATAGACAAAAATCCGGATATGATGACGAAAACGGTGACAAAGGATAGCTGAAAAGAAATGGAAAAAAGCGAAGGCGGATCAGCTACCAGTATCACCAAAGCTGCCAGGGCCAGGGTGTTCAATGAATCCTGCTCTTTAGCCAGTAAGAAGGTCATTAAAAATACCGCAACCATTAACACGGCGCGTTGGGTCGATGGTGATAATCCTGCAACCACGCCATAGGCAATCACCGGCATCAGGGAGAGCAGCGCGGCCATTTTGCGTGTCCATGCGCGCCACAAAAGCGGTTTGATCCAGCCCATCAGCCAGTGCGAAAAAGTGAAGGCCACGGTTGCCACAATTCCGATGTGAAGCCCTGATATGGCAAGGAGGTGACCGACCCCGGCCCGATTAAAGCTTTGCCTGGTTGCATCAGATATCTGGGTTCGGTCTCCGATAATGAGTGCTTTCAATACGCCCTGGACTTCAGGCGTTCCGGATTTTTCAACCAGATCGGCAAATCTGCCGCGCACCCTGTTTATCATTTCAGAAACGACGGCCGGCGGTGATTTTCCCACTATGCGGATCCTGTCTCCCCTAACGTAGGCCGTGGCATAAATGCCTTTGAAGGCCATGTATCGTTTGTAGTTGAATCCGCCGGGATTTTTAAAGTTGGTAATTGACCGCATCCGACTTTTAAACCGGATTTTATCCCCAACAGCTATATCAGGCATGTCTCCCACTACGGTCACACGCAGCAGGCCGGTAACCGCATGGGTTTGGTGATCGGCATCAAGGGATGCAACCCGCAAATCAAATCTGGTGCGGTTTCTAATTTGCGATGGCTGACTATCGATTTGCCCGACGATATCCCAGCGCTGGGTGTCCGCATAGTGCTTGATATGATGGGCCGGAACCCGGGGAGACAGCCAGGGTTGAATGGATAGGTAGCCCAGAAAGACAAACAGCAAAATCGGCAGGCAAAAGGCCGGCTTGCAGCGATAAAGACACAACAGGCTAAATCCGACAACAACAACCCCCAGCAGGCCGATCCCGGTTGCAAACCCCACTAGCCGGCTGCCCAGCAGGATGCCGCCCATCAGTGAAATCAGCAAGGGAATAAGAGGTCTAAAATAAATACGGTCATTCATGGCAAAAACGGATCACGCTCAGGGAAGAACAAACAGTACTATTTATTTGAGGAGTCTGGGAGTTTCTCCCCAAATGCCATTTTTGGTGAACCGGCAGCGATAGACCAGTTTTTAGCGCTCATTTATTTTGTCCGCTGAATAGCGGCACCCAAAGCGGCAAACTTCTTTTCGAGTGATTGATATCCTCGATCCAAATGATAGACACGATTCACTTCGGTGGTACCTTCTGCAACCAGGCCGGCAAGGATGAGAGAGGCGCTGGCCCTCAGATCGGTGGCCATCACCTGGGCAGCTGACAAATGGGGGACGCCTTTGACAATGGCGGAGTTACCGGATACTTGAATATCGGCTCCCATCCGTCTCAGTTCGCTGACGTGAATAAAACGGTTTTCAAATATGGTTTCAGAAATCATGCTGGTGCCGTTGGCGATGCTCATCAGCACCATGAATTGCGCTTGCATATCGGTTGGAAATCCCGGATAGGGCTGGGTTTTAATATCGACACTCCTGATTTCAGTTTTACCATTCACATGGACGGTTTTACCGTCAAGCTCTATATCAGCTCCGGTAAGTCGCAGTTTGTCTATAAGGGCCCCAAGATGATCCGGCTCCGAATTTAATACGGTGATACTGCCCCTGGTCAGGACTGCGGCCATCAAAAACGTGCCCGCTTCGATACGGTCCGGAATGATCGTGGATTCAACCGGTTTTAACGATGAGACCCCCTCGATTGTGATCACCGGTGTACCGGCCCCCTGGATAACGGCCCCCATTTTAATTAAGGTGTCTGCCAGAGCCACGATTTCAGGTTCACGGGCAGCATTGCGCAGTACGGTGGTGCCTTTGGCAATGGTTGCCGCCATCATCAGATTTTCGGTCCCTGTCACCGTGACAACATCAAAATAGATGTCGGCGCCTTTTAAATGACCGGCGGAGGCTTCCACATAACCGTGTTTCAATTCAATCGAGGCGCCCATGGCCGCCAGGCCCTTTAAATGTAAATTTATCGGTCGTGCACCGATGGCACACCCCCCCGGCAAAGAGACCCGGGCCTTGCCCAATCTGGCCACCAGCGGTCCAAGGACCAGGACGGAGGCCCGCATTTTTCGCACCAGGTCATATTCCGCCTCATATCGAATCTGCCCGCCGGCATCAATCCGAATCGTATCAGCCTGGGTTTCAACCCTGGCCCCAAGATTTTCAAGCAGCAACGCGGTGCTATGTATATCCTGCAACTGCGGTACATTGGAAAAGGTATTGGTGCCCCCGGTTAGAAGGGAAGAAATCAATATCGGCAAAGCGGCATTCTTCGCCCCGCTGATGTGCACCTGACCCTTAAGCGCGCGTCCCCCTTCGACAATAATTTTATCCATAAAAGCCTCTCACAAAACCCCAACGCAGACCCGCCTTGGGCGGAGATCCTGAAATAATTAATCACGAAAGCAGAAATAGCAAAAACACGAAAAGAATTAAATAAAAATTTCGTGCTTTCTAACTTTCGTGTTTTGGTAATGGAATAACCTTATCATAAAACGCCTATAAATCACAATTGAGACTCTATCCAGGAAGGTTGCCTCGATACAACAAAAAAAGCGCCCTCCCCCTTTTCAGATAGCGGAACAGGCGCTTTTAACAACCAATCGACTTACAGATTTTAATGATGATGGACCCCGTCACCTTTGAAGCTGTCATAGGCGGCTTTGATGATGCAGTAGGTCAGCCCCAATCCCAGGATAGATAGGGCATACCACAGGCCGCCCATAAAAACCAAATGTCCCGCATCCCATATCCATTCAAAATTAAATGGAAACATTATTCTCCTCCTATATCCAGGATAAAATCAATGTCAAAATGAAAATCAGACCTCTTCCCTTTATAATTCCGCATCCCACATTCCGAAATCAGAATTCCCTGCTAGGCTTCCGCCGGTTCGGGATCTCCTGCCGGGGCCTCCGGCGCGTCCTCCTGTAATTCCGGCTCTGCTTCGGCAATTTCTGCCACCGGTGCGTCAGGCGGATTTAATTCCAGTTCCTGGGGAAATATGGGTAAATAGCGGTATGAAATCGATATCGCAATCGTTCCCAGGGCCACAGGCAACAGAGTGGTGGCGACTTCCTGCCAGCTTGGAAAGTAGGGTGCCCAACCTTCAAACGTCAATACCGGAATGGCAAGGACTTGCAGAACCATCACCCATCGATTAAGACAGACTCCCACAACCGCCAGTATTATAGCCAGCCATAACGTAGCCGGTGTTTTACGGCCCTTGTCGGTGATCAAAATCGCGGCCGGAACGATACCGCAAAGCCCGACTTCCGCGATCAGGATCCATAATCCGTACCAGGAACCCGGGTTATTGGTGTAAAACTCCAGGAAGGTAAAGCCTTTGGAAGGCGCCGTCACCGTGGCCCAGTAAATGGTATCGATAATCTTGGCCGTGATATAGGTGGCCAGCATCCACCCGGAAATTTTGGCCAGCAATTCGATAACATTGTCTTTGACCAGCTTTTTGCGCGCCGCTGTTTCCGTAATTTTGGTAATTAAAATGGTAAAACATGGTCCACAGGCAGCCGCCGACCAGGTGAACAAAAAGAAGGTCCAGGGCCATACAAAAATTCCCTCCCGAAAGCCAAAGGGCCGGCCAAACAGAACGCCGGGAACACCGCCCAGCGAACCCTGGTGGAAGAAGGAAAGAAAGGCACCGGTGGCCGCAAACACAGCCATGATCTCGTGCATGTTATGACTCAGGTTGTGGAAAAAAGGGACTTTGTCAATCTGACGGTTTTCCAGTATCATGGGGACGTACTCAATGGTCAGAACACCCAGATAGCAGGTCAGGCAAAACGCCACTTCGGTGAGCATGGAATGAACATTGGCATGCCAGAAAATAAACCATCCCCGCAGGGGCTGGCCGATATCAAACCCCAAAATCATCAGGGCCGACACATAGCAGTAAAATCCGACCAGGACGGCAAAATTGACGATGTTTTTCAACTCATCTTTGCCGACAATGTAGCGCAAAAACCCGGTGAAAAATGCACCGCCACCCAGGGCAATGATGCCAAGGTCAGCCCAGATCCATAACGCGAAACCATAGGCATTATTCATATTGGTTTGATTCAAACCCTTGAAATACACCAGCACCATTGCCACAAGGCCCCACAACAATACGCCACTGACGGCCCCGATCCACAGTAAGAATTGCCAGGTCGGACAGCGTTTAACTCCTTTGGGAATTAATGCAGAATCCATAAGTTCAGTGCTCCTAACTCTATGTGGTTATTGGGTTTATTACCTTTCGCAACAACCTTAAAATACCAAATTCGTCAATAATCATTCTTTAGGCGTGTTTAGCCTTGCCTTCATTTTTCAGATAATTATCTCCAGCCCGTCTGACCCATTCACGACTGGAAAGGTAGTAAACTTTGGTATTGACACCCAGTCTTTCCAGCAGCCGGAACGCCTTGGGGTTCTGCGGTTTGCCACCGTGCCGGTTGTCGGGCCGGGCAATTTGATGCACGGCGTGGTTCGGGTTATTCAGGTCACCGAAAGTGATGGCCCCCGCCGGACAGGCCTGGGTGCAGGCAGTCTGATACTCGGTTTCCCCCACTTCCCGCTGGCCTTCCATATAGGCCTTTTCCTTAGCCAGCTGGTAGCGATGATTGCAGAAACTGCACTTTTCGACGACCCCGCGCATACGAACGGACACATTAGGATTCAGGGACTTTTCCATTCCATCCGGCCATACCGGGTCCCACCAGTTAAATTGCCGAACATGAAAAGGACAGGCCGCCATACAATAGCGGCAGCCGAAACAGCGGGTGTAAATCTGGCTGACGATGCCGGTGTCCATATCGTAGTCGGTGGCCGTAGCCGGGCAAACAGACACACAGGGCGAATGACCGTGGCTGCCTTCACAATGCTGGCAGGGGCGGGGTAAAAAACATTCTTCGGTATCGGGAAAGGCTTTGCCGTTGGTTAACCGATAAACCCGCATCCAGGCGACGCTGAGCAGTTTGTCTGTATCATCTTCTCGAAAAGGCACATTGTTTTCAGCCATACAGGCAATCGCACAGGTACCGCAACCGGTACATTTATCCAGATCGATGACCATTCCGAACTTTTTGGCATTTTCAAATTTCATCAGAACCCCTAATATCTATCTACGATTGTCGATTGAGCATTGCACAAAGACCAATAGCATATAAGCTACAAATTATTCCATCCAACTAGGCTTTGGTGAGCTTGGCCCGAACCCCCCAGGCCGCATCAAGTCCGGTGGCCGCATCTTCCACCGTTTCGCTCAGCGCATTGTAGTTGACGCCTTTGCCGGCAAGAAATTTATCATAAGCCGTGTGCCCCAGCCCCCGGGGGATGGCAATAACCCCCGGCATGATACCGTCAAAATAGTATATTCTAACTTTGGCGCTGCCCAGGGGCGTGGTCAGGGTGGCATATTTTTGATCCGCCAGACCCAGTTTTTTAGCGGTCGCCGGATTCACTTCAACCAGCACGTCGTTGCCCGTTAAAATGGTGTCCTCAAGCGATTTAACGAGAAACGGTGGCGAGCTGATATACCCACTGGCCAGCCGCATGGTATCGTACGGCACCAGCAGCAGCGGGTAAAAAGACTCATCACCGGGAACTCTCACCGGATGATAAACGGGCAAGGCATTGATGTCGCTGTTGCTGAATTCATATTTAGACGAGTCGGTCTCGAACTGCCGGGCCTGGGCGGTTTCAGTAAATTCGGAATCAACCCAGTACCCGTCTTCGACCAGGGCATCCAATTTATTCCCGAGCGTCTCCTCAAGGCAGGCATCGTAGGATTCCCAGGCAAAGGCTTCGGCCACCGTACCCCCGAGTATTTGGGCCAGCTGAATAATAACGTCACCGGTATGCATGGTGTTGTAAAGCGGTTCCACCACCGGTTGAACAAGCCCGATAAGTGGTTGGGGAAACCCCCGGGCAAAGGGCACATCTTCATACCGCTCGAGAAAGACATGATTGGGCAAAATCAAATCGGCGTTGGCCGCAGTTTCGTCCATGTACGAAGAAAAACTGACCACCAGGGGTATTTTATCAAAAGCTTTGGCGACTGCCTCGGTATCGGCCATACTGTAGCGGGGGTTGGCACCAGCGACAAACAGCACGTGGACGGGAGATTCCTGGCTGGAATTCACAATTTGCGGCAATTGATTCAACAGGTAACGGGTCGATATAAATTTCCCGCTGCCGGCACCGTCAATTCGAGGCTGCTGCATTCCCCGGGAAGCGGCTGCATCCATTTCAACGTCGGGCCAGTTGATGTAGTCCGGCTCGGGCACCGCCACAATGCCGCCGGCCCTGTTGATGCTGCCGACCAGCGCGTTTAGATTATGAACCGCCATAAAATCCTGCAGGCTGCCCGGGTTTCTGCCGGCCCCTCGACCGCAAATCGCCAACGGCTTGCGGGCCTTTGCGAAATCCCTGGCCATGGTAGCAATGGCGGAAACTTCCAGCCCGGTCATTTTCGAGACGGTGCTGGGCGAAAATGCGTCAAGGACTAATTTTTTGAACTCGGCAAACCCGGCCGAATAATTATCGACAAAATCCTGGTTAAGTAATCCCTCGGATATAATCACGTTGGCCAGACCCAAGGCCAGGGCACCTTCGGTGCCGGGCTTGACAGCGATCCATTTATCGGATTTAGCGGCAGTCTTGGATAAGCGCGGCTCGATTTGATCCATGCGTCCGCCCTTTTCCCTCAGTGCACTTTTACCCCGAAACATATAAACCGGCGATTCCCACCCCTCAATCAAACCGCTGCCGAAACTTAAAATAAAATCCGAATCCTGGATATCAAATCCCGGCATGGCGCGGACCCCCTGGGTCAGATACAGGGCCAGCTCATAATTGTCCTGGATCGAAGGTGTGCGGATGAAGTTGGGGGAGCCGAATACAGTTAGAAATCTATTGAGCAGTTCCGCCACCGTACCCCGGTCCGAATCACAGATACAGGCCAGGGTATGCGATTGTTCGCTGGATCTCAATTCACCCAGCTTTGCGGTAATTTCGGCCAGGGCCGCATCCCAGGTTATGGTGCGCCATTTACCGTTTATTTTTTTCTTGGGAGATTGCACCCGATTGGGCCCGTACAAGAGCTGAGCGCCTGAAGCGCCAAGGGTGCACACGCCGCCGTCATTGACCGGATGGCCTTCGAGCCCCTCAATTTTGACAACCCGGTCGCCCACCCGCCTCACACGGATGCCGCATCCTCCCGGACACAGGGTGCAGGTAGACTTGACATAGGTGGTTTCGCCTTTTGCGGGAACGGGTGTCCATGGCCAGTTCTGGGACCAGATGGCAAGATCATCGGTCAACTTCCAGGGTAAGGGCGTAAGCGCCGTGCCGGCGGCTCCACCGATAACAAAGGATAAAAAACTTCGTCTGTCTATTTTCATCGAATCATCCCTGTACGGTTAGGGGCTTTGCCCCTGTTGGAATGCTGGAAAATTGGAATAGTGGTCGTTCGAATAACCTGCCCGCAGGCGACCAACTCACCAGCTAATCAGCTGTATTATTTGTGGCATACAAAACAACCGCCTCTCTGGGTCTGAACGCTTCCCTGATTGACGTTGTCGCGCACATGACATTCCGAGCAATCATCCATTTTCATGCGATCCCATGAATTAAATTTGATACCCGCGATGTTCTTCCCCCAGATATCCCTGCTGTAGCCGGAAATCCGATTGGCTTCATAGGGCTTTAAGCTCTCAGACTCACCGACGTCTCCATGACAGGTGGCACAGTCCATCTGACCCATCTTAACATGCGCCACATGGGAGAAAAATACGCAATCCGGCTGCCGGGAATACACCAGCCAGGGTACTTCTCTGTCTTTGAGAACATACTGGTTGACGAATTTAGCTTCCTCTTGACTTTCCCCCTGCACCTCTTCATGACATTCTATGCACTGGGCCAGCTTCGGTACCCCGGAATAAGTGCCGTCTTCCCGGAAAAAATGACAGCTTTCACAACCGTCCTCGACCAGTTCGTTGTGCAGGACATGGTTGAATTGAATGGGTTGTTCTTTATGGGAATAGAGTAATTGAGGGAAAATAACCCATCCGAGCACCAGGCTGGCCACCAGCCCAAGGATGAAAAACAGGGTGATGGGGCCACCGACACCCTGCCCCGGCTCGGGGTCTGTTGGAGGGGTAATAGGCTCTTGGCCCTGAGCTTCTGTGGAAATCTCGTTCACTTTATCCTCTGTGCTCATAGAAACTCCATTGCGCTAAAGTTGGTGATTATATACGCCTGAAAAGACAAGAATTAGAATATGCCTCCCACCATGGGAAAATAGCCTGCGGTTTAGTACCGTATTGGTCCAAATTTTGTCAAGCAAAAATCAGCTTCAAAAAGATCCGTAACTGTGCAATCCGGGCAGCAAATTAACGCCGAAATAAGTAAACATCACCGCCGCAAATCCGAGAATGGAAAGAAAGGCGATGCGCCTACCCTGCCAGCCGCGCATCAGGCGGGCATGCAGCAAAGTGGCGTAAACAAACCAGGTAATCAGTGACCAGGTTTCTTTCGGGTCCCAACCCCAGTAACGCCCCCAGGCGGAGTTGGCCCAGACAGCGCCGGTGATAATGCCGACGGTTAAAAAAAGAAAGCCCAGTAAAATAAGCTGGTGGCCCAACTCATCCAAAACCCGGGGTTCTGGAAACCTGTCCAGCAATTTGGCTTTGGATTCTGCCGGCATTTTGCGAACCAAAAAAACGATGGCATAAAACACAAGACAGATGGGAACAGCAACAATGACAGCGAATGCCCAGCTTTGTACAAAAAGAACCCGGCTGAACAGTGCCGCAGAGATAAACAGAATCAAGGGCTTGCCGATTTTCATCCAGATGATAGGTTTGTCGTCCCGGCCCTTTTTCATCAGGTACATGACGCTGACGCCGAAAGCCAGAGCAAAGGCGGCATAGCCGATAAAACAGGTGATCACGTGGGCAATCAACCAGTTGCTCTTTAAGGCCGGGATAAGGGGCTGGATGGCGCTGGTAATTCCGGGCTTTAAGGAGGCATAGGCCATCACCAGGCAGGCAATCGGGGTTGTGAACGCGCCGAAAATGCGGTTGTCGATCTTACGTTCGATGATCAGATAAATCAATATGATGACCCAGGCAAAAAAAACGAGGGATTCGTATAAATTTGAAAAAGGTGCATGGCCGATGCCGAGTTGGTATGATTCAACCCATCTCAT
Source organism: Desulfobacterales bacterium (assembly GCA_049669725.1). GTDB lineage: Bacteria > Desulfobacterota > Desulfobacteria > Desulfobacterales > JAFDCJ01 > JAFDCJ01. The sequence continues at coordinate 30,449 of JBATKU010000738.1, forward strand.
CAGTATGCCAACGGTATTTCCGATCAAGCCTACCAGGGCAACCCAAGTCGCGATCTTGCCAAAAATTTGCTTTTTAAAAATCCAGGCGCAGATGTATAAAAACCCTGCCAGGCCATATACAAACGTAACGATCGACAATATTAGCGAACCGCTCATAATTTATCCTTTTTAATCATGTTGCACAACAACTGCGGGCTGCCCTCTACCCGGAAATTTGTTTTCTTTAAACCGTCTAAGTTTCAAAATTTTCCCCGGGAGAGAGTTTGCGAAAGCGTTTTTAATTTTCGTTCATTTCCGATCTTATTTTTGTTGGCGGTACCGGTTACCACAATCCGGCAATTCTGGCCGGATTCAACGATGTCGACACAAACTTGCCGGTGAGACATAAAAAAGGTAATATAACATCCGACGATGATCAGTATGAAACCGGTGTATACAACCCAGACACCGGGGTCCCTTGAAACTTGAAGGCCGGTGAAATAGCGCTCCTCAGCGGGTTGGGCTTTTACACCGGACACTGAAATGAGCATATCGTCCTTACGCGTTTTATTGAAAATAGGCCCCATCTTGTCAAAGCTTGGAAATTGAACCGGAAGCACCACTTCCACGGCAGCACCATCGCTCTGATGAAGCGTGCCGACAATGGTGGCGCCTAAATCCTGGCCCCGAAAATCATACGAATTTCTGAATTCATCTACTGCAAATTTTCCGAGGCTCTCCGGAAGCTCGATAGTCTGGCCGACCGCCGCTTTTTTCTGGTAGATCATCCCGGTAGCTTTGCTGGTGAAAACCAGGGTCAATTCGTCCGGAATCTGAACATCCTGTTGCCGGGATGGTAACGGCCCGTAGCTAGCCTGAAATATACTGATTCCTTTGTAGTGCAGAGGGTCATTGACAATTATATCCTGGGATTTAACAACTTTGCCCTGCTCGATAATCGACAGGCTGGACCGAAATTCTTCAGGAGCGCCATTGGGGTAAAAGCTTACCTTGAAATCATCGCAACGGATGGCAAAATCAAGCGGCAGCATCTGATTGCGGTTGCGAAGCTGAATTTTCTGGGCAGCTTCACCCGGCGCGAGGTTGACGAAACCCTCAAAACCGAACCGGGTTCCGATCACCCCACCGACAAGCATGCAGATGACACTCAGGTGAACGATATATACGCCGATGCGGGTCCAACGGCCCCTTTCGCCAAAGATGGCATAACCGCTGCCGGTCTCTTCAACCCGGCAATAGCGAAAGTTGCGGGATATAGTGTCTTGATAGGACTTTTGCAACTGTTCACCGGGGCTATTTCGGGTAAATTCCTCTTTTGGTTCAAGCCGCCGGAAGCGTGAAAGGTTAAACTTGGGGCGTTCCGGAAAAATGATTCGCCAGGTGGCGGAAAGCCGATCAATAGAGCAGACCAGCACATTTAAGGACAGCAGGAGCATCAAGGTCTGAAACCACCATGAGTGATATAGGTCCAAGAAGCCGAGCAAGTCGAAAAAACGGTAAAGAGAAGCCCCGAAGGCCTGCAAGTAGGCTTGGGGAGATTCGTTTTGTGGAATCAGTGTACCGATGATGGATGTGGCCGCCAGGGTTAATAGCAAAACAATCGTCAGCCGCACCGAGGTAAAAAATTTCCATATTTTATTAAAGGGATCTGTTGCGATCACCTGGTTGCCCATAAGTTGTCCTTTCAAAGAAAAATAAGCTTAAATCCATACCAGATAGATCGACAACAGGCAACAGGAAACTGGAAAGTTGAATTTCGCCCGCCCACCTCGCCTGAGCGGCTCGCGATGGCGGGCAGGGATTTGGGATTGCGAATTTGGGATTTCAGACCTGGGGTTTCAGAGCTCTATAGGTTCAAAGGTTCAGGGTTAGATGTTCAGGGTTCAACGCAGCCCCTGACCGTCAAAGCGGCCAGTTTGATCGAAGAAGAAACTTATATTGCGCATGATATAATGGTAAAATGGATTCGCTTGAAAGCTGGGTCAATGAAGCCGGATAGCCCCGAACCTTTGAACCCTTAAAATAAAAAAGCCTTCAACCGCGAGTGTTAGATTTGCGGACTGAAGACTTTTTTTTCGATGATTCCAGGCGATCCGAATAAGGAAATTACTTTTTTACATACAGACCGCGGGATTTGGCGTAAACTTGACCTTTTTTTGACAGCTTGTAAAGGGCATTGCTCAACTGCCTGGCATCGAGTTTTGTTCTTTGCTTCAGCTGGGCCACGGTAGCACCATTTTTAGTTCGCTTAATGGCATCGTACACGGCATCCAGAACGGTTGTGCCCCTGGAAGCTGCAGCCTTGCCGGCGGCAGGTTTGCGTGCCGGGGAAGCCTTGCGTGCTGGAGCAGCCTTCCGTTTTGCTGCTGCCTTTTTCACCGGTTGAAGTTTATCGACTTGCTTTGATATCCGCTCAACCTGTTTGGAGAGGGCGGTCAGCGATTTGGAAACTGCGTTTAGTTCGGTTTGTAATTTCGGCATGGGTATTTCCTCCCTTTGCTTTTACTTCAATATTTTCTTCTCTGACTTAATCTTCACGAACAGTAAGACAGCTAACAATGAAAGTCAACTCCGGGTAGCATAAAGACAGGACGGCTGTTGACAAAGCACCAGGGATATGAAAAGTTGGCCTCTCATCTTGCGATGACGGTGGAAAATAAATTCTAAAGAAATCCTTCCCGCAGAAAACGGATTTCTGATTCAGATAATAATGCCAGAGCAATCATCTCATTCCCATAGCAGTAAATTCCGCATTCAGTATAAAACCCAACTGAATGCCTCCCAGTATGAAGCGATTACCGCCACCGAAGGCCCGCTGCTCGTAATTGCAGGGGCTGGCAGTGGTAAAACACGTACCCTGACCTACCGGGTAGCCCGATTGGTGGAAGAGGGGGTGCCACCGTCTTCAATTCTTCTTTTAACATTCACCCGCAAGGCGGCTTACCAGATGTTGGAGCGGGCCACCGAATTGCTGGATAGCCGCTGCGGCAAAGTCGCCGGCGGCACTTTTCACTCGTTTGGCAACAGTATCCTGAGAAAATATGGTTCCCATCTGGGGCTTAATCCGGGTTTTGCCATTATGGACCGTGGCGATGCCGAAGCCGCGATCAGCATCCTGCGCAAAGAAATTGATACCGGGCGCAGGCATCGATCATTTCCGCGCAAACACACCCTGGCCAATATCTTTAGCCGGGCAGTCAATAAAATGACCACCGTTGACGATGTCGTTTACGACGATTATTCCCATTTGTCATCGAATCTGGAGGCTATCGTCATTTTATTCCAGGCCTATCAACGCCATAAAAGTGACCATCAGCTCCTTGATTTCGATGATCTTCTCGTCTATCTGCAACAGCTTTTGAAAACCAACCCTGAGATCCGCAAGCGCTTATCTTCATCTTTCCGTTATATAATGGTCGATGAATACCAGGATACCAATAAGATTCAGGCTGAAATTTTGTATCTGCTTACCGGGATTCATCAAAATATCATGGTGGTTGGAGATGATTCCCAGAGTATCTATGCCTTCAGGGGAGCCAATTTCAAAAACATTATGGAGTTTCCAAAAATGTTTCCCGGCACCCGCATCATCACCTTGGAAGAAAACTATCGCAGTGTTCAACCCATTTTAAATTTAACAAACGTCATCATCGACCAGGCAACGGAAAAGTATTCAAAGACCCTGTTTACCCAAAAATCAGGTGGATCAACACCTGCACTGGTGAGTGCCCGAGATGAAAACAGTCAGTCACGGTTTGTCGTTCGCAAGATCCAAAAGTTAATTGATCAGGGGATCGCCCTGAACCAGATAGCGGTGCTATTCCGGGCCGGTTTTCATTCATTTGATCTTGAAATCGAGCTGAACCGGGAACAATTGCCCTTCATCAAAGTCGGGGGGTTCAGGTTTATCGAATCCGCTCATATCAAAGACGTACTGGCACATCTGAGGGTGATATCCAACCCCCATGACCGCATCAGCTGGTATCGGATCTTACTGCTTATTGAAAAAATAGGCCCAACCACCGCCCGGAAAATATTTGAAGCGATAAAGAGTGAAGGATCGGGTTACACCGGCTTGCTGGCTGTAAAGTCGACAAGCGGTGCTCTTAAAGGACTGCACCCGCTCAAAGACCTTTTTTCAGAAATCGACAGCTTTCCCATGTCAGTTGCTCAATTGGGGGAGGCCATTATCAAATACTATTTACCCATTTTAAAAGAACGCCATGATGACCATCCCAGGCGGGAAAAAGATCTGGAACAATTACTGGCCATCATGGAGCGCTATGGTAATTTGGAACACTTTTTAACCGATATGGCCTTAGAACCGCCCAATACCAGCGTTGGCGATACGTTCTCAACCGAAACGGTCTCAAAGGACCGACTGGTTCTGTCCACCGTCCATTCGGCCAAAGGACTGGAATGGCACACCGTATTTATTATCTGGGCCCTGGACGGACGTTTTCCCTCTGCGCAATCTATATACAAAGAGGAGGATCTTGAAGAGGAATTGCGCTTGATGTATGTTGCCGCAACCCGCGCCCGGGAAAATTTGTATTTTACCTACCCGGGCCAGGTCTATGACCGTAGTGTCGGGATGATGTTAAACCGCCCCTCACGCTTTATCGACATGATACCCGCAAGCATCCTTGAGCAGCGGTCGGCGGATTATATGATCTGAGCTGGTGCTCGATGCCCGATACTGGTCGCTGGACTCTGTTCCGGGTTGCGGGTTGCACAATACGGGTTACGCGCTATAATCCATACCAATCCGAAATCCCAGATCGGCTGAATCCAAAGTCCAAAATATCCATTGATCGGGAACCGATCTCATGATATGTCCCCCAGAATAACTACTAAAATGCCAACAACACTTGATTGTCCCATTGACAACCACCCCCGGTTCGACTGAGTTTCGATTTAGTGTTCATAAACAAATGATTCCTGGATATTATTTCCTCATAGTTGGCTACATCTTCGGATTCTACATGGCCTGGAACATCGGTGCCAACGATGTCGCCAATTCAATGGCCTCAGCAGTCGGCGCCAAAGCGATCACTATCCGGCAGGCCGTTTTCATAGCCGGGATCTTAAATGTTGTTGGAGCTGTTTTCATCGGCTCACATGTCACCAATACCATCCGCAAAGGCATCGTTTCGACGGATATTTTAGCTGACCCTCACGTGGCCCTGATTGGCGCGCTGTCGGCGCTGCTGGCCGCGGCACTCTGGGTCAGTTTTGCAACCTGGAAATCATTGCCGGTGTCAACAACCCATTCAATCGTAGGGGCCATGATTGGTTTTGGTATCATGGCCGGCGGTTTCTCGGTCATCAATTGGGCCAAGTTGGCTGCCGTGGTCATGAGTTGGATAATATCCCCTGTGTTTAGTCTGATTATTTCTTTTTTGATGTTTAAGGCTATCGTTAAGTTGATTCTGGTAAAAAAAGATGCATTCTTCCGGGCCCTGGGGCTGTCGCCTGTCTTTATCGGTCTGGCTGCTTTTGTGGTCGTTCTATCCTTTCTGTTTAAAACCCCGCTCGGCAAAACCCTTTCTATGGATACCTGGACCGCGTTGCTGGTGGCTCTGGTTGTGGGAGGGTTATTCGGATATGCGGGCAAAGCTGCTTTAAAACGGTTTATCCGGATTGACGAAGAAGACGGCACCGAACAGGTCTTTCGAAAAATACAAATCGGAACATCATGCTACGTCGCGCTGGCTCAGGGTGCCAATGATGTTGCCAACGCCATCGGTCCTCTGGCTCTCATTTATTTTCTGGTAACCACCGGCAATGTGGGTGCCAAAGTTCCGGTGCCGGTCTGGCTTCTTTTGTTCGGCGGAATCGGTATAGCCTGCGGCATCGGCATGGCCGGTCACCGCGTTATGGAAACCATTGGCACCAAGATCACCACCCTGACCAACACCCGCGGTTTTTCAGTCGATTTTGCTGCGGCTTCAACGGTTCTGATAGCTTCCAAGATGGGACTGCCGGTCTCCACAACCCATGCCGCCGTGGGCGGTGTCCTGGGGGTCGGGCTGGCAGGCGGCATCGAAGCCGTTAACTTTCGAATTGTATTTCAGATTATGATTTATTGGGTTCTCACGGTTCCGGCCGCCGCCGTTACCAGCGTGATCATATTTAATATATTACAACTGTTTATCTAACCAAAAATAAACTGGAACCACAGACTGGATAAAAAATTATTGACGAAAGATTTATATTTGGATTGGCGAATGACAATTGATGAAAGATGAATTAAGTAATTAAGCCGACAGCATTCCTTAATTATTTCAGCCGCAGGCGGATCCTTCGTCATTAGCCAATCCAAGAGGGGGCACTATGCGAATACCATTTATTTCAATGTTTATGACATCGCCGTTCGAGGGACTGCTGGAGCATGCGGAAAAGATTAAAGAATGTGTCTGGGCTTTTCAGCAGGCGATGGAGTGTCATATCACCGACCAGTGTGAAAGCTTTGAGGAATTCAGGAAAGAGGTCGACAACCTGGAAAGCCAGGCGGATGCCGTTAAACGGCGCATTCGAGGTCACCTGCCCAAGGGAACCCTGATGCCGGTGGATAAATTTGAGTTGTTTCGATACCTTCACGAACAGGACAAAGTGCTGGATGCGGTTGAGGAGGCGCTCGACTGGATCTCCTTTAGGTCCGAACCCGGAATACCGGATGCACTCCATAAGGACTTTTTTTTGCTGGTAGATGCCGTGCTGGATCCGGTGGAGGAGATGTGCCGCATGGTGGCGGAAGCCCGGAAATATTTTTCTAATTTTGCTGAAAAACAGCGCAGGCTGCTCAAGGACATAATCCGTACCCTGCGCCAGCAGGAACACGAGGCCGATAAAGTCGAAGACGCGATCAAGGCCAAGGTGTTGAATATGCAAATCGATCCGGTCACAGTCTATCACATGATCCGGCTTGCCGAAACCATCGGATCCATCGCCGACCATGCCGAAAACGCCGGTGACATGATGCGGGCCATGCTGGCTAGATAATCGTTGATCGGTTAATTTAGTTGATTATGTTGGAAAGGAAGGCCTGAGCCCGGATTCCGCTAGTTTCAAGAATCGAAAGAGGATCCGGGTCTTTTTCCTGCCTTTAAATCCGCAATCCCAAATTCGAAATCCCTGGCCCAGGCCTGGTTAATAAAGATCGTCTCTGGAAGCTGCTACTCCTCAGGCGTTCCACTTTGTTGGGGTCAATTAATCGAAGCCGTCGCACCAGGGCGGGCCGAAATCTCAATAGGTCATTCCCGAAAAAAACCCCACCATATAAAGACTGCAAATACCAGAATTGAAACTCCTGCTACCAGATAGCCCAGCCAGTCTACCGGTTTCTCCGCAAATCCCAGTTTGTCCACGTTTCCGACTTTTGAGTTGCAGGCGTGACATTTCTTGACATGCAGCGGCAGGTACACATAACAATTCGGACATTTTTTGGTGGTATATTCAATTTTTCCGGTATCGGATTGATTTCCAGCGCTCACCATGGTCCTCCTATGTGGACGTTGTGCTACAAGAAACTCTCCTTGATGACTATTTCACTGCTTTTTTTCCTTTGGTCCAGCCAGGCTTGAAAGGTTTTAAACCGTTTTTGCTGCAACAGCCGATTCTTGATACCGTCCTTTTCTTTGGCAAAATCGACCATGGCAGGCGCTTTTCTTTGTTTGAATTTAATAACGTAATACCCTTTGGGACCATCGATTATTTCCTGCGGCAGGCTGTTTTGCGCCGACAGTCCGAAAGCAACATCGGAGATTTTGCGTTCAAAACCGATGTTGGGAATGGAGTCATTGCGCTTGAAAAACCCTGTGTTTTGAGCCTTTAAATCAAATTCTTTGCTGGCCGCCGCCATGTCGGCACCGTCTTTCAGGGCCGACAGCAGGGCCGCGGCATCTATCTTGGCTTTCTCACCTTTCTTTTCCTTAACCAGATCAGCTCTAACTTTTTTCTCGACTGCTTTTAATTCAGGAATTTGAGCCGGACGTTTCTCTATGATTTCCAAAAGATAATATCCGTCTCCAAAATCCTGGATTTCACTAATCTCACCTTCAGGTAATTCAAAAGCCGCCCGCGCAAATTCGGATTTATTTTGGACACCCTTTGACGGCCCGCCGTTGCGGGCAAAGAAGTCGGTTGTGTGAATGACAAGCTGGTGATCAGCGGCAACGCTTTCCAGCCGGTCGCCTTCAAAGGTGGCATCAAAAATGGATTCGGCCCCGTCGTAGGCTAACTGTTTGGCGGATTCATCGGTCAGCTTTTGACGGATTTTATCCTTGGCGTCGGTCAGGGTTGTAACCGTGGCTTCATTTACCTGTTCAACTTTTATAATATGCCAGCCAAACCGGGTTCGCACCGGATCACTGATTTCGCCTGCCTGCATAGCAAAGGCTTTGTCTGCAAAGGGCTTTACCATCGCATCGCGCCTGAAGCTGCCCAGATGTCCGCCTTTGTCTTTACTGGGACCCTCGGAATATTGTTTGGCAAGTTCTGCAAAATCCTGGTCCCCCCTGGCCTTTTTCAAAATGTCTTCAATTTTTTCTTTGGCCTTGGCCACCTCTTCGGGGGCCGCATCCTGACCCACTTTAATTAGAATGTGACGGGCTTCAACCGTTTTCGGATTTTGAAATTCATCCGGGTGCTCTTCATAATATTCGGAAATATCGATGTCGGATATCTCAACCTTGGCAACGTAGTTTTGCGGCTCAAACTTTATGTATCGCACTTTCAATTGCGGCTCAGTCTTATAGGCGTCTTTCCGGCCTTCAAAATATTGCTGGATTTCTTCAGCCGTAACTGCGATATCCGGATAGCGATCCGGCTCAAATATTACGAATTCTAAGTCGACCATGGCATTGTTCCAATTATACCACTCGGCGGCCTCATCGTCGGAAATTTTAACGCTGCCGGTAATTAAGCTATTGATTTTTTCAATCAGCAGCGATTCCCTTTGACTGACCTCAAAACTTTCAGGACTTAAATTATTGCGATCCAGGATCAGTTTGTAGCGGCGCGGGTCAAAAACACCGGCCGTCTGAAATGCGCTGATACTTTTTATGGACCGGGAAAGATCTTCGTCTGTAACTCGCAAACCCATATCGGTGGCCGCCTGGCGCATAAGCATCTGGTCCACGAGCTGGTCTATGGCCTGTTTGGGAAGTTGCAGATTTTTGATCATTTCTTCATTCAAATTGTTGCCAAATCTTTGCTGGACCTGTTCGAGTAATCTCTTATAAGTTATGCGGTATTCTTCCGCCGTAATGGTTTCGCCGTTGACAGTGGCCACTCTGCCGGAGCGCTGGGAGGTAACTTGATATCCCCCCCAGGAGATAAAGGTTACCGCTATTCCCCCTAATAAAACTTTTATCAGCCAACTGCCTGCATGTTTGCGCATTAAACTGAGCATTTGATTCCTTTCTAGACCACCCTCATATGTTCCCCGTTAAAAATTAAATACGTGCCAACCAGTGCTTATCTCATATATTTATAGGAAGTTAAAGTAATTTTCCATAATTGCAAAATTTTATCATATTATCAGGATAAGCGAATACGTGTAATTGGACCAGTGAAAAATGATCGTTTAGCGGCTGACTACTGTATTGGAATATAGCTAATATTATTTTCTAACCTGACGTTTGTCAACAGCTTCCCGCTGGCAAGGACCCAATGGGAGTATGTAATTGTAGCGGTGGTGAGACGCTGACAAACAAATTTTGAACAAAATAAATATTGACACCCCCATTGGTATTTGGTAGAAAGGTTGTTTGTAATTGGGGCTGTAGCTCAGCTGGGAGAGCGCATGACTGGCAGTCATGAGGTCAGGGGTTCGAGCCCCCTCAGCTCCACCAATAAAAACAGAAACTTAGCGGACTTCAGAGTCCGTTTTTTTATTGGGAACTGCCTCAGGGTGCAGATGGGGTGCATTTAGGTGCAGGTTATCAAGGCTATCAACCTCGATTTTTTGTTTGCCTGGAATCCAGTGATAATAGACATCCATCGTAAATTTGATGGAATGGTGCCCAAGCTGGTTTGATACATCAGCAATATTATGCCCGGCCTGAATCCTTAAAGTTGCATAGGTATGCCGTAAATCATGGATACGGATTCGCCTCATCTGGGCTTTTTCCAGTGCTTTGTGAAACACTCGCCGGCGCCAGTTGTTCACATCGATTATATTTCCGGTATCATTTGTAAATAACAGCTCGATTTCACCGATCCCTAAACGGAGTCCTTTCTTCTTGGACTCGGTTTGATGAATAAGCAAAGCCTCGGTTAGCTGAGGGCTCATGTCAACTCTGCGGGATTTCCGGCTCTTCGGTGTCGATACCCTGCCCCGGACAACCGATCTCTTGATCTCAATAAACCGGTTGCGAAAATCAATATCCCCCCACTGCAATGAAAAAGCCTCTCCGATTCTCATGCCGGTTCGAGCCAAGAGCAAAAACAGTGCATATTGATTAGGAAACTTTTCGGATACAGTCTCCAATAGATGATTAAGCTCGACTGCGGTCAAGGGGTTAATTTCTGGAGCATCGTTTTTGCCGACTACCTTTCTAACACCAGTGGCAGGGTTGACAGGTATATGCTCATCATCAACCGCCTCAGACAAGATCGAACTGAAATAAGATAAAATTAGCCGGGAAGTGGCGGCCGATAATCCTCCGGCCTGTTTTGAAATGACAAACTGCTTGATGTCCTTTCGTTCAATTTCATTTAGTCGTTTTTCACCAAACACCGGATTAATATGAAGCCTCAGCACATCACGGTAGCTGTCCTGTGTCGATTCCTTGTGATTCATGGCCGAATAGGTGACCATAAATCCCTGTGCGAAATCTTTGAAAAAGGGAATTTGTTTTTTGTTCTCATCAAAGCCGAAATCTCCCAACTGGAGCTTAGCCCGGATCTTGCTCGCCACGGTTTCAGCGGCCGCCTTGTCTCCGACCTGGCGCGAAGTGCGTTTTCCGTTATGGGTAATGAACACCCACCAGGGATTGCCTCTGCCTGGTTTCTTTTGCCTTACTCTAACTCCCATTAGTCACCTCCCTAAAAACAAAGACGCCCCAAGCATTCCCCGGACCGAAGTTCCGCTCATGACGTCACCGGCATGAGTAGCTTGAGGCGTTTTGTTTGCTGATAAATTTTTCATGGTCTTCGGTTTGGGGTTGACTTTATATTTAACTTGGTTTAACTGAGTTTATACTTAATAAATTAAAAGTCAACAAAAAAAGTTGAACTCAGTTTAATTTTATACTAAGAGGAGGCATGGCAAGAATCATGATCGGCATAAAAGTATCTCAAAAATTTAAAGAAATTATCCAAGGCGCTGCCAAGGACGAAAACCGCAGCCTTTCCAATTTTATAAAGCATTGCATTCTAACCTACCTCAAAGAGAAAAAAGGCATCGATCATAAAGAAGAAGATTAATAATGTAATGGTATCTTTTGTCGGTAAACATCAACATATTGTGGTTATTCACGAAGTGCATAACTATTTTATACAAATTCCCTTGACAACGGCATATAATATTATATTATTGGATATAGCGACTGAGCCGGGACGTTAAACGACCCCTGCTGGACCGTATGGTCCGGCCTCAGACGCTTTTTTTTTGCGAAGGGGAGGTAAAATGTATTTCTTGTATCTCGATGAATCTGGAAGTAACACCTCTCATTTCGTACTTCTTGGTTTAGCCATTCCGGCGTTAACATGGCGAAATAAAACTGACCAAATTACCCCCATAAAGAAATCCTACGAATTACAAGATAAGGAAATCCATACTGGTTGGATGCTCCGTAGGTATTTAGATCAAGAAAGAATTCCCGGTTTTGAAAATTTGGACTATGACAAGCGCAGAAAGCAGGTTGATTTAGAAAGAAAGGCAACCCTTTTACATATTTCCGCATTAGGCAATAAGAAAAAACTTCAATCATATAAAAAACTGTTTAAAAAAACTCATGCTTACAGGCATTTGACATATGATCAACGTAAAAATTGCCTAAATGAAATGGCAGATCTAATTGGGTCTTGGAGAGATTCAAGATTATTTGCAGAAGCTACTGACCGCAGTCATTACAATCTTCAAGAAGCAATTTATGAAAATGCATTTTCGCAAGTAATTAGCCGCTTCGATTCTTTCCTCAGAAATTTCAGTCGACCCTTAGAGGCTGAGTATCATGGACTAGTGATCCATGATCAAAATAAGGCCGTAGCACTCCAATTGACTACTTTAATGAAAAAATTTCACATTAGGGGGACAATTTGGACCAGTTATACTAGAATTTTAGAAACCCCCTTATTTGTAGACAGCGAGTTAACCGAAATGGTGCAACTTGCAGATGTCTGTGCATACGCCACTCGCAGATTCTTTGAGAACAATGAAACAGAGCTATTTGATAAATTCTATGATAGATTTGATCGAATACCCAATGGCCCACTAGTCGGCATGAGAC